>DATGHM010000172.1:0-2086 GCA_035307985.1 Candidatus Acidiferrales bacterium
GGCTCAGGTCGAACGCTGTATTGATCAGCGCAATGTGTGAAAACGCCTGCGGGAAATTCCCGAGCTGGCGCTTCTCTTTCGGATCGTATTCCTCGGAGAGCAATCCCACTTCGTTTTGCAGTGCGAGTAATTTCTTGAACAGGCGCTTCGCCTTCGCCCGCTTCCCCATCAGCAGGTAATTGTCCGCCAGCCAGAAACTGCACGCCAGGAACACCCCTTCCCCGGGCGGCAAACCGTCCTCTGTACGCTCTGTTCTGTAGCGCAGCACGAACCCCTTCTGCATCAACTGTCGCTCGATCGCCCGCACCGTGCCCTTCACCCGCGCATCTGTCGCGGGAAGGAAACCCACCTTTGCGATCATCAGCAGGCTAGCGTCGAGTTCCTTCGAGCCGTAATACTGGACGAAGCTCTTCAGGCGCGCGTCGTATCCCTTCTCGCATACGTCCTTATGAATTTCCTCGCGGATCGAGCGCCAACGGTCCAGCGGGCAGTTGCAATCGGACTGCTCCGCGATCTTGATCGCGCGATCGAACGCCAGCCACGCCATCACTTTCGAATACGTGAAGCGCCGCCGCGGCCCGCGTATTTCCCAGATGCCGTTGTCCGGCTTGCGCCAGATTCGTTCCAGATGATCGAGCAGCGCGATCTGCAGGTCCTCCTCTGCATGCGTTTCTCGAAGCCCCCCGCAGTGCGCGTTGTAAAGGGCGTTGGTTACCTCCCCGTAAACGTCGAGCTGCAGCTGCTTTGCCGCCGCGTTCCCCGCGTGAACGGGCCGCGAATTCCGGTAGCCCGCGAGCCACCCGAGTTCCCGCTCCGGAAGGTCCCTCTCGCCCGCCAGCCCGTACATGATCTGCACCTGCTCCGGACTCCCCGCAATCGCCCGCAGCAGCCAGTCGCGCCAGTCCTCCGCTTCTTCGTAAAAGGCCGCCTTCATCAGCGCCTGCAGCGTGTAGGAAGCGTCGCGCAGCCAGCAGAAGCGGTAATCCCAGTTTCGCGTCCCGCCGGGAAATTCAGGCAGCGACGTCGTCGGAGCCGCAATGATCCCGCCCGTGGGCCAGTAGCTCAGCGCCTTGAGCGTGATCAGCGACCGCGTGACCGCGTCCTTCCATGGGCCGCGGTACTTGCAAACACGAATCCAGTCTCGCCAGAACGTTTCGGTCTGTCGCAGCGCCACTTTGGGCTCGATCGCTTTCGGCAGACTCAGATGGGAAGACTCGTAGGTCAGAGCAAAAGGGACCGTCTCGCCCGCCTTCACCGTGAACTCCGCCACCGTTTTCATGCCCTCGCCCCGCAGCGGCGCTGGCGTGCGCAGGATCGTCATGTTCGGCCCGGCAATGGCGCGCAGCGAGCCGGACTTCAGCCGCGTGACCCACGGAATCGATTTCCCGTAATCGAATCGCAGAACGAACTCCATCTTCATTGGGACGTGTCCGCGATTCCCGTGTACCAGCCGCACCAGGTCCGAGTGCTTCTCTCGTGGCGGCATAAAATCCGTCACCGTCACCGAGCCCTCGCTCGTCTCGAACTCCGTCTCCAGAATCAGCGTGTCCTTCCGATAATGGCGGCGCGTTCGCCTCACCGGAATTGAGGGAGCCAGCAGCCAGCGGCCGTTCTCCGCATCGCCCAGCAGCGCCGCAAAACACGCCGCCGAATCGAAGCGCGGCCAGCAGAGCCAATCCACCGACCCGTCCTTCCCCACCAGGGCGGCCGTTTCCAGGTCGCCAATCAACGCATAATCTTCGATTCGGGCAGTTCGCGAGGCTTTATTCAAAATAGGACTCACCAGAGTAGTTCCGCCGGCTGGACTTTCTCGCGGCGTGCTGAATGGCCCCAAAATGCTGTTGAGTCGGTCTTCGCTGAGACCAAATGTGAGACGCTCTCTTCTCAATCAGTGTAGCACCACGGGCGGCGTCGTCGTTCTCCCATCGGGAATAGGTTGGTCTTCAGCACCTTGCAGAAAAACGCCTTGTCCTCAGGACGGCGGGGTTTTAACCCCGCGGTAAGTGGGCGTTTTGCGTCAGGGGTTTTAACCCCTGAAGCTGCGGTTCGACTTTTTCCCGTCCTGTTAGCGGCCGCCCTTCTTTTC
>DATGHM010000173.1:0-4885 GCA_035307985.1 Candidatus Acidiferrales bacterium
GTGTTAGCGGTCATCTGAAAACGTAGATTTTTGGACTTTCGCCGCGCCGGCCTTGTCCATGAGGCCGCGGAGCTTAAGGCGGAGGTAATCGAGGTAGCCGTCCGGAACCGGGTGTTCCTGGAGCTCTTGGATGACGGGTTGGAAGTAGGCAAGCGAACGGATCCGGGGTAGCGGCCGCACGTCGGAGGGCCGACATAGGCGGCGGAGGGAGCCCAGCAGGAGAGCGGTCTCGGCCAGCGAAAGAGGAATGCCCGTTTCGAAAAGGCGCTGAGCAAGGCGCTGGTCCCGGCTGCTGGCGCGCAACGGGGTGTCCGGAAGATCCACGTAAAGGGTGAGTACGGTGCTGGTGTAGAGAGCTGGATTGGACGCTGGGTCCAGCAGCGATGAGGCAGGAGTCATTTCTTCCTCCGGCGAACTGCGGTTTCCTGCTCGCTTTCGCGAACCCGGTAGCTGTCCCCTTCGATTTTGGTCACGTCGGCATGATGCAGCAGACGGTCCAGCAGCGTGACGATGCAGGCCGCATTCGGGAAGACTTCATTCCACTCTTTGAACGGTCGGTTGGTCGTGAGAATCACTGACTTTCGTTCGTAACGCCGGTTGATGACTTCGTAGAGTAAGTCGGCGGACTTGTCATCGAAGGACAAGTAACCTACCTCATCGACGCAGAGTAAGCCCACGTTGGCGTATGTGCGCAGCTTGCGGTGACGGCCTTCGGGTGTCTGGCGATGCAGCTCTTCCAGCAACGCCGCGGCGGAGCGGAACAGTACGGAGTGGCCCGCCAGCACCGCCTGATGGCAGATGTTCTGGGCGATCATGGTCTTGCCCAGCCCGTTGGCGCCCATCAAGATCAGGTTGCGGGCCTCGGGGAGGAAGTCCAACGTCAGCGCGCGTTCAACGACATCGCGTTCGATCTTGGTGGGCCAGGACCAATCGAAATCGGCCATGGGCTTAAACTTCTTGATCTCGGAAAGGCGCAGCCGCCGTTCCAGGCTGCGGTGGGCGCGTTCGGCAACCTCGGCCTGCGCCAGATGTTCCAGAATCTGGCGCGGAGACCAACGCTGTTTGGTGGCTCGTGCCAGAAAGTCGTCCACCTCGGCGGCCACGGCGTGGAGGCCAATCTGATCGAGTTGCGCCGGGAGGCTATTGCTCGGGGTCGTCGTCTCGCGAATGGACGAGCTCATCGTAAGTCTCCAGATCGTGAGGGCGGACGTCCAGCGCCTGCGCCTCCGGATGGCGGCTGAGATCCAGCGCCGGCAGGGGCGAAGAGTGATGGTTGCGACGCAACAGGAAGGCGACTGAAGAGGCGCGTGGCGTATTCCGCTCCAGCGCTTCCCGGATGGCGCGGCGCAAGGCGGCTACGCCATACAGGTCCAGAAGACGGAGCAGTTGGGTGGTTTGACTGGCGGCCGATTCTCCCTGGGCGAAGGCGCGCCCCAGCAAGTCATCGCTTTCGGGAACGGCCAGCGCCAGGCGGCCTGCGCGCGTCTGGTGCAGCGCTTTGCGTTTGGTGCGCAGCAAGGCTTGTTCGTGCGCCGGGTCCAGGACGGATTGCTGCCGATCATAGGAGCGATGATGGCGGGCGATCTCTGTAGCGCCGTCGAGGATGCGGATCTCGGTGTCGGAGGCCACCAGGGTCAAAAGCCGGCCCACGACCTCGGGTGGGATGGAATAATCGTTGAGATCGAAATGCAGGTAGATCGCCTTGCGAGAGCGCACCTGCTCTACCCGATCGGCGTTGAAGGAGTGGAGCGGCAGCGCCAACAAGCGTGGCTGTTCTTCGGCGAAAGCTTGAGCCACGGAACGTGCGCTATCGTCTGGCCAGCGTCGCTGGTGCGCTACTTCGTCGCGCCATACCAGCGCTTGGCGATTGCACTCCGCCAGGGTGGTGAAGACGCGGCCCGCCCAGAACGAATCGCGTACATACCGAATGGCCCTTTCCACACGGCCTTTTTGATTTCCCGCGCGTACCTGACACGGACGGGGCGCGAAGTGATAATGGGCGGCCAACTCCAGCAGCCGCGGATTGAAATGAATCTGATTGCCGCGGCGTTCCAGCACCGCGCTGCGAAGATTGTCATACAGGATGACGCGGGGCGCGCCGGACCAGTCCTGAAAAGCGCGCACGTGGCCGCGCAGAAAATTCTCCGTGGTCTGGTCGAAGAAGAACTCCAGATATAAGGCCCGCGACCAGGACAAGGTGATGACGAAGCAAGAGAGTTGGCGCTTGGCGCGGCCGACCATGACGGAGCCGAAATAGGCCCAGTCCACCTGGGCCTGCTCGGCGGGAAAGACCTGCAATCGAAGGAAAGCTTCGTGCGGTTGTGGGCGCAAGCGGGCCACGGTACGGCGCAGTTGCTCGACGCTGCCGGAGTAGCCACGATCCCGGATCATCTGATAGATGCGCGTAGCGCGCAAGCGTGGATGCTGCTCCAGTACCTGCCGCACAAACGGCAGATACGGGTCCACAATGGACGGCCGCAGCGGCTCGGCATGCTGGAAGCGTTCCACTTCAATAGCGCGCCGCACGGTGTCGGGGTGGACGTTCAGGGCTTGTGCAATCGTGCCGATCTTCCAATGCTCGGCGTAGAAATAGCGGCGAATCTGTACGCGGGTTTCCGGGTTGATCATCCAAGTTCACCTTCGTCGTGGAATGCGTGGGTAGGGATCGACGAAGCGGCCTGGCCGGCCACAGATTGAGCAACGCAGCCAGAGACCGGCTCGCTTTTCCAGCCGGCCCGGTGACGGAACTCGCAGCGCAACCGCCACCGGCGTCGTGATCGTTTCTCCACAGCCGAATGGTGCCGGAGAAATGACCGAAAGGGAAGATTGATCCGTCACGCGCGGCCGGCACCGGCGCTGGCGGTACTGCTGCTGCCGATCCCGGTGGTCGAGCCGGCCTTCGGGACTCTGCTGATAGCGGCGGTTGGCCGCCCGGTGCGATCGGCGCCGGGCTTCGGTGCGACACGCCGGGCTGCAATAGCGTTGTCCGCGATCGCAATGTGTACAAATCCAGAAAACCGTTTGGCATCCCTGGCCGCGGCAAACGCGCTGCCGGAGAACCAATTCACCATGAACCGCCATCCGCCCACGCAGGCGGACTTTGACAGCGGCAACAGTTCATGCCAGGGTAGAAACAGCTTGGATGGTGACCTTCTCATGAAGGTTGCCGAGCCAGAACCCCGCTGCTGCGAACAGCGGGGTTCTCTGCCGCCTTCCAAGCCACAATACAAGCTTTCGCGGGAATGTTTGGCGATGATGATTGACGGATGATCGCGCCTCCGGCGCGGATGATGTCGCTGGTGCCTCTATGCCGGCGAAGGACTCAGAAAACTACGTTTTCTGATGACTGACAACACCGGAAGTGAATTGCTGTGACAGGAAACGCAGTGACGGCTCTTGAATCCGGGTTCCCCGCTCATTTCAATCAGCGGGATGACTTTTTTCACCGCCGCTTCTGCAGAGGAAGCGCCGGCTGCGGGTTTGGGCCAATCTTCTTTGACTTCTTTGGCGCCGGCTTTTACCAAGAGATCCAAAGTCGAAGCAATGCCCACGCGCGCCGCGAGTTGATACGCCGTATCACCGCGATCATTTTTGGCGTTCGGATCGGCGCCTTTCGACAGCAGCCATTCGACCATCCGATCGCGGGCCGGCGGAGGCTGCATTGAGAGCACAGCTTGCATCAGGAGAGTAAACCCCTCGCGATCTCTGGATTCGAGAGAAGCTCCGTGATCCAGCAAAAACTGAGAAAGCTCGGGCATCGCTCTCTTGACCGTGTCGTTTAATACGCCCCCCGAAGTCGCTCCCACGGAAGAGGAAAGCGTTCCATTGGGGCGGGTACCGTTGGCGGGCGCTCCTTTTTCCACGAGCAACCTGGCGCAGGCTTCACATCGCGCGCCTATGGCCGCTGAGATTGCCGCCCCCGTGAGACCACCCTCGGGCACTCCGACACTGAGGAGGTACTGCATCGCTTCGAGATCGCCCATCGCGGCGGCACCCGCCATCAGCCGGGCTTCCGGTTCCGCGCCCTTGCTTACGAGAAGTTTTAAAACGGGAGTCGATCCGAAGGTTGTAACGGCGACATTCATCGGCGTCGCACCGTATTTGCCCCTTGCTTTCACATCGGCGCCTGCATCCAGCAAGACCCGAGCCTTCGCCAAATTAGTGGCGGCGTACATTAATGCCGTGGAGGCAAGGGCGTTTTTCGCATTGACATTGGCGCCGTGACCGATCAGCAGATTCATCATTTTCACGTCGGATTCGAGCACCGAATGCATCAAAGCCGTTGTGCCATCATGGTCCACAGTGTTCACGTCCGCACCGTCGCCAAGCAGTTTCTGAACCCGCACGCGATCGCCGTTCCGGATCGCGACCAGCAGATCGGGGGAACCGGCGGCAAACAGCACAGTGTTCGCGAACAGGAAAATCAGCAGAACTAAACGACGCATTGTAGTTCTCCTTACGAATACCCGAATAGCCAACTTCCTATGATCCCCTATCCGAAGTTCGTACCCCAGCGCCCCGAACGGGCCGGGACGGCGATGGAATCCAACAATGGGCCCCTCCTCAATTTCTTGGCGGCAAATTCGCCCGTCGTGTCTCTCGATTATAGTCTGAAAAACTTCCGTTGCGGGTGAAAGTCCGGTGAGGTTTCGGCGCCGCTAATCCTTGTAGGGATGACCACCCGCGCCGAACTCAATTTCACAAGCCTGGACGCGTTTCGAGTCGAACGGCTGGGCCACGCCAGAAGCGTAGCCCTGTTCGTGTTCCTTGGAGCGAATGCGCGCGGATGAACATCGCCTACGGCTCGCCGGCCAGCGCGGGGGCCGTGGGCGGCGGCTTGCGGTTGAACGTCCCCTGCTCGTAAGCGTAGGCGAGCTTGAACAGC
>DATGHM010000174.1:0-19011 GCA_035307985.1 Candidatus Acidiferrales bacterium
GCGCCGTCGCCCACGCGTACCGGCGCCACCAACGCCGTATCGCTGCCAATGAAGACGCGGTTGCCGATCGCGGTGTGATTCTTCGCCACGCCGTCGTAATTGCACGTGATGGTGCCCGCCCCTATATTCGCCTCGCGCCCGACCGTCGCATCGCCCAGATACGTCAGGTGCATGGCTTTCGCGCCTTCATGGATCACGCTGTTCTTCACTTCGACGAAATTGCCGACGTGCGCGCCCGCGCGAATGTCCGCGCCGGGACGTAGCCTCGAGAACGGCCCCACCTGCGCTGACGCACCCACGCGGCTCTGATCCAGAATCGAATGCGCGCCAATCGTGACGCCATCGTCCACGCGAACGTCATGGAGCACGCTTCCCGTTCCGACTTTGCAGCGCGCGCCGATGCGAGTTTTGCCCAGCAACTGAACGCCGGGCTCGATCACGGTGTCTGTCCCGGCCGCGACTTCCGGGTCGATCACTACGGTCTCCGGCAGATAAATCGTCACGCCTGAAACCATCAGCTCCGCCGCTTTGCGCGCGCGAAACACCCGATCCACATCCGCCAGATGCGCGCGTGTGTTGCAGCCCAGAATCTCGTTCGCGTCGGGCGCGATTTGCGCCAGCACGCGCTCGTTGCGCTGCCGCAGCAGGCCGATGGCATCCGTCAAATACAGCTCGTGATGGAAATTCTCCGGGCGCAGCGCATTCAAAGTGGGCCAGAGCTTTTCGAGCGTGAACGAATAAATGCTGGAGTTGACTTCGCGAATCGCGCGCTGCTCGGGCGTGGCCGCTTTCTCCTCGACGACGCCAAGCACGCGGCCCTCGGAATCGCGCAGCACGCGGCCATAATCCGTGGGATCGTCCAGTTCGGCGCTGAGCAGCGTCGCCGCAGCCTCGCCGCGACGATGTGTATCGAGCAGGGCTGCGAGCGTCTGCGTTTGCAGCAGCGGCGCGTCGCCGGGAAGCACAAGCGCCAGTTTCGCGTTTCGGCGAATCGCGCGCCGCGCAACCTGCACCGCGTGCCCGGTTCCTCGCTGTGGCTGCTGCACGATCGCCTGCGCGCCCAGCGACTCCGCCACCGCGCCCACTTCCTGCGCCTGATGGCCCACGACGACCAGCAACTGCGCCGGCTTCAGCGGCTGGCAGGCGCGGATCACGTGCTCGAGCAGCGTCCGCCCGCCAGCCCGATGCAGTACCTTCGCCAGTTCGGAACGCATTCGCGTTCCTTTGCCCGCCGCCAGAATGATGACGGCCGTATCTTTTGCAGGACTCATCTCCTAGCCATTGTCGCTGGCGCAGAACCGTTTGGCAATGCGAGTCGGAATCGAATTCCGAAGAGGATCGGACCGTTGTTGCAATGGAGGGCAGGGGATGCGGATGAGAAGCGGAGAGACGCCGCCATTTCAGACTACGACAGGGCGGCGGCAGGCAGGGAAGCGGTGGCGGCATCGGCGCCGGAGCCACGCTCTTCGGTGGTTTCGGTCCAAAGGGAGGTATCGGCCAGCAGGCGCGTGACCAGCTGCGTGTGGAGCGCGTGCCCCGCCTTGTGCGCCACCACGTAGGCTTGCAACGGACGTCCGACGAGCGCCAGGTCGCCGATCAAGTCGAGCGCTTTGTGCCGGCCAAACTCGTCGCGAAAACGCAACGGCCCGTTCAGAATGTATTTTTCGTCGAGGACAATCGCGTTCTCCACCGATCCGCCACGAATCAACCCCATCGCGCGCAGCCCTGGAAAATCCTTCATAAAACCGAACGTTCGCGCCGGAGCCAGCTCCCGGCTGAAGGTTTCCCGCGTTACGTTCAACTCCACTTGCTGCGGTCCCACCTCTGGATGCTTGTAGTCCACGAAACAGTTCACTCGAAACTGCTCGCACGGATAGATTCCGATGCGCCGCGGCCCGTCCACGAACTCCAGCGGTTTGACGACGCGAAGATATTTCCGCAAACGCCGCTGCCGGCGCGTTCCCGTTCGCGCCAGAAGATCGACAAAGGGCTTGGCGGAGCCGTCGAGGATGGGAAGCTCGAGCGCGTCGAGCTCCACGTACACGTTATCGATCCCGCACGAATAGAGCGCCGCCAGAACGTGCTCGGTAGTCGAAAGCAGCACGCCCTGTTTCATCAGGCTCGTCGCGTAACTGACGCGCGCCACGTTGTGCACGTGCGCCTCGATTTCAAAATTGTCGAGATCCACCCGTCGAAAAACCACGCCGGTGTCGGCGGGCGCCGGAAGGAAGCGCAAATGGCAACGCACTGCCGTGTGGAGTCCCACCCCTTCGACTTCCGCGGGGCGTTGAATTGTCATCTGGTAAGACATACTCCGCCGCTGAAAACGAAAGCATCTTGGAGGCCGCGCCTCGAAATACTTCGAGCTTTATTTTCAGTTACTTACGAACCGTATCGAGGCCGATTCCGGCGAACTGTTGTAATCATACAACAGATGTGCCCGATCTGATGTGGCGCCGACTGGACAGTCTTCGCTTGCCGCCTCTTGCCCGGAGAGCGAGTTGCGAACTCGGCTCCCCGAGTTCAATCCCGATCTCGAGCGAACACGGCGTCCAGCGATTGTGCGAGCCCGTCGCCCTCGCGTAGAATGAGGATTCACACATGGGATCGCCGTTCACGATTCTGAGTAGCAGCGACGTTCCGCCGCCGATGGCGCATCCGCGGCCGTCCTGGCTGAAGGTGCGATTCTTCGGCGGATCGAACCATCAGGAGCTCAAGCGCATCATGCGCACGCTCGACCTGCACACTGTGTGCGAGAGCGCGCGCTGCCCGAACATGGGCGAGTGTTGGGAGCACCGCACGGCGACCTTCATGATCCTCGGCAACATCTGCACGCGCGCCTGCGGTTTCTGCGCCGTGCCCAGCGGAAAGCCGCTGGGTCCGCCGGAAGAGGACGAGCCCACGCGAGTCGCGGAAGCGGCCGAACGCATGGGCCTGCGATACGCGGTGGTTACGTCGGTAAATCGCGACGACCAGCCCGACGGCGGCGCGGCGATCTTCGCGCGGACAATCGAGGAAATTCGGCTGCGCGTGCCCGGCTGCAAAGTCGAAGTCTTGATTCCGGATTTTCGCGGCGATTGGAACGCGCTCGAAACAGTGCTCGTGGCGAGTCCCGACGTGCTGAATCACAATATGGAAACGGTGCCGCGCCTGTACCGCCGCGTGCGAAAAGGGGCGGTGTACGAGCGCTCTCTCGAACTGCTGCACCGCGCCCGCGGAATGTCTCCCGATCTGCCCACCAAGACCGGCATGATGCTCGGCCTCGGCGAAACCCGCGAGGAAGTCTTGCAGGCCATGGAGGAAATCGCCGCGCAGGGGACTCACATCTTGACCCTCGGCCAGTACCTTCAACCGACGCCCGAGCATCTTCCCATCCACCGCTTCGTCCATCCGGATGAATTCGCCGAATTCAAGCGCGCCGGCGAGACGATGGGATTCAAGCACGTGGAAGCCGGCCCGCTCGTCCGCTCCTCTTATCATGCCTTCGAACAGGAAGCCTCCGCCCGCACCTGATCGATTCCCGTCGGAAGTGCCGCAGAAAACGTCAGACAGCAGGATGACACCGCCCTCGCGCAGAGGTGTACCTCGATAACTTGGCGAAGCATTGAAATTCCGTCCTGAACGTGTGAGACTCTTGCGCAAAATCTGAACAATCGAGCGGTCTGGGGCGAACCGCGCGAGAGTGAAATGAGAACGTGCGCGCTGACGCGGAGGGAATCATGAAGAGTGTGCGGGTGCTTGTGCTGCTGGTGTGCGCGGGTGCTCCGGCGAGCCTATGGGCGCAGCAGTGGAGCCCGCCGACGGCGATGAAAAAGCTTCCGAACGGCCTGGCTGTAGTGGTCTCCGAAGACCACTCGGCGCCTACGATCGGCGTCTGCATCAGCTACGGGATAGGCTTCCGCCTGGAACCCGAGGGCCGTACGGGATTCGCGCACCTCTTCGAGCACATGATGTTCGAAGGCACGCCCGACGCACCGAAAGGCGTGTTCGACCGCGTCGTCGAGGGCGGCGGCGGCTTCAACAACGGAGACACGCGCTACGATTTCACCGAGTATATCGAATCGGGGCCGGTTTCGGCTCTGGAACCGATCCTGTGGCTCGAAGCCGACCGCATGAAGGATCTCGATTTCTCCATCAAGAATCTCGAGAACCAGCGAAACGTGGTGGAAGAGGAAGTCCGCGTAAACGTGATGAACCAGCCGTACGGGCTGTTCTTCGCGATCGACCTGCCGGGCAAGGCCTTCGATACCTATCCCAACAACCACAATTTTTACGGCGACTTCAGAGACCTGGACGCGGCGAAAATCGGCGACGTGAAGAAATTCTTCGAAGAATATTACGCTCCGAACAACGCCGTGCTGGCGATCGTGGGCGACATCAAGATCGACGACGGCTTTGCCCTGGCCGAGAAGTATTTCGACGGTGTGCCGTCACGACAGGTGCCGCCACGCCCGGACGTCCGCGAACGCCCGCAGACTGCAGAGCGCACCGCCCAGGAAACGGACAAGCTGGCACAGGTTCCCGCTCTGGCCATCGGCTATCGGATGCCGCCGCACGGTTCGCAGGACGCGATCGTTGCGGCGGTGACGGGTGAACTGCTGCACAATGGCGACGCATCTATGCTTTATCAGTCGCTGGTAAAGGGCAAACAGGTGGCGCTCTCCGTCAGCGGGGGGACCAACTGGCCGCTGGGCGATCCGTTCGAATACAACGGCCCGACGCTGATGACTTCCTTCCTCGTGTATCCGCCAAACCTCACCGAAGACCGCGTGATCGCGGCATATGACGGCGTGATCGCGGACCTGGCGAAAAACGGGCCCAGCCAGGCGGAAATTACACGCGTGGTCACCAAGATGCGTTCGGATCGCTACGACGAGCTCGAGATTCCCATCAGCCGCGCATCGGCGCTTTCGCACGCGGTCCTCTTCGATGGGTCTTTCGCCGGCGTGTACTCGATTCCCCAGGAACTGGAGAAAATCACACCCGAGGAGGTGAAAGCGTTCGCCGCGAAGTATCTTGTTGCGACGAACCGCACCATCATCAACCGCGTCCCCGCCCGCGCGCAGGGAGCTCCGAAACAGGGAGGTGCGCAATGAGAATTCTCAAGATCATCGTCGCAGTCCTGCTAGTCGCGTCTTGCGCCGCCGCGCAGGGAAGCAAAGAGCAGCCGCTTCCGAAGGGCTTGCCGCCTTACGGTCCGCAGCCGCCGTTGCGCGTGCCTCAGGTGAAGACGACGAAGCTCGAAAACGGTCTGACCGTGTGGCTCGTATCGCTCGAAGGAGTGCCGAAGATCGCCATGGTCGCGGCGGTGCACGGCGGCCTGGCGGCCGACCCCAAAGACCGGCCCGGTCTTTCCGAGCTTCTCGCCGACACGCTGGATCAGGGCACGAAGTCGCGCACCGCTCGCCAGATCGCGGAGCAACTGCAAGGGGCAGGCGGAGACTTCGCGGGTCGTGCAAGCCGCGACGGGATTACGGTCAGCACGAATGTTCTGGCCACCGACGCCGGTCCCGCGCTTGCCGTTCTCGCCGACGTCCTGCAGAACGCCACGTTTCCGGACAGCGAAGTCGCGCTGGCCAAGCGTAATCTCTCCGATTCGCTGAAGCAGCGCGAGGCGCAGCCGCGTTTCCTCGCCGACCGGGCGCTTTCCAAAGCGATGTTCGGCGACAGCCCGTACGGCGTGGTCGCTCCCACGCAGGAGTCGATACGGAACGCAACCGCGCGGGAGCTGCGAACGGAGTTCGCGCGGCGTTTCCGGCCGGATGAAGCGGTCTTTGTAGCGGTCGGCGATATGGACACGTCGAAAATGGAATCCCTTGTGCGCGAGAAGTTCGGTTCATGGAAGGCGCCGCAGACCCCTCCGATCGCGGAAACTCCCCGGCCGGCGGAGACCGCGGCGCACGCCGTATTTGTTGTCCCGCGGCAGGGCTCGGTGCAGACGACGCTGGCGCTCGGCGCATTTGGTCCGCTGGCCGGCGATCCGGGTTACGCAGCGGCGGATGTGGCGAACGCAATTTATGGCGGCACGTTCAGCTCGCGGCTGATTACGAACATCCGCGAGGACAAGGGATACACGTATTCGCCGGGATCGTCCCTGCAAACGTACCGCGAAGCGGGCGTGCTGCGAACGCAGGCGGATGTGCGGAATGCGGTCACCGCGCCGAGCTTCAACGAGATTGTCTACGAACTCAATCGCATGGCGACCACGAGCCCGACGGAGGAGGAATTGACTCGAGCCAAACGCTCTCTGCTCGGGATTCAAGCCCTCATTCTGCAGTTGCGCGGGGCCGTGGCCCGTCAGCTCGCCGATAATTGGATGCAGGGATTGCCCGCGGACCAGATCAGCGTCGAGGGGCAAAAGATCCAGAAGGTGACTGCAGCCGATGTCGATGCCGCCGGGCAGAAATATTTTCCGGCGATGCGCATGGCGGTGGTCGCTGTGGGCGAAGAAAAGGTCATAAAGCAAGCGTTTGCGCCGTTTGGCATCCCGGTTCAAACGATGCCCTAGCAGGGCCCGGCGTGAACGGTCGGTGACTCGCCACGCCGGATCGCGATTCGATGAAGCGCGGGTGACAAGTGAATCCCCGCGGAAGCGGCAATGGCGCTACATCTGTGATAGGCTCGATTCCTTTCGCAGATGACGCGGTCGGGCCAAAGTTGCGCGGCGAGAACTCTGGGAGTTCTTCTGCTGCTCGCCGTCGTGCTGCCGCTTAACGCGGAGCCCGCAAAGAACTATGCCGGCGCCAAGGCATGCGCGGCGTGTCACGAGAGCGCCTACCGGCAATGGTCGGAATCGTGGCACAGCAAGATTCTGCAGCCCGCCGCCGCCCGCACCGTTGAAGCCAACTTCGCACTTGGCAAGATTGCCTTGCGCGGCTCGACTTACCTTCTGCAGCATCGCGACGGCCACTACTACGTCACCGAGTCGTATCTCGCGGGCAAGCCGTGGGAACACGAAGTCGATTACACCCTCGGCGGCCGGCGAATTCAGCAATACCTGTCGACGCTGCGCGACGGCCGCATCCTTCTGCTTCCGATCAGTTGGGACAACATCCGCAAGAAATGGCTGCACAATCTCGACGTCGACAATCCGGAAGAGGCGGGCGATCCGGCCCCGATCTGGAACAAGAGCTGCTTTTCGTGCCATGTAACGGCGGGGCAGAAGAACTTCGATCTCCAGCAGAACAGCTATCACACCACGTGGAACGATGCCGGCGTCGGCTGCGAGACCTGTCACGGCCCGGCGAGCGAGCATGTGACGCAGGCGAGCGGCGCGGCGAAATCCACGGGCGCTGCGGCGGCGTCGCCTGTGAACCGGAGCGCCGCAATCGACGCCACGATTGTGAATCTCGCCAAGCTGGACCCTACGCGCAGCACGATGGTCTGTGCGCAGTGCCACTCGTTGCGCGACATTTATGCGGACGGCTTCCAACCCGGCGGCAACTACTACGACTTCTTTCTCCCGGTGATGGAGTACCGCCTGCCGGCATCGAAAGATCCGGCTTACTGGCCCGACGGGCGCCCGCGCTGGTTCGCTAACGAGGCCGTCGCCTTCTGGCAGAGCGAATGTTTCCTGAAGGGGCGCGCCACCTGCCTTACCTGCCACTCCCGTCCGCACGACATGGATATCGCCCGGAACCCGCAGCTTCGCCCCGCCAACAATGCGCTCTGCACGCAGTGCCATACAGCCATCGCCGCCAATATTTCGGCGCACACGCACCATCCGGCGACTAGCACGGGCAGTTCCTGCATCGAGTGCCATATGCCGCGCACCCTGACCAGCATTCACGCACGCATGCGCGACCATTCGATCAGCATCCCGGTTCCCGAAAACTCGATCCGGCACGACATTCCGAATGCCTGCAATCTCTGCCACACCGCCAAAACCGCGGAATGGGCCGCTCAAAAAGTTAACGCGTGGTATGGCCCGAAATCGGGGCAAAAATCGATACTCCGCGCCGACGCTTTCACCGAGGCGCGGGCCGCCGACCCAGCGGCCGTTCCCGCATTGCTGAAGGTGCTGGCCGATTCGTCGGAAGGGCCCTGGATTCGCGCGAATGCCGCCGGTTATCTGGGCGGTTTCCCGGAAGATCCCTCCGCGTATGCTGCCGTGCTGCGTTTGCTGACCGACGCGCAACCGCTGGTGCGCGCGACGGCGGCGTTGGCCATCAGGCCTCGCGGGGCCCAGCGCGCGGCGGTGGCTCCTCAGCTCGCGTCTCTGCTCGCTGATCCCGTGACCATCGTGAAGGTGAGCGCCGCGATCGCTCTGGTTGCCATGGGCGTGCAGCACATTCCGGGAGAAGACAGCGCGCGATTCGAACGTGCGAAGCAGCTCTATCACGCGCGCGCGGAGATCGATGGAGACGATCCGTTGCAGCAGTTCGCGGCAGGCAAATTCTTCTTCCTGGCCGGCAATCCCGAGGACGCTGTCGCGGCTTTTCGCGCGGCTTCCAGGCTCGACCCGTCTCTTCCCGTGCAGATTTATCTCGCGCAGGCGCTGGCGACCAAGGGCGACCTCCGGTCCGCGGAAGAGATTCTGAAAGCCATCCCGCGCGCCGATCCGCAATACGATGCGGCGCAGCGTTTGCTTGCGCAAGTTGAGGTGAAGAGCGCGGCGAGCGGCGGCTCCGCGGAACCGGCGACGACTGCACGAGCCCAGAGCGACTCCGCTGCGCAAACGGCGTTTCTCGATGGCCAACTCCTTTACCAGAACAGGAATTACGTGAACGCGCGGCCGCGGCTCGATGAGGCCCTGCGCCTCGCGCCACAAGCGTCATGGGCCACGCAGGCACAAATCGACCGGGCCATCTGTCTGGAAAAGCTGGGACGCATGAGAGAAGCGGAAGCCGCCATGCGCTCGCTTGCGGGGAACGAGGCTGCGGCTCACGATGTGGACTTGCAGCTTGCGTTCACCGAGCTGCTTTACCAGACTGGACGCGCCGAAGAAGCGTTGAACGTAGTCGACGCCCTCGTGGCTGCTGTTCCGAAAGCTTCCGTGGCTTATTTCTGGCAATCCAAGGTGCTGCTGCAGCTTCATCGCGTCGGCGAGGCGGCCCGCGCGGCGGAGGAATCCATCCGCCTCGAGCCCGAGCTTCCCGCTGCGCACAACCTGCTGATCGGGATTTACCAGATGCAAGGCCGCACGAAAGAGGCGGCGGAACAGGCGGCATGGCTCCGCAATTACGAACGGCGCATCGAATCGCACTGATCTTGCTGGCCGGCGCCGCGGTGATTTTTGCGCGCGCCGGAGCGACGAGTCGCGCCACCGGCGCGAGGCAGATTCAGTTCGAGGATATCGCTCGCAAGGCCGGGCTGAATTTCCAGCTGCATAACGGCGCCGCCGGTGAGTTTCACCAGCCCGAGCTGATGCTGGGCGGTGTCGCGGCTCTCGATTACAACAACGACGGCTGCATGGACATTTTCTTCACCAATGGTGCGGCCATGCCGTCGCTGAAGAAGACCGGCGCGCAATACTCGAATCGCCTCTTCCGCAACAACTGCAACGGCACGTTCACGGACGTGACGGAAAAGGCCGGCGTGGCGGGCGACGGCTACTCGATGGGCGTCGCCGTCGGCGACTATGACAACGACGGGTATCCCGATATTTTCGTGGCGGGCGTTAACCGCAACATCCTTTACCACAATCGCGGCGACGGCACGTTCGAGGACGTCACGGCGAAAGCCCATCTCGAGGGAATCGACCCGCATTACGGCAAGCTCTGGTCGGTTGCGGCCGCCTGGGTCGATGTCGATAACGATGGCTGGCTCGATCTGGTCGTCACGAATTACGTCCAATGGGACCCGCGCCTCGAACCGCGCTGCGGGACGCCACAGCATCCGCTCTACTGCGATCCAGCCGCCTATCACGGGACGCCCGACCAGATCTTCCGCAATAATCACGACGGGACGTTCACCGACATCACGGAGTCGTCCGGCATCGGCGCGCAAATCGGCCGGGGAATGGGAGTCGCTATTGCGGATTATGACGGCGACGGCCTGCAGGATATTTTCGTGGCCAACGACACCGTGCCCAACTTTCTGTTCCACAATTTGGGCCACGGAAAATTCGAGGAAGTCGCCATGCTCGCGGGCGTGGCGCTCAATGACAACGGCCGCCCGGTCGCCGGCATGGGGGCCGATTTTCGCGATTACGACAACGATGGCCTTCCGGATCTGGTTTTCACGGACATGGTCAACGACACATATCAGCTCTTCCGCAACACGGGGAAAGCGCCCGCATTCGAGGACGAGACCGCAAGCTCCGGGCTGGCGCTCGAGACGCGCCGCCTGACCGGCTGGGGTGTTGGGCTATACGATTTCGACAACGATGGCTGGAAAGACCTGTTCACGGCGAACTCGCATTTTCCGGGCCTCGAGCGAGACCTCGGCACCGAAACAGCGCTGCCGAATTCCGTGTTTCGCAACAACGGTAAAGGTCGGTTCGAAGATGTGTCGAAGACGGCCGGCCCGGATTTTCAGCTTCCGGGGCACTATCGCGGCGTCGCGTTCGCTGATTTTGACAACGATGGCCGCGTGGATGCCGTCGTTTCCAATGTGGGCGGCCCAGCACGGCTGTTTCGCAACATCACGCCGAACGCGGGGCACTGGCTGGCTTTCAAGCTGCGCGGCACGCGCAGTAATCGGGACGGCATCGGGGCCAAGATTGCGGTCACGCTTTCCGGCGGGCGCAAACTCTACAATCACTGCACGACAAGCGTCGGCTACGCATCGTCGAGCGAGCCGCTCGTGCGGTTCGGCCTGGGCGACGAAGCGACGGCCAGGCTCGTACAGATCCGGTGGCCAAGCGGAAGGATGCAGGAACTTCACGATGTGAAAGCGGACCGGGTTCTGAAAGTCCGCGAGCCCTGAAATTCCCCGGCAACGCGCGGCGGGGTGAACGGCTACCGCAGAGCTGCGGAAAATGACTGGGCGATTCCGCGGGCGTGGGCGAGGCATGGAGACGCAGGATCGGCAGGCTGTTCTTGCACGTCGCGGAAGTACTCTGCGGCTTTGGCGTTGCGCCCCAGCTCTGCGTTTAGATTTCCGGCAAGCAGCAGGAACATCGGATTCCGGGGGTAGCGTTCGACCAGCGGCCGTGCGATCGCGAGCGCTTCCTCGTATTTGTGGTCGTACTGGCGGAGCGCGCGAGCCAGAATGAATCGCACATCGACGGCCAGCAGCGTCCCCTGATTCATTCCCGTTTTCATCTGCTCGACGCCTTTTTCCTTGTCGCCGCCGGGAATGCCCATGAAAAAGCGCAACAGCTTGACGATCGGCGACAGCGTGTCCACGTAGTAGTTGTAGAGACCGAGCGCCGCGGTTGCATCGGCCATCTGCGGATCGATCTCGAGCGCGCGCAGCATCTCCGCTCTCGCCCGCACGGCCGCTTTTGCTGCGTTGCGGTTCTCGCCGCGCACGCCGTACACGCGGACTTTCAGCGCGTAACCCATTCCCACATAGAAGTGCATCTCGGCCGTCTCGGAATTCGCGAGCTGCGCTTGGGCGAGGCCGATTGCTTGATCCGCCAGCGCGAAGTAGGCCTCGTCCTCGCTCCGTTTATCGTGCTCCCACGCCTCGATCATTCCCCACTTGATCTCGCACGCCTCGCAGTAACGCTGCCACCACAGCGCTTCGCCCTCGATTAGATAGCCGAGCGGATTCTGCGGCCGCTCCCGCTCGATTCCGCGGGCCAACGCAACGGCCTGCTCCGCATCGCCGTTGTAGATCGCGTAGAGAGCCGCTTGCGCGTCCGGGGGAATATTGAGCTTCGCCGCCCGTGCGGGAATCGCCGTGAATGCCAGAAGAAGCGCGGACGCCGCCGCGATCCCTGAAAAGCGCGACAGAACTGGACGCCTTTGTTTCATCGAACTCGCTTGACCCACCCGATCAGACCCGCGGCAGTAACGTACATGGCAAAACACTCCAGCGCAAATGGGAGAAAGCCCAGAAATCCCGGCGCCGGCATTTCAAAGATTTTCATGTTCTGGAACATCGGAAACGTATAGTGCCATTTCGCACCCGCCCAGTTGTTCCAGAATTCCCAGAACCAGCCGCAAATCCAGCCCGCCGCGAAGAAGCCGTAGAGCCGCCGTCGAAATCCTTCCGAAAGATCGCCGATGAACGAAGGCAGCCCAAGCCTTCTGTTCACCGGATCGAGCAGCAGCACGAATCCGATCCACACCAGCACGAACAGCCGCTGCGCGACCCACAACGGCAGCACGAGAGGAAAAATCAGGCACAGAGCGCCAAGAACGATCAGAACGTTCTCCGCGGTCCGTGAGAATTTCATTGCTTCGCCCGGCAAAGGGGGCAGCATAGCCTGCACCAGGTCCGACGTCTCGAAAATCGCCGGCGTGATCGTGGCGAACGACCACCCGTAGCCGAAGACGATCGCGGTCCAGCCGGGCGGCGCCCCGACATACGTCCAATTCTGCAAACGCCAGTTGTACCCCTCGAAAATCAGCCAGAGCGGGATCGAAAGCAGCGCCATTCGCCCGAGCGTGATCGGAGCGTCGTTCAGGCGTGAGCGCCCCGTCAGCGATAACACGGCGGCGTCGGCGATCAGAATGTACGCGCTCCACGCGATCGGCGTGAAATAGGTCGCCACTGGCTCGATTCCGTGAAACAGGAGCCACTCGGCCGATGCCAGCGCCACGATGCCCAGCCAGCCGTGAATGGGAAACGGTCGCCGCCGAAGGCTGCGGAAAAATCCGACAACCATCGCCGCGGCAGTTGCCGCCGTTATGGCGATTCCCAATTCGATCATCGCGCGTCGATGTTATCGCAAATGGGACGCAGGAAGGCCCGTACAAAAAGGGTATCGCCGCCGTCCGGCATAGGTGCGCGACACCTTTCTTGTTATGCTTTGCCGTCTTCCGTGTCGACGACATCGACTCAACCCGAAAACCTCGAACGCGGCCTCGGGCTGCTCGAAGCGACCTCGCTCAACGTCACTTTCATGGTGGGCATCGGGCCGTTCGTGGTGATTCCGTTCGTGGTGCAGGCCATGGGCGGACCGCAATGCTTGATCGCCTGGCTGACGGGCGCCGTGCTCGCGTTCTTCGACGGTTGTGTCTGGGCGGAACTGGGCGCGGCTCTTCCGCATGCGGGCGGCAGCTACGTTTTTCTGCGCGAAGCCTACGGCCCGCGGCGCTGGGGCCGGCTGATGTCGTTCCTCTATATCTGGCAGACCCTCTTCCAGGGGCCGCTCAGCATCGCCTCCGGCGCGCTGGGTTTCGCGAACTACTCGACGTATCTGGGCCACCGGGCAAACACGGCGAGCGCGTCGGCCGCCCTGCTCACGTCTCCTGCGGAGAAGGCCATCGCAGCCGGCATCGTGGCCCTGGCCGTGATTCTGCTCTATCGGCGAATCGCCACGATCGGCAAAATCTCGATTGCGCTGTGCGCGATCGTCATCGCCACGATCCTCTGGCTCATCTACGGCGGCGTCACGCACTTCCACGCGAGCTACGTTCTTTCCTTTCCGCCCGGCGCATGGAGTTTCTCCTGGATTTTTGCCGCCGCGCTCGGTCACGGGACGGTGCAAACCGTTTACTCCTATCTCGGCTACTACAACGTTTGCAATCTGGGCGGCGAGATGAAGCAGCCCGAGCGCAACATCCCGCGCGCGATTTTCCTTTCCATCGGCGTCATTACGCTGCTGTATTTCGTGATGCAGACCAGCATCCTCGGCGTGGTGCCCTGGCAGGAAGCCGCGCGAACGAAAGCCGTCGTCAGCATTTTTGTGGCGCGCACGTTCGGGCCGGGCTGGGCCACGTTCGCCACGGTGCTGATCCTGATCACCGCTTTCGGCTCCATTTTCGCCGCCACGCTGGGATACTCTCGCGTCCCCTACGCGGCGGCCCTCGACGGCAACTTTTTCTCCGCCTTTTCGCGCGTGCACCCGACCAAGCATTTCCCCACGGTGTCCCTCGTCGCGCTTGGCGCCACAGCCGTGGTTTTCTGCCTCTCGCTGACGCTCATCGACACAATTCGCGCCATCCTCGCGATGCGTTGCCTCATCCAATTTATCGGCCAGGCGGTGGGGCTTCTGATCCTTCATCGTCACTGGGGCCGCGAGCGGCTGCCGTTCCGCATGTGGTTTTTTCCCGTGCCCCTCGTCATTGCGATCGTCGGCTGGATCGGCATCTTCATCTCTACCGGCCGCCGGCCGATGCTGGCCTCGCTGGCCGCAATGGCCATCGGTATTGTTGTATATTTGGGTCGCGCGCGAGTTCGGCGCGAGTGGCCGTTCCAGGAGGTCGTTTGAAAATCACGCCAGCCCGAATTCTGCTTGGGATTGTTTCCGCAGTCGCGGCAATATTGCCCGCGACACTTCCGCTCTTTCCGCAATCATTGCCGAATGAGATTGAAGCGATCGACAAGGCCCGCGTCACCACGCGCATTCTCTTCATCACCGCCCATCCCGACGACGAATGGTCGAGCCTCCTGACGTATCTCTCGCGCGGCCTTCACGCGCACGTCGCACTCCTTACGCTGACGCGCGGCCAGGGCGGCCAGAACGCGATCGGACCCGAGCAGGGCGACGAGCTGGGCGTCATTCGCACGCACGAATTGCTTGCGGCCGATGGCCATTACTGCGTCCGCCAGTTCTTCACACGCGCCGACGACTTCGGCTTTTCTAAGAGCGCCGACGAAACGTTGAGAATCTGGGGAAAAGTCCCGCTGGAGGACATGGTTCGCGTGATCCGCACGTATCGGCCCGAGGTTGTGATCAACGGCTGGGGCGGCGTCCATTCGGGCCACGGAAATCATCAGGCCAGCGGCATCCTCACTCCGCAAGCCGTTGCCGAGGCCGCCGATCCAGAGGCTTTTCCCGGGCAGATTGCGGAGGGGCTGCAGCCCTGGAAAGTCCGCCTGGAATTGCGCGGCGCTCGTGGTGAAACCTCGAACGCCGTTCAGTTGCCCGTCAACAGCATTTCTCCTCTCTGGGGCGAGAGCTATGTCGATATCGGCATGGAAGGCCACGCCCAGCATCGCTCGCAGGGAACGCCTGCGTTCTTCGGTAATCGATTCTTCCGCCGTCCGATTTATCTTATCGGGGAAAACGGCAAGGATGAAGAAACAGGGCCCTTCGATCCCAAGCTTCTCGCGCAACCGATCACCGCGCTTGCGGCGCGTTTTCCCGATCTCGAATCGATCATGCGGCCGCCGCTCGCCGCGGCGGAGCAAGATCTGACCGCTGCGCGGAAATCGGCGCTTTTGTTGGATCGGGCGGCAGCCACGAAGTCGCTGGCACAGGCTGGGCAACGGATCGCCGGTCTTCGCGACGAAGTGGCCAAGCGAAATGGCGCCGACGTGGTGGAAGCGCTTTGGGAACTGGACCACGTGCGCGGCGCGATCGACAAAGCGCTCGCTGACGCGGTCGATCTGACGATGGATGTGAGCGCGGATCGCCACGAACTGGTCGCCGGTGACGCCTTCCACGTCACCTTGAATTTTCCCGACGAGCCGGCCACACCGGGCGACGTGGTCGTGAACAACTCCACGCTCGAATTGCCTCGCGGCTGGACCGAGAAGCTCCAGCAGAACAAGGGAGAAGGGGGAACCTACGAGTTTGACGTTTCCATCCCGCCCGGCGCCAAACCCCCGTCCACGCCCGGCGACGCCGTTCTGCCCTTTCCTCCGCCGCTCGTGACGCTCGCGCTGAAAACCAGGGTTAACGGCTACGACTTCACCATCCGCAAGCCCGTCGAATCGATGGAAGCCACCACAACGGGCGTTTTCCGCTACCCCCTCGAACTTGTTCCGGCCGTCACGTTGAGCGTCGACGACACGGAAATCATGGTCCCCGTGAAACGTGCTTCCGAGCCAAGGACTCTGCTCGCACGAGTGCGTTATCACGGCGCAAAAGCGGCAAAGGTTTCCGTGGGCGTCGATCTTCCCGCCGGCTGGACCGCGCGGCCTTTGGCTCCGCTGAGTTTTTCATCCGCGGGAGACCGGTTGATTCGCTTGTCCGTGAAACCGTCCCCTACGGTCGCCCCGGGCGCCTACGTCCTGCATCCCTTCGCAAAAATGGGCGACGAGACGTTTCGCACATCGATCGAGCCCATTCCAAGTCTTCCCACCCGCGACTGGAGCAAGCCCGACGACGTCGCCGTGCACGTCCTCGATCTGATCGTGCCCGGCACCCTTCGCGTCGGCTACATTACCGCGGACAACGACGATCCGCTGCCGGGCATCCTTCGCCAGCTCGGCATCCGCGTGGATATGCTCGATGAAGCGGCGCTTGCCTTCGGCAATCTCAGCCAGTACGACGCCATTACCGTCGGTATTCGAGCCTACGAGCTCCGCCCCGACGTGATGCGTTCGAACGGGCGCCTTCTCGATTACACGCGCAATGGCGGTACGCTCCTGGTGCAATACGAAAGGGATTTCGCCTGGAACAAGCTTCACCCGTCGCCATTCCCGGCCGAAATGCCGGACCGCACCTCGCGTGTCACGGACGAAAATTCGCCGGTGCGGTTTCTCGCGCCGCAGAATCCGCTGCTGAATCACCCGAACAAGATCTCCATGGCCGACTTCAAGGGGTGGGTTCAGGAGCGCGGCCTCTATTTCTGGGGCACCTTCGATCCGCGCTACCAGCCCGTGCTGGGACTCACGGATCCGGGCGAACCGGAAACCAACGGGTCGCTTGTGTACGCGCGCGACGGCAAAGGCGTTTACATTTACACGGGACTGGCATTCTTCCGCCAGTTGCCGGAGGGAGTTCCGGGGGCGTACCGCCTGTTCGTCAACCTGCTCAGCCAAACGCCGCACGCTGTCGCGCACTGACCGATACGTGGTGAGCTTTTTGTGTCAGGGCATGACTTCAGTCGTGCCGCAAGTGATGCAAAATTAGAGCGGCTTCAGCCGCTGGGAACGGTCTTCTGATGCCTCACGCAGCCTCTTGACCCCTGCGCGCGAGCCCGATTTAGCTTCCACCTCAATTTGGCTGAGGCTATGACCGAACCGGCCCATTCCCAATCAATTTCAAACGCAGGATTCGCCGTGCCCGAAATGGTTGGCATTCCCGAGGGCTGGTTTCTCATGGGCAGCGAAACGGGCCAGGACAACGAGCGGCCCGTTCACCGCGTCTGGATCGACGCGTTCGATCTCGCCGTTTGCCAGGTCACAAACACCGATTACGCCCGCTTCATCGCCGCCGCCGCTCACCGCAAGCCGCTTTACTGGGACGACCCGAACTTCTCGCATCCCGAGCAGCCGGTCGTAGCCCCGTCCTGGTTTGACGCCGTCGCCTACTGCGATTGGCTCAGCCGCATGACCGGCCAGCCCTACCGCCTCCCCACCGAAGCCGAATGGGAACGCGCCGCTCGCGGCGGCATCGAACAGAAGCCGTACCCTTGGGGCGACGAACCTCCCGAATCGCTGCCGAATTACGCCTCGCGCTGGAAAACGGGACCCGAGCCAGTAGGCCGGGCCGAGCGCAACGCCTACGGCCTTTGCGACATCGGCGCCAACGTCCACGAATGGTGTTCGGACTGGTTCAACGCCGATTACTATAGCGTCTCACCCGAGCGCAATCCGCCGGGCCCAATCGACGGGAAACGCCACGCCTCCCGCGGCGGTTCCTGGCGGCACTACACGAAAGTCTCGCGCTGCGCAGCCCGCTCCAGCATCCCGCCCGAATTTCAGTATGCGGATTATGGTTTTCGCGTCGCCCGCGATACGAGGCAGGGGGCCGGGTCAGGATCGTAGCAGGGGTGTCTTCAGGAGGGCGGGGTTTTAACCCCGCCGTACGTGGGCGTCTTGCATCAGGGGTTTTAACCCCTGAAGCGGTTCGGCCAGGCCAGAACCTTCCCCAGCAGGCGACGGACGATGATCCATCGTCCCCAATCCGAAATACAACTGGCGTTTGCCCGGGTCAGCTAGAAGCTCTTGAACGCCTGCCAGAGCCAAACTCCGGCGGAGGCGGCCAGCAGCGCACCTGACAGCACGATCAGGGCTGTGATCGGTCTGCTCAGCTTCTCAATCCGTGCGACGAGCACGCGCTGCTCGTTCGCCATGGATTCTTCTGCCGGGCCAAGGAAGATTTGATCTTCCTCGCGCGTCTCCAGCGTGCTTCGGTAGATCAGAAACAGCACCAGCACCGTTGTGACGACGCCCCACGCTATCAGCAGTAGGATCACCGTACTTCGCAGCATTTCCATGGTGACCTCCCGGCCCGCGGTGCGAGGAGGATTCCGGAGGGCTGTTCGGCCCCTTCGCAGGCCTGCGGCCCGGGATTATAACACCGTGCGGAGAAGAGTGAGTCAAGGAACTCTGACGGTTTTTTCGGTGTCTATTTACCGGGTAGGGAACGTCTGCCGTAGGGTACTAGTTCTGTCCTGAGGAGGGACTCCGGACGCTACGAACGGGTCAGACGCGCGGAAACTCGTGCTCGAGGTCGGCTTCGGTGTAGTCGAATGCCTCATCGGGGAACCGCACGTCCCAGAAGTTCCGCGCTGGATGGAGAATTTCAACGCCCAGTTCGAACATCCCGTCGCGTTTGCGTTCGCTCACCCGAATTACCCGGAATTCGCGCCACTCCTGCGAACGCTCGTTGCGCACGTTGATGCGCGACCCGAGCGAAGGCGCAATGGCAGTTCGGAGCCGCGCGCCGCAGCGGCTCACTTCCAGAGCGTAAGCGGGCGCGTGTTGCGCTTCGCCTTGCGCGTCTTCGTGAATCACGGTCAGCGGCATGCCGACGCGGACGCGGCTTGCTCGCCGCCGTTCGATCATTGTGCAGGATGCAGCCATCTCGCTTCTCCCCATGCTCCTGGCCGGAGCCGACTGGGCAGCCCTTCTTGCTAATTTAGGCGCGCTCGCCGCCTGGGTCAAGACTTGTTGCGCGCTTCCGTGTCCTCGTTGACAAACTTTCCCCGCGACGGCAATATGAATCCTCAGTCTTTTGCCCCACCTGTTGCCCAAGTGGCGGAATTGGCAGACGCGCTAGCTTCAGGAGCTAGTGGCCGCAAGGTCGTGGAGGTTCGAGTCCTCTCTTGGGCACCA
>DATGHM010000175.1:0-2209 GCA_035307985.1 Candidatus Acidiferrales bacterium
TTACTTGTTCACGAAACTTGGAATCCTCTCCTACGACGCAGTGATCGCCGACGTGGTCCGCTTGATTGGATATCTCGGCATGATCGGCGTAACGTTTTGGTTCCTCTGGCGTGGTGTGAACGACATCGCGGATGACGGATAATCTAACGTTGCGCGAATCGCCTCGTCGGCTCTATCTTGTCCTGCCCGTAACTCGGGGCTTCACCGAAGCAACTCCCGCGTCGCACAAAGTCGATCTGTGTTTGAAGTTGGCGGCGAGCCCACGAATTTGAGGCATGGCTTTTCGCGGCGCCGGGTAACTCTCCGGCTCTAAGGGATCACGGAAAGCCGAATAACACTTTCAGACGGCCATCCTAGCCGGTTCCCCAAGCTCTTGGTGGCTTTTGGACTGGCTGGATCGAGGAACCGGCCATTCAGCGATGGAAACCGCCCATATTCGATTTGGGCTGGTTTTCACCTTATTACGATGAATTCCAGCCCCCAGCTACTTCCGAACGAGTTTTTCGAGTTCATCAGGTTCGGGCGGTGGCGAAGAACCTCGCTCGAAAGCGATCATTCCAATCGCCCTGGCCTTGGCCAAGCGCTCAGGATCGAGTGGCTGATGGCCGTTTTGCTGCGGAGGCTGCACGTGTTCCGCTCGCGGTGGGATCACTCCGAAATCTTTCATGAGTTCATACGCTAGGTTGCCGTCCACAGCGTAGTTGACCGACTCGATCCATTTGTCGGACGAGCCGAGCAAGCGCTCTTTCTATTCTCGAATCTTCGCTTGAACTTCCGGCGCTCGAACGATTTTCGTGACAGTCTGGCGCGCGCGATGCGTTATCCGTGCAATTTCGCAAAGGCTACAGCCCTGACGATAGAGCTCGAGAATTTTGGCCTGCATCGGGAGCGTTATTCGGAGATTCGGCCCGGGCTGTACGGCTAAGCCAGGTTTCTCCGTTTCCCGTAAACTACCGTCAACTTTCGCAGTCTTCGAACGCCGTTGCCTGTGAACACGCGACAGTCTGCTCTCCCGACTCCTGCCAAGCGATTCCTGCGCAAGCTTGTTCATCGCGATCCTATCCTTGTTAGCTATCGGCCCTGGCCGTCTTCACGGTCGATGTTACTGGAATTGTTGTCAGGGCGAAGGACTATTCCTGCTCGCGGCGAGAGTCAATGGGTCAGACGCCGTTTGACAGCCCCGTACCGGTCGCATGATTCGACCCGTGCTCACTCATATCGCAACGCGACCATCGGATCGACGCGCATGGCGCGCCGCGCGGGGATGTAGGCGGCGACGAGTACGAGGGCGAGAATCGCCAATGCGCCAAACGCGATTGGCGCGGTCAGGCTACCCGGCGCGCTTCCCATCAACCGACCGGCAAGGCGCTTGATCCAGAAGATGAGAGGAGCGCCGCCGAGGACGCCGACACAAACCGTCAGAAAGGCCTCCCCAAGCACCATGCGTCCGACATTACTCCGCGACGCGCCCAGTGCCATGCGGATGCCAATCTCGCTGGCGCGGCGCGCCACTGTGTAGCTGAGCAGACCGTAAGTCCCAACAAGGATCAGCAACAATGCGAATCCCGTGAACGTCCAAATGATGAACCGATAGAATCTCGGATGAGCAAACTGCTCATTCAGGCGCTGCTGCATGGTTTCGGCGCCGAAAACGGGCACGTCCGCGTCGACTGAGCGGATGGTGTCACGGATCGCGGAAAGATGGTTCTCTGCGGGGGCGTCGACGCGCGCGACGAAGGTTGCCGCGGGAAAAATGCCGGGATGCGCGGACGGAATGAAGACTTGAAACGGCTTTATGAGCGTCGGGTCGGTCTCGTAATCCATCCCTTTCACAACGCCGACGATTTCCCAAGAGCGCCCGCCTGCGGTTGTGAGCCGCCGACCGATCGCCTGAGATGGATCGCCAAACGCGGCAGCGAACCCTTCAGTGACGACCGCGACCTTCGCACCGCTACGCACTTCCGCGTCGTTGAATTCGCGGCCGTACAGGATCTGCCCACCCATGGTCTGAAAATAGTCCGCGAATACGGGAACGATCATCGAATTGCGTTTCGCGGGATGTCCGTCGATCCCGAAGCTTCCTCCGATGAATCCCTTCGCGTACAGCGGCAAGAATTCAGTGGCACTGGCGCTGCGAACTCCGGGAAGTCTCCGCACACGGTCCAGTACTTCCTCGAAATACGGGAGCTGGCGGTCGTCCGATTGATAG
>DATGHM010000176.1:0-3402 GCA_035307985.1 Candidatus Acidiferrales bacterium
GTCAATTTCTTCCATTCGCTCTCTTCGGTTCCGAGCTGTTTGCGGCCGGCCTTGGTAAGTTGATAGTATTTCGCCCGCCGATTGTTCTCGGACGCGCCCCAATGCGCCTTGATCCACCCGCGGCGTTCGAGCCGGTGCAGCGCCGGATAGAGCGAGCCCTGCTGGACCTGCAAGACCTTGCTGGAAACCTGGTGAATGCGCTCGGAAATGGCCCAGCCGTGCATCGGCTCCAGGGCCAGCGTCCTCAGAACCAGCAGATCGAGAGTGCCTTGCGGAAGATCGAGTCGCGATTCGGTCAAGAGGCCTCCCCTGTCACTTCGACAGGAAGATAGCAGGCCTCTTGTCGAAGTGCAAGGGGAATGCGTCTTAGAGAACAAGTGCGGTCTGCATGCCCGCCCTGCGCGGCCACGGAGGCGTAAATGGGATTTCAACTGCACACGCGAGAAACCGCTGGCGTCGTAATCGTCGAGGCGGTCGGGAAACTCACCTTGACCGACGGCCACACCCAGCTTCGCGATTTGATGCATGTGTTCACCGGCGACGGCTCGAAGAAGTTTGTGCTGAATCTCGCGCGCGTCGAACTGATCGACAGTTACGGCATCGGCGAACTGGCGCGATCGTACTCCGTCGCTCGCCGGGCCGGAGGGGACATCAAGCTGGCCACCGTGAGCCGAAGGGTTTTGGAGGCGCTCGAGCTTTCCCGGCTGACCACGGTTTTCCAGGTGTACTCCAGCGAGAGCGTCGCCATTGAATCGTTTGTGCGCCGCCCTTAAAGGGAGCCCTTAAAGGGAAGCAACACGCGGAAGACGAACCGGTGTAAAATTTTGCCGCACTTCACAAGTCGCACAAGTCAAAGGATCGCTGCTGCCACACTCCAAAGGAAACCACGAATGAAAACGAATCGCCGAATGCAGCTCTCGACTCTCCTGGCGGTATTGCTGGTCGTCTGCGTCGCCTCGCCGCTTCTGTTGCACGCCGACGAAGGAATGTGGACGTTCGACAAATTTCCGTCTCGCACCGTAGGCGCAAAGTACGGCTTCGCGCCGTCGCAAGGGTGGCTCGACCACGTGCGCCTTTCCTCATTGCGCATTGCGGCGGGATGTTCGGCCTCGTTCATTTCTCCTCAGGGACTCGTCATGACGAACCACCATTGCGTGCTCGACTGCGTCCAGGAACTCTCGACTGCCGACCAGAACTTCGTCGAAAAGGGTTTCACCGCTGGCACGCCCGCCGAGGAGCGAAAGTGTCCCGCCTTCGAGCTCGATCAGCTCACTCAGATTCGCGACGTGACTCCCGAGATACAAAAAGCCCTGGCAGGCAAGTCGGGCGGTGCCGCGAATGCCGCGCTGCATGCCGAAGAGGCCGAGCTTCAGCAAAGCTGCGGTTCGGACCCTGCCATCCGCTGCGATGTGGTCTCGCTCTACGAGGGCGGCGTATACGATTTGTACCGCTATAAGAAGTACACCGACGTGCGCCTGGTGTTTGCTCCGGAAATGTCGGTGGCGCAGTTTGGCGGCGATCCCGACAACTTCAATTTCCCGCGCTTCGATTTCGATATCGGCCTGGTGCGGGCCTACGAAGACGGTCATCCCGCGGCCACCCCCGACTACCTGAAATGGAGCGCGAACGGCTCGAAGGACGGCGAGTTGGTGTTCGTCTCCGGCAATCCGGGAGGCACCAGCCGCGAGCTCACCACATCGCAATTGGCTTTCGAGCGCGACATAGCGCTGCCCAGCGTGATTCCCAGCGTCTCCGAGTACCGGGGACTTCTGGAGAGGTTCGTCACCGAAAGCCCGGAACGCGCGCGCCAGGGAAACGAAGAGCTGTTCTTCGACGAGAACACCTACAAGGTTGTGTTCGGCCGGGAACAGGCGCTTCTCGACCCCGAGTTTTTCGATATCAAAGTGCGGGAAGAGCAGAAGCTGCGCCAGGCCGTTGCGGCCGATCCCAAGCTCGCCGCGGACAAATCGGCGTGGGACGAAGTCGCTCAGATCCAGACGACGCGCGCCCAACTTTTCGATCAGCAGTTCGCGACCGGGCTGTTTCGCCGCTCCGATCTCCTCGAATACGCCGTTGCGCTTGTGCGAGCGGCCGAAGAGCGCACCAAGCCCAATAGCGAACGCCTGCCCGAGTACACCGATCAGGCGCTCGTGCGCGTTCAGCAGCAGATTTCGGCGCCGGTACCCGTTTACAAGGATCTCGAAGAACTCAAGCTGCGGTGGCTGCTTTCATCCACGCGGCGCGACCTCGGCGTGGATGATCCGTTCGTGCAAAAGATGCTGGGAAAGGATTCGCCCGAAGAACTCGCGAATCGGCTCGTCAGCGGAACCCATCTCGACGACGTCAAGGTTCGAGAAGCCCTGTACAACGGAGGGTCGGCGGCGATAGCGGCTTCGACCGACCCGATGATCGCTTTCGTCCGGTCCATCGACCCTGATCTGCTCGCGCAGCGCAAGGAATCCGAGGCGCGCGTGGAGGCGCCGACGCGGACAGCGGCCGAGCGGATCGCCAAAGCCCGCTTCGCGATTTACGGCACCAGCGTCTATCCCGATGCCACGTTCACGTTGCGGCTCAGCTACGGCGCGGTGAAGGGCTTTCAGGACGCGCGCGGAAAATCCGTCGAGCCCTACACGACCATTGACGGCCTCTTTAATCGCGCGACCGGCGCCCCGCCGTTCGACTTGCCAAAAAGCTGGCTTTCCGCCAGGTCCCAACTGAACCTGGAGACGCCGATGAACCTTTGCACTACCAACGACATCATCGGCGGCAATTCGGGCAGCCCGCTCATCAACAAAGAAGGGGAAATCGTCGGGTTGATATTCGACGGAAACATCTACTCCATCGGTGGCGACTATGGCTACGACGCGGCGAAGAATCGCTCCGTCGCCGTCGATAGCCGCGCCCTGCTCGAAGGCCTGAGCAAGGTCTACCACCTCAACCGCATCGTCAACGAAATCGAGTCCGCCCGGAAATAGCGCACTGACGCCGCCGCTCGGGTCTTGCCGCGTAGGGGCACGGCACGCCGCGCCCGCCGTGGCAGGACCCGCCCGCGCCTAGCCCTTTCCGTTCGCGGCGGCCTTGCTCTTCAGGCGGACGCACGTCCGTGTCGGTCTCCCGGGAGCGCCAATCTCCCGATTGGCCGCACTTGTGGGCCGCATGCCCGTATCAGCGTGAACCTACCGCGAGGGTTTTCGTGTCAGGGCATGACTTCGGTCATAGCGTCCCGCGATGGTTTTCGTGTCAGGGCATGACTTCGGTCGTAGCGTACCGCGATGGTTTTCGTGTCAGGGCATGACTTCGGTCGTAGCGTACCGCGATGGTTTTCGTGTCAGGGTATGACTTCGGTCATACCGTCCGCCGACCGGCGATGAATGGGCTTTAGCCCCTGTGTTAGACCGCGGC
>DATGHM010000177.1:0-6709 GCA_035307985.1 Candidatus Acidiferrales bacterium
GAGGAACAGTGTGAGTCAAGGACCGCAAAGCGGATTCACGAGCTGCCGATGAGGATGCCGACGATGAAGACGGCGACGCCGCCGACGACGACCTGCATGGTGGAGGAGAGCAGAGGCGTATCCATGTAGCGGTGGCGGATGTAGCTGATGACAGCGAGTTCGACGGCGACGACGAACATCGCGACCGTAAATGCGACATGGAAACTTGAGATGAGGAACGGGAGGGTGTGGCCGAGGCCGCCGGCGGTGGTCATCAAACCGGTGATGGTGCCGCGAATGATGGGCCGGCCGCGTCCGGTGAGCGAGCCGTCGTCGGAAAGGGCTTCGGCGAAGGCCATGGAGATGCCCGCGCCGAGAGAGGCGGCGAGTCCGACGAGAAGGGCCGCTCTGGTTGAACGCGTAGCGAAGGCGGCGGCGAAGATGGGGGCGAGGGTGGAAACGGAGCCGTCCATCAGACCGGCGAGTCCGGGCTGGATAATTTGCAGCATGAACAACTGGCGCTGGGATCTGTCTTCGGTGCTGATGGACTCCTCGGTCAGGTGCTTTTCTTCGAGGCCCAGCGCAAAGTTTTCGTGCTGGCGCTCGATTTCGGCGAGGTCGCCGAGGAGCTTGCGCGTGGACGGATCGGAAATGCGCGTCATGGCGCGCTCGTAGAAGTGCATCGTTTCCTGTTCCATCACTTCCACCTGTTTGCGAACGGCGGCGATGCCAAGCGGACGGACGAGCCAGACGGGGCGGCGCTCGACGAAACCTTTCACGTCCTGCGGGCGAATCAGGGGAATGTGGTCGCCGAAGCGCCGCTGGTACATGTCGATCAGGCTCTGGCGGTGGCGGGATTCCTCGACCTGCATGTCCTCGAAAACTCTTGCGGTTGCCGGATAGGTTTCTTTCAGGCCGTCGGCGAAGTCGGCGTAGACGCGGCTGTCCTCTTCTTCGAGCTGGATGGCGAGGGCGAGGATTTCGCGCTCGGTGAGGTCCTTGAACTTTTTCTTGGGCATCAATTGTCTCCGGGCGTGGCCGGGCGTCTCCGGGTGAGGCGACGTCGGCTGATTCTTCGAGGGGATTATATACTTGAGCGGCGCGCAATTTGGAATCGCGGAGCCGCGCGATACTGTGCGTCCTCGCACGAAGGCCACGCATCCATTCGGGGTAGGAGGGGGCAGGAACGAGCAGGAGATTGCGAGAGCGGGTAGGTGCGAAGGCGGGGAACCAAAGCCAGGCATGCAGAGGCTCTACAACAAGTTGAGGAGGCAGTGATGGCGGAAACCATTGGATTCATAGGGCTCGGCAATATGGGAGAGCCGATCGCGGAGAATCTGAGACGCGCGGGATATGGATTGCGCGTCTACAACCGGACGCGGTCGAAGGCGGCGCGGCTGGTGGAACAGGGAGCGGTGGCGGCGGGGAATCCGGCGGATGTGGCGCAGGCGGGCGGAATCGTTTTCACGATGCTGGCAGACGACCGGGCGGTGGAGGAAATTTGCTTCGCCGAGCCGTCGTTCGTAGAGGCGCTGGGGCGCGGCGGAATTCACGTTTCGCTGAGCACGATTTCTCCGGCCACGGCGCGCAAGCTGGCGAAGCACCACGAGCAATTTGGGGTGACGTACGTCGCGGCGCCGGTTTTCGGGCGGCCGGACGCGGCGGCGACGGCGAAACTGTTTGTCTGCATCGCTGGACCGGCTTCGGCGAAAGAGAAGGTGAAGCCAATGCTGGCGGCGATCGGACAGGGGAGCTTCGATTTCGGGGAAGACCCCGGGTCGGCGAACGTGGTGAAGCTGTGCGGGAATTTCCTGATTGCTTCGACGGTGGAAGCGCTGGCGGAGATGCTCGTTCTGGCGGAGAAGAACGGCGTGAGCAAGAAAGCCGTGGCGGAAATGATCGGGAAGTTTTCGCCGCTTCACTACTCGTACGCAAAAATCATGGCGGAGGGGCAATTCGAGCCGCCGGGCTTCCGGCTGGCGCTGGGCTTGAAGGACATCAACCTGATTCTGGAAACCGGAGCGGCGAGCGTGACACCGTTGCCTCTGGCGAGCCTGCTGCACGATCGCTGGCTGACGAGCGTGGCTAAAGGGCGCGGGAACCTGGATTGGTCGGCGATCGCGCTCGACGTGGCGGAGAATGCCGGAATTGCGGCGGCGAAGGCGGCGGGATGATCCTCGAAAGCGTCATCGTCGGTCGGGAACAATAAAAATCGCCGGCGAGACGCCGGGGCTACGAAAAGCGGGAGTGAGTCAATGAAGGCGTGCGTTTTGCATTCACCGGCGGCGGTGACAACGAATCCGCTGAAGTGTGAGGATGCGCCGGCTCCCGAGCCGGGGCCCGGCGAGGTGCGCGTTCACGTGAGCGCGTGCGGCGTCTGCCGGACGGATTTGCATGTGGTGGAGGGCGAACTACCGCCGCGAAAATCGCCCATCATTCCCGGGCACCAGGTTGTAGGGCTCGTTGACAAACTGGGCGAAGGGACCAAGCGGCGGCGGGAGGGAGAGCGCGTCGGAATTCCGTGGCTGCACAAAACGGATGGAACGTGCGAATACTGCCTCTCAGGACGAGAGAACCTTTGCGATCACCCGCAGTTCACGGGATACACGGACGATGGCGGCTACGCGGAATACGCGGTCGCGCCGGAGGATTTCGTGTACACGCTTACGGAAAAACTGTCGGACGAGCAGCTTGCGCCGCTGTTGTGCGCGGGGATCATTGGTTTCCGGTGCCTGAGGCTTTCGGAAGTGAAGGCGGGAGACAAACTGGGATTCTACGGCTTTGGGGCGGCCGCGCATGTGGCGATTCAAGTGGCCCGCCACTGGGGCGTGGAGGTTTACGCGGCCACGCGCGGAGAGAAGCACCGGCAGCTTGCGGCAGAGTTGGGCGCGGTGTGGGTGGGCGAGGCGGCGGATGCGCCTCCGGCGAAGCTGGACGCGGCGATTATCTTCGCACCGGCAGGCGAACTGGTGCCACCCGCGCTCGAGGCGCTGAAGAAAGGCGGCAAGCTCATCCTGGGCGGGATTCACATGAGCCCCATCCCGTCGTTCAGCTACGACCTGCTGTACCAGGAGCGGTTGATTCGGAGCGTGGCGAACAACACACGGCAGGACGGCGAAGATTTTCTGCGCGTGGCGGCGGAAATTCCGGTGCGCACGCAGGTGCAAGTTTATCCGTTGCGCGAGGCGAATCGCGCACTGAATGATTTGAAGAGCGACCGCGTGAACGGGACGGCGGTGCTCGATTGCCGCATGCAGGGTGGCTAGCGGGGATTTCACAGGCGACAAACACCAACGATCATCGGAGGTAAAGGCAACCGTCCGGCCAGCAAGCAGCTATCGCGAATAGTGACGGACGGAAAGCGCGATGGGCAGTCCGACACAGAACCAGTGCTCGACAAACTCGCACGCTTTGTAAATCAAGGCCATGTGCGAATTGGGAGCCGCCGAGAGCGGCAGCACGACCGCGTGCATGAAGGCATAGACCAAAGCGCCGTAAATGAGTCCGCAGAGAACGGCGCGGTGGACCATGAATGTCAGCTTTCGGCTGGCGAGATAGTAGACGGTCGCCGCGCCGAAGGCGATGACAAAGTGAAGGAAGACTCCGAGCACCGCTGTCTCCGTACCTCCCGAGTAGGATTTCAGTCCGAGGACGCCAGTGGCAATTGTTTGCGGAATGAGGATGGGCTTGTGCGGAGCGTACAGGATGATCGCGTACGCGAGGTCGAGCACGCCAATGATCAGGCCGCCTACACCGATGGCGAGAAATGGCCGCGGCTTGACGAAAGGAGTGGAAAGGTCAGCGCTCACAGAAGCCATTTGCACCTCCCGTGTCGAGCGGAAATTGGCGGATTTCTACTGCTGCTCTCCTTAGCTTCATCGCCTTGGCGATATAGATTACGAGTTCCGGGTGCGACGTCGCGCACGTTCGGATGAAATTGAGCAATTTCGGGCGAAAAACTTCGCGAACGATTGCCCGCTTCGATAGCTCAGGTCTGAATTGTTTGCGAGGCGGCGTCCCAGTGGACGCCGCCACCGGCGAAGTACGATTCATTCGCCATGTGGCAGGCGAGAGCCGCGTGATGGCCGAAGACGACGTCTTCGACGACTGGCTGGCGGCTCTTGACCGCCTGGAAGAAATTCCAGAGATGCGGTTTGACGTCGTCCCAGGAAGGGCCGGTGAAGCGAACGCCTTCGATGACCGTTTCTTTGCCCAGCGTGTCGTGCTCGGCGTTCCATTGCTTCACGTATTCCTCGTGCATGGCGCGAGGGAAACTGCTTGCGTAATAGCAGGGCGAATCGTCCTCGCCGGATTGCGGCACGCAGGTGATACTCGTTCCGTTGACTTCCAGAACCCCCTTCGAGCCCATGAAGTGGTACATCTCGGGATAGTCGGTTCCGAGATTCAGCTGCAGATAGACAGGGACTTCGCCGAGCCGTTGATACTGGAAGGTGGAGGCGTGAACGTCGGGCATGTTGCGGCCGTCCTTCCAGCGAAGGATGCCTCCCATGGCCATGCAGCGGGCTGGCGGATCGCTGGTGCCGAGCATGGCGAGCATGCCGCTGACGATATGGACCATCAGATCGCCGGCCACACCGGTGCCGTATTCGCGCCAGCAGCGCCAGCGCGCAAAGTATTTCGCATCGAACGGTCGATGCGGCGCAGTGCCCTGCCAAGTCTCCCAATCGAAATTTTCGGTGGAGATTCCGGGCGGGAGCGGATATTCCCACGCGCCGCAGGGCGAGTTGCGGCCGTTCCATCCCTGGATCAGCATGAGGTCGCCGATGATGCCTTGCGCCAACAACTCTCTGGCTTTGGCCGCGATGATGCCGCTGACGCGCTGCGAGCCGGCCTGAACGATGCGGCCGGATTTGCGGGTCGCTTCGACCATGGCCACGCCGTCGGCGGGCGAATGCGACATGGGCTTTTCGCAGTAGACGTCTTTGCCGGCGCTCACCGCGTCGACGACGATTTGTTTGTGCCAGTGGTCGGGGACGGCGACGATGAGGCAATCGATATCTTTTTTATTGAGGAGATCGTGGTAGCGGCGCGTGGTGGGCACGTTCGGACCGGCAATTTCCTGCGCCAGCGTGTGGCGGGCATCGTACAGGTCACAGGCCATCGCGCATTCGGCGCCGGGCAACTGAATGGCATTTGCGAGGAGGCCCGAGCCTTGCATGCCGACGCCGACGATGCCAAAGCGGACGCGGTCGCTGGGAGCGACGGGGCGCGAGGCAGCGCCGGCCCACGCCGGGCCTTCGGGCTGCAGCGGAATGGTTTGCGCTACAGCGTAAACTCCTGCAGCTCCAGCGCTGTTCTTCATGAACTCGCGACGCGATATGGGGCTCGGGGCCATCTGGTCTCCTTTCAAAACGAAGGCTGATGTTTGCGGCCTTTCGGCGATTCGCACAAGCTCTGTGCCGCGCTGAAGACCGCGGCGCTACATTCAAATCTCAAACCGGCAAATCTGAAACAGGGACAGTCTACTGCGTCATCGGCGAGCAACATGGTTTCTTCACGGGCTTCGGCTCCATCAGTTCGGCGCGCGTCTGATCGGGATCGTAAAGATTGAGCTGCCATTTACCGTCGCGGCCGATCTGCGGCTTCTCGGGCAATTTCGGGTCGCGCTTGAGAAGGATTTTGTATGCAGCGTTTGCGCTGGGTACGCCGAGCGCGAAGTGATTCACGATCCCCAGCGTTCGCACCGACGGATGATCGCCGACATTGAGCATGTACTCGAGCCAATCCTTGCCGTCGGGGACGCGCATATCGATCCAGTCGGTTTTGTTGTCCTTCATGCCGCCATGCCAGAATTCGTGGAAGCCGAGAATGTCCCTATAGAACCTGTCGGCGGCGGCGCGGTCGCGCACCGTGACACCGACGTGGATGATGTGGTCCGAAATGCGTGTGGCCGGAAGGTGCTTTCCGAAATCGCGGCTGTGTATCGAACCGGGCATCAATTGGACGAATTCGACGGTGTGGCCGTCGGGATCGGTGACGTCGAAACCGCGATTGCCGTCGAGCATGGGCGGAAGCTTGTCGGGCACCTTCACGCCCTTGCTCGCGAGATAGGCGCGCAACTGTTCGGCATCGGCGGTTTCAAACGCGATGTGCGAGAGCCATCCCTGGGCCGCGCTCTTTTCCCCGGGAAAGACTTCGATGAATTGATGATCGTTAACTTTGAAATAGGTGAGCAGCAATTTTCCCGGAGGATCGTCGAGGCTGAACGCATCGCTGAGGCCGAGAACGCCGGTGTAGAACGCGCGAGCAGCGGCGAGATTGTCGGTGTTCAGGCCGATATGCGAGATGCCAATGATGGCGGGGCGCTGAGGAGCTTCGGGGGCGCGGCGTGGCGCGCTACGCAAAGTCGCTGCGAATCCAATGGCCAGCGCGAACGCTACGCCTCCGCGGAGCCCAGCGCCCAGCCAAACCCGCGACGCCCTTCGCATGTTGCCCCCGTTTTCCGGCGCGCTCGATTCACGATCCCGCTCGAAGCGGGAAGCGCGACGCGGGCGGAAGCATACACCGATTCGCAAGCGCGGGCGGCTGGTTTGTAGCTTCCGGAATTTACGAGAGCGCGGGAACGGCGATCCATTTGCGGTCGCGGGCGCTGGCGGCAATCGCTTCGCACAAGACGAGGCCCGCGTGGCCCGCTTCGAAAGTGGGGAACGGGCGAGGGGCGTTCATATCACCGCGCTCGATATATGCATAGAACTCCTTGAATAGTTGA
>DATGHM010000178.1:0-6573 GCA_035307985.1 Candidatus Acidiferrales bacterium
AAGCTCTACTCACTGCTGGCGGAAGACTACTTCGCGACGAATCGCCCGCGCGAGGCCGCGGCGACTCTGACCCAGGCTCTGCGACTGTTTCCGCAGGTGGACCTGTTGCGCTCGTTCCTGAGAGAGGTTCAAGAAAGCAGCAGCGCCGGCCGCGCCAGCAATCGCCTGCAGAACAGATAAGCGGCGGAGTATGCTACTGAAATGAGAGGCCGTCATTGCAGCCGGCAAGTCCTGCGGGTTGAAACGAACGCGATCCTGCGCAACGTGGGCCGGCGCGTGGCGGCAGGGATCGTATTCTTGCTGGCGACCGTGGCGTTCGCCGCTCAAGCCCCTTCTGAGACCGCGAAACAGACGCCAGGGCAGTCGATCAGCGGAAAAACACAGCTGGAAACCGACCCGCTCGTAACCGAAGCAAATCATCTGTTTGCTGCCGGGAACCTGAAAGCGGCTGCGGAAACCTATCGCCGCGCGCTCGATCTTACTCCGCGAGACGCGCAGCTCTATTTCAACCTGGCGCTCGCGCTTGGAGGTCTAGGCGACCGGGAAGGCGAGCGTCGAGAACTGGACCGCGCGCTTCAGCTCAAACCCGATCTCGCAGCAGCGCACAATCAACTTGGGCTGCTGGCTGCGCGCACAGGACAGGAAATCGAGGCGGAGAAGGAATTCAAGGCGGCAATCGCGAACAATCCAAAGTACGCCGAAGCGCTGAACAATATTGGCGTTCTGTATTCCCACGAGGGGAAGGATCGCGAAGCAGTTGCGGCGTTCCGGCGGGCGACGCTGACCGACTCGGGTTTTTCGGAGGCATGGGTCAACCTCGCGCTCAGTTTGGCGAAGATCGAAGGGTTCTGGAAGGCTCAGAGCGAACTGCAGGGTGCGATTGACGCGAATCCAGGGGACGCGGCGGCCTATACGGCTCTCGGCGTCGTGCGTGCAAGAGCCGGACGCGGAGCGGATGCGATGGCGGCGTTTCAAAAGGCGGTCGAACTGCAGCCGAACTCGTCCGACGCTCACTTGAACCTGGGCATCGCTCTCGCCGAGCAGGGCGATCAAGAACGCGCCCTCAAGGAATTCGCTTCAGCGGCGCGCCTCGATCCCAATTCCGCGGCGGCCCACATGAGCCTCGGACGCCTTTACTTCGTTACCGGCCGATACGCTGACGCTCACAACGAACTCACGACAGCCATCCGGCTTCAGCCTACGCTAGAGGACGCGTTCTACTTTCTGGCTTTGATGGCGAGGCAGCAGGCCAATAACGCTGAGGCGGCGGAACTCGCGGCAAAGGCTGTCGCTTTGAATCCCACCAATGCTGATGCTCAGTTTTTGCTCGGCCAGTGCCTGGACCAGGTTGGAAAAACGGACCAAGCCATCGAGCACTGGAAAAAAGCGGTGCAGCTGAATCCCGACGAATCGCACGCCCTCTATACCCTCGCGCGAGCCTTAACCAAAAAGCATGATCCGCAGGCGCAGCAGTACTACAGCCGTCTCGAAGAGCTTCAAAAAAGGGAACAAATGACGGACCGCGCCGCGATGCTGCGCCGTTTCGCTTTGGAAGCGGCCAGAGCGCAGAACTGGCCCGATGCGATTAGCCAGATGCAACAGGCTGTTCAGATCTGCGGCGAGTGCGCGGTTGCAGGCACACTGCACAAGAATCTCGCCTTTCTCTATCGCAGCACCGGCAAGATCAGCAAAGCCGAAGCGGAGTTGGAGAAAGCTCTCACCCTGGACCCCAATGATTCGAATGCCCGAAAGGCACTGACGGCCCTGCAGAGTCTTCGCGGCACAGAATCTCCGGACCGGTAGCGTTTCCTGAAAATGCGCTTTGAGGACGTGCGCCGGCGCCTTCGCGGTGCGATCGGAGTGTTCTAGTCGGGGAATTTCCGGCGGATCTTGACGGTGCGGTTGAGTTCGTCTACGGCCTGCAGGATTTTAAGGCGCAAATCGGGTTCGAGCGAGGCAGTGCGCAGATATTCGTGGACTTCCGCGTCCGCAGCAGGCGAGCGCTGGCCGTCGATGAAGGCGTTGAGCCAGTCAACGAGGAAGAAAATCTTGCGGTCGCGTTTGATCTGAGGCAGCGCTTCGAGCGCCGGTTTCAAATAAGGCCGCGTGAGCGCCGACTGATTCCAATAATTGAACGAATGAAGACTGAGTTCGATCCAGTCCTCCGGGCGCGAAGGGTCGTGCAGGTATTCGTCGAAATATTTCTTCTTCGTTTTCGCGTCGGGACTCGCCGCTTCGGTGGCGTACGCATACTTCTGGCCGTCGCCGCCCGGGTCGCGCTTGCGCTCCGCTTCGAAAATTGTGTGAGCCTCCCGGTCGTTGAACGCGATTAGTGCCGTCACCATCGTCCAGCGATCGAGCGGACGCAGCTGGACGCCCGGAACCGAAATCTTTCGCTTCAACAACAATTTCAATTTTGCAAGCGCTTCGGGCGTTTCTGCGACGGAACGAAATCCGCGGAACCACAGAATACGGAGATCGTGATCCTTCGCGTCGAGCATGCTGCGCGAAGTCATCGCTTCGAATTGCGGAACGAACGCCGCGCGCGCCTTGTCGCTGAGGTAGCGGTGGAGCGCCATAGTGGAATTCGAGAGGATGGTCTGCACGAGCGAGAGGTCACTCTCGTTCGGTAGCAGATGCGCCGACAGCTCGAGATACTCGCGCGGCGCGAGACCAGCTTCGCGAACGGAGTCCCACAGCGCGCCCCAGAGCAGGGTTCGCGTGAAGACGTCGTTAACGCCGGCAAGATGCGCGAGGACGTAGCGCTGGCTCTTCGCATCGAGAAGAAATCGGCCGTACGCGTAATCCTCGTCGTTTGCGAACACGAACGCGGGGCACCGCGCGCGAGGATCGAAGGGAACGTTCGCGCTCCGCGCTTGGAGGTCGACGCGGATGCGGGAGGTCTGACCGTCCGGAAAGGCCAGCAAGGTCTGCGTGGCGATCGGCCAGATCGCGTCTGTGCCGAGCACGTCATGCTGCGCAAGCGAAAGATGCGTGAGGCCATCCCCGCTGCACGACCAGGAAACGTCCACCTGCGGCATTCCGCGGTGACGAATCCACATGTCCGCCCAATGATCCAGCGGTTTTCCCGAGACGTGCTCGAACGCATGAATCAGGTCGCTCCACTCCGCGTTCGAGTACGCGTGTTCTTTCAGGTACACGCGCAGGCCATCACGAAAATGCCCGGCGCCCAGTAGGAAGGAGAGCTGCTTCAGCACGCCCGGCGCTTTCGAATAGACGATCGCTCCATAAGCGGACTTGGCATCCGCCAGATTGGGAATGTCCTGATAGATCGGCGTGGTGCCTTGCGTCGAATCGATCTCGTAAGCTGCGGGCTTGATCGATTCGTAGAAACGCTTCCAGATGAGTTCGTTCGGCTTCAACGACGCGAGCGCCTGATAGGCCATGTACTGCGCGAAGCCTTCTTTCAGCCAGAGGTCGTCGAACCAGCGCATGGTGACGAGATCGCCGAACCATTGGTGGGTGAGTTCGTGCAGGACGAGAATGTCGCGCCCAAGCAGGTCGAGATGCGTCGGAGCCGTCCGGAAAAGCACGGACTCTTCGCGCAGAAACGTGGCGCCGGCGTGCTCCATTCCGCCATACGCGAAGCCTGGAATGAGAACCATATCGTACTTCGGAAACGGGAACGGCTGCGCGAAATACTCGGACAGGTACTTGATTCCCTGTGCGGCGATCTCCTGCACTTCCGGCGCTTCCGCTTGCGCGCGCTCGAATTGCGACTTGCGGACGTAGAGCCCGGGAAGGCCCGGTGTGTCGTGAATTTTTTGGAACGGGCCGGCCGCGAAGGCGAACAAGTATGTGCTGATGGGTCGAGTCTCGACGAACAGGGTCTGCTGCTCACCGCCCCGGGCCACGATTCGCTGCACGGACGTATTCGAAATCGCCGCCCAACCGCTCGGCGTGACAAGGGTAAGCTGGAAGCGGCCTTTGATGTCCGGTTGGTCGAAGCATGGGAACGCCATGCTGGCGTCCATGGGAACGAATAGCGTGTAGATGTACTCGGAGCCGTCGTCGCGATCCTCGAAGCGTGTGAGCGGCTTTCCCGCGGGAGCGACGTTCGAGACGAAGGCCGCCTGAACGACGTTATCTCCTTCGCGCAGGGCGTTGGCGGGAAGATCGATGTGGCCATTGTCGAGGGCCGTAGTGAGCGGCTTGCCGTTCACTGAGATTTGTTCGAGTTTTCCGTCACGAAAATCCAGGAGTAGCGGGCCCGTTCCGCGCAGAACGAATTGAAGTTGTTCGCTGCCCTGCGTCGTCGATGCATGCGATTCGAGATCGAAATTTAGGCGGTATCGCACGTTCGAGACGCGCGCCGCGCGTTCGCGAGCCAACTGCCGCGGAATACCGTGAGGCGCACTCGCATAGGCGTTTCCAGAAAACGCGAGGGTGAGGATGGCGAGCAGAGTTCGCGCCATTTCGGACGAAGTATAGTTGCGGCGCGCAGAATTGGCCACAACCTGTTTCGCTGAAACATTGCGCCGGTCGGCCAAATGAGCACCCAGCAACGCGCCCATTCGTCTATCGAGGCTCCAGCGTGAGCTTGTCGGCCGTGTCTTTCTCCACCGATTCCCGCGAATACCACAGGGGGAAGTAGCGCCCTTCACCCCACAGCGGCAGAAGATCCGAATAATGAGGACTGCCCGGCTGTCCGCTCTGTCCCGGCACGTTCACAGCAACGGATTTGTCCCAGTCGCTCAGGTCCAGGACCTCGCGATAGCTCGCGCCCGCTATTTGCTGGAAGCCGCTATTCCAAAAGCCGGTCGCGTTCACGGTGTAGTCGTCTCCGGGGCGCGGGATCGGTCCCAGATCGAGCAAAGCTTTCGCCTGCGGAGCCTGGTCCAGCGGATGACGGAACTCCACTGTATGAATTCGCGCCCACGACCACTTCGCTGGATCGGAGCCTTCGAGTTTGGCAAGCTTCTCGCGCGCCGATTTCAGAGTATCGAGGAGCAGTTCGTTCCGCGCGGTTTCGGGTTGCGCGCCGAAGATGTTGGGCGCTGGATGCGATAGAGCGTCAAGAACCCTGGAGACCGGCCAACCCCGCATCATGGCCCACAATTCCTTCGGAACGGCGCGGTGCGTTACTGCCGTCGTAACTTGCTGCAGCCAGACTTCGTAGAGGGCGGCCGCTGCGGATTCTTTTGTGACAACGCCATCCCAGGCGGCCAGTAATCGCACAGCCGGATCTGTACTACTCCCGGCCGCTCGGCGCAACAGGTTGACGAACTCCTGCCCCGGCAGAGAGGCCACGTCGCCCTGCAGCTTCTCCATGTCCGCCACGTCGAGCTTGTGCCCATGGGATTTTGCTGCTTCGAGAACTTCCGTGACCCGGCGAAAACGAAATCCGGGGTCCCATTGGTATCCGACCTTATACGGATAGCCCGGCGGAATCATCTTGTGATTCGCGGTCGCGATGAATCCCGCGGCGGGATTGTAGGAGTGGGGCAACTGTTCGGTCGGCAGGAACCCGCTCCATTCATACTTGCCATTGCCTGGAACGGGCAGGAGTCCGTACCAATTCCTGCGCAGCGGCGCGAGCCCGGCGGAAAATTCCCCGATGTTTCCGGCGCGGTCGCCATAGACAATATTTTCCGACGGCACCTTCCAGCGCTTCATCGCGTCCTGGAATTCTTCCCAGTTCTGCGCGCGATCGACGGCCAGGGAGCCCAAGTAGCCGGCGGTGCCCGGCTCCGCCCCAACCCAGCGCAGGGCCAGCGCCCGCGTTGTGTCCTCCCACAGCACCGGACCGTGCCGGGTAAATTTCAGGTCGACAGCCACGCTTGGCTGACCACGCACGCCAAACGTCTCTTTCTCGACGCGCATTTTCTCCCAGCCGTGCTCCGTCTTGTATTCGAGCGGATTTGTCGGATTTAGCTTCTCGAGGTAGAGATCCTGCTGGTCAAGTCCGAAAATCGTGAAGCCCCAGGCAATATTCTGGTTGTGACCGACGGCCACGCCGGGAAGGCCCGGTTCTCCAGCTCCGATCACATCCCAGCCGGGCGCAACCAGGTGAACGATGTAGCGGAGCGACGGCTCCGCAATCACTCGATGCGGGTCGTTGGCGACGATCGGCTTGCCGCTTGCGGTCAGCTCGCCGGATACGGTCCAGTCATTGCTGCCTTCCAGCGCGTGTGCGGGGAATTCGATTCGAGAATCGCTGCCCACCAGATTGCGCAGCAGTTGCGGCGATAGTCCGGCAAAGTTCACACCCGGCGCGGGATCAAGTTCGACCGCCGGATCGAAATCGAACAGTTTTGTCGCCCGGGCCGCGCCCAGCGCAGCAACAGCCTCTGCGTGATACAGCTCGGCCATGGAGTTTCCGGTCATGGAAAATGCGGCCATTCGATTCAAGCAGTCTTCCGGCTTCCATGGCTCAGGCTTGAATCCGGCTATCTGAAATTCGACGGGCAAACCTGGGCCGCCCGGCTTGGTGCGTTCGGCGATGTAAGCATTTATCCCGCCGGTGAACGCCTGAAGAATCTCCTTCGTGTCGGGCGAGTAGCTTGCGTACTCGGCGTCCATGTCGCCGGTATAGCGCAAGAGACGCGCGTT
>DATGHM010000179.1:0-27129 GCA_035307985.1 Candidatus Acidiferrales bacterium
GTGCATCAAATCCTGATCTTCACACACTGGAGAGTTCCCTATGTCCGTTTATGTGATCGCAGAGTATGACATCGCCGACGCCAAGGGCTATGAGGGCTATGTCGCCGCCGTCGTGCCGCTCCTTCAGAAGCACGGAGCTGAAATTCTGGTCGCTGACCGCGAGGCCGCCGCTTTGGAAGGACGACCGCCACGAGTGACGATCGTGCTGAGGTTCGATTCGGAGCAGGCAGCCCGCCACTGGTATAACGACCCGGACTACGGCCCGGTGAAGCAGATCCGGATGAATTCGACAAAAAACGGAACGATTGTCCTCGCCAAGGAATTCAAGATGCCGTCGAACTAACGGTTCGTGCTGCTCTCGCGCGCCTCGGCACGTTGGCAGGAAATCGCGCTTCGCGTGTTCGCCGCAACATTTCTCTGTGGAAGTTGAACTGCGGCGAAAGTGACATTTCCATCGCGTCGTGGTACCAAGAGTAGACCGGCTGAGGAACCGCGAATCAAAGCGATTCCGTCCAATGGATCGATCCCGTGTTTGTCAGAGCCAAGCAGGATGGCCAGCGCACCTTCTTCTTTCTGTGCATCGCGGAGCGTGGCGGAAATAGCGGAGGCGGGGACCACAGCGGGAAGCAGATCGAGTACTCCGTCTGCCTGGGTGACACACTCGAACTTCCGGCCGAGGAATGGCTTGAAGTGCTGCGCAAATCGCCCATCTTCCGCTCTGTTTCATTTAAGGAAGTGTTGAAGGTCGTGGAAAAATACGCGACAGCGCACGGATTTCGTCCCAACACTCTCGCCGGCCTTCGCGAGGCTGCGCACGGAACGAAGCGGACCCGTCCAAGCGTCAGCAGCGAAAGACGATCGCAGGGAGACGAGCGTGTCGCCGCTCTGCGCGTGCTCGGCCTTGCTCCCGGAGCCTCGGAACAGCAGATCGAACTGGCCTTCCGTAAAGAGGCTCGCCGCCATCACCCGGATGTTGGAGGCGATCCCGCGAGATTCCGTGCCGTCGTCAACGCGCGTGACTTTCTCCTTGGACGTGATTCGCGCGCCGGCGAATTGGCGTAATTGGGAGCGGGTTCACTAAAAAAACTTGCAGCGTTTCCCCAAAACGGGCTCCGGTGTTGTATCCTCGCTCGCTTGTAAGCTGAACGCCAATTCAAAAAGGGGCACACGATGGAGCGGCAGTCTCGAGCGGCACGCTTTCTTGCGCAAGCAGCGTTAACAGCACTCATCCTTTTCTGCGCGTTTCCGGCCCTGTCCGCACGGCAGTCTTCGCCGAGCCTGCCTGCCGGCAGGCAGAGCCTTTATTCCGGACTGCACTGGCGGATGGTCGGCCCGTTCCGCGGCGGCCGCAGCAACGGTGTTACCGGAGTTCCGGGCCAGCCCGACACGTTTTACTTCGGCTCGGTCGGCGGTGGCGTGTGGAAGTCGGAAAACGCGGGCCGCACTTGGACCCCTGTGTTCGATTCCGAGCCCATTGCGTCGATCGGTGCGATTGATGTCGCGCCGTCCGATCCCAACGTTGTCTACGTCGGTACGGGCGAAGCTGACATGCGCTCGCAAATCTCCTTCGGCGACGGCATGTATAAATCCACCGACGCCGGAAAGACATGGACCCATATCGGCCTCGACAATACGCGCCAGATCGGGCGCGTTCTCGTTGACCCGCACAATCCGGACATCGTTTTCGTCGCGGCGCTCGGTCACGCATATGGTGCGAATCCGGAGCGGGGCGTGTATCGCTCGACCGACGGCGGCGCAACGTGGAAGAAAATTCTCTACAAGAACGAAAACGTCGGCGCCATCGATCTCGCGTTCGATCCGGCGAACTCGCGAACGATCTACGCGTCCCTGTGGGACACGCGGCGCCCGCCGTGGAGCATTTATCCTCCCTCGTATGGCCCGGGCAGCGGAATCTTCAAGTCCACCGACGGGGGCGATACCTGGAATCAGCTCACCACCGGCCTTCCCACAGAGGGCGTGGGCCGCATCGGCGTTGCCGTCGCTCCCACGAATCCTGATCGCGTTTACGCTGTCGTCGACGCAAAGGATGGCGGCATCTATCGTTCCGGTGATGCCGGTGCGTCGTGGCACAAAATGTCGGACCAGCGCCGCGTCTGGCAGCGCGGCTGGTACTTCGGCAATATCGTCGTCGATCCGAAGGATCCGGACGACGTCTATGTTTCCGACACCTCTGTCTATCGCTCCACCGACGGGGGTAAGACGTGGACGGCCTTCAAAGGCGCGCCTGGCGGCGACGATTATCACCAGCTCTGGATTTATCCGACGGATCCGAATCGCATGATCGTCGCGAGCGATCAGGGCACCGTCGTTTCCGTGGACGGCGGCAAGACGTGGAGCTCCTGGTACAACCAGCCGACCGCGCAGATTTATCATGTGGCGCCGGATTCGCGCTTTCCGTATTGGCTGACCGGCGCGCAGCAGGATAGCGGCTCTGTAAGCGTTCCGAGCCGCAGCCGCCACACGGACATTTCCATGCACGATTGGACCGGCTACTGCGTCGGGGGCGAAAGCGGCTACACGGCACCCGATCCGCTGCACCCGGAGATCACCTTCGGTGGCGACGTATCCAAATGCGATTTGGCAACGCAGGAGGTCCGCAGCGTTTCGCCGGAGTTGGGCCGCAAAGGACCGTTTCGCAAAACGTGGACGCTCCCGCTCGTTTTTTCCGAGGGCGATCCGCATGCGCTCTATTTCGGCAACCAGTTCCTGTACAGAACGATCGATGGCGGACACAGCTGGACGCAAATCAGCCTCGATTTGACACGAAAAGATCCCGGCGCCCCCTCGAATCTGGACGCGGCCACCGCTGCCGACGCGCCGCCGTATCAACGTCGCGGCGTGATCTACACGATTGCGCCGTCTCCGATCGCGGCACACGCAAACCTTGTCTGGATCGGCACCGACGACGGCTACATCCAGGTGACGCCGGATGGAGGCAAAGCCTGGCACAACGTCACGCCGCCGCAACTGACGCCGTGGAGCAAGATCGCGATGATGCAGGCGTCGCACTTCGATCCAAACGAAGCGTATGCCGCTGTGGATCGTCACCGGCTGGAAGACAATCATCCCTACATCTACCGCACGCGCGACGCGGGCAAGACGTGGCAGCTCATCACGAATGGCCTGCCCGCCGACGTCTACGCGCAAACCGTGAAAGAAGATCCGAGGCGAAAGGGCCTGCTCTTCGCGGGAACCGAGCTGGGAGTCTACGTCTCCTTCGACGACGGCGATCAGTGGCAATCGCTTCAGCTCAATCTGCCGCCGACGTCGATGCGCGATCTTGCCATCCACGATAACGACCTGATCGTCGCCACGCACGGCCGCGGCTTTTGGATCCTCGATGACATCACGGCTCTGCGCCAGATCACGGATCAGGTCGCGCAATCCGACGCATACCTCTTCCGTCCCGCCGACGCCATTCGCATGAACGCGGGCGCGGACTACGGCACGCCGACGCCGCGCGACGAGGCTCTCGCGCAAAATCCTCCGGTCGGCGCCATGATCGACTACTACCTGAAATCGGACGCGTCGGGTCCCCTGACCATCGACATTCTCGACTCCAAGGGGAAACTGGTGCGCAGCCATTCGAGCGCGGAGCACATTTCCGCCATCAAGCCTGAAACTCTCGAGTTCCCGGCCTCCTGGGTGCACCCGCAGGGCCCGCCCTCGGCGGCGGCCGGCATGCACCGCTTCATGTGGGATCTCCGCTACACGCCCGCGCCCGGTCCGCCGCTCTTTCCCGGCGCTGCGTTCTTCGGATTTGGGGGCGGCAGCCCGGCAGCCCTGCCCGGCACTTACACCGTGAAGCTCACGGTGGACGGGAAGAGCTACACGCAACCGCTTACGGTGAAGATGGATCCGCGCATCAAGACTCCGCTCGTCGACTTGCAGAGGCAATTCGAGACGGGCATGGCCATCTCGCGCCGGCAAAATGAGATCAGCGAGGCGCAGCATCAAATTGGCGAGGTCCGCGGGCAGATTGCAAAGCTTCGCCCGCAGGCAACGGGCCATGCCGCACTCGCTTCGGCGCTCTCTTCGATCGACCGCGATGCCGAATCGGTCGGCGGAACTCGTGCCCCGCGGGTCGCTCCCGGGAATGTCCCTCCGCCTCCGAAGGAGGAAACGAGCCTGACGTTCCTGAGCGGCGACTTGGCGCAAATTGCCTTTGCGGTGGACGCGGGACAAGCCGCGCCCACTGCGGAAGAGCTGCACGCGCTCGCCGATGCCGGAGCCACGCTCGCGAAGACGATGGCGCGGTGGTCCTCCGTCAAAATGAAGGACCTGCCTGCCCTAAACGAGAAACTCAAGCAAGCCGGGCTCGCTCCCATCGTCATCCACACGGGCAAGCCCTAAGCCGAGGCTGGTCACGACGAGACTGTTGTCTGGGTTCCATCGTGGGCGGACGATGTGGGGTAGCGCCGGGCACAAGGGCCGGAATAAGTCAACGGCGCGGCCAGCCGACCCCGTGCACGCAATCCAATTTGGCCGTGACGCATCCGTAGAGCGCGCCTAGAATCGGGATCGAGCCGACAACCCCTGGGGAATCGAGGTGCGTCATGGAACAGAATTTGCCCGACACGATTGTGGTGCTTGCTCGCACCCCCGCCGCTCTTGATGCGCTTTTGCGCGGCCTGCCGGATGCGTGGACGCTTCAAAACGAAGGTGAATCTACTTGGAGCGCCTTCGACGTGGTCGGCCATCTGATTCACGGGGAACGCACCGACTGGATGCCGCGGGCGCGGATGATCCTGGAATTTGGCGAGGGGAAGACGTTCGTGCCCTTCGATCGTTTTGCGCAAGCCCGGGAGAGCCAGGGCAAGTCGCTCACGGAACTTCTGGATGAATTTGGTCGGTTGCGCGCAGAGAATCTTGCCGAATTGCGCGGATTGAATCTGCGGCGGGAGGACCTTGAGCGCCATGGACGCCATCCTGCGCTGGGCACGGTCACCCTGTCACAGCTCGTTGCTGCCTGGGCAGTCCATGATCTGACGCATCTGCACCAAATCTCGAGGATTATGGCCCACCAGTACGGTGCAGCCGTCGGCCCGTGGAACAAATTCCTGGGTGTGCTTCAGTGCGCGGGGCATAGCGCGCCGTAGAGACTGGGGCCCCCCGCTTTCTACTTGTGCGGTGCCCTCGACACGCAGGTGCCCGGCGCGGCGGGTGGGTCTTAGACCCGCCCCTACGACGTCGCGTAGGCGTTTCGCAGCGCTGATGCGGGGTATGGAACGCCTGTCCGGAATGCTCATTGACACCCCCGCGCGGCGTTTCCATAATTTTCAGAATGGCTCAGACTGGGAAGGATCGCCACAAGTCGATCGAGAAGGCTCTGGAAGACGCGGTTTCCCGGGCGTTGCGGGACAATCTCGCGCCGCTTCAGCGCACGGCCGAGGATCTTCAGCAGGCTTACGCCGATCTCGTGGCGGCCTGCTCCTCGACGCGTCCGGCAAACGCGCTTCCGGCGATGCTGCGCGCACAGACGTCCGCTGCCGCGCTGGCCGCAGGGCTTTCGGTGCTGTCGAATTTTGTTACGTTGGCGCTGAATCCCCGCGACCACCAGGCAGCCGCCGAACAATCCGAAGCGGAGGAAGCCGCGGCGGGCACTGCCACCTCCGTCGAGGAAAATCTCGCGTCTCCCGCGGCAACCGCGCACCCAGAACCCGAATCTCAACGGATGGAAGAGCCGGAAAGTACGCCGGTCGCAACGCGAGAGCGCGTTGCACATCATCCGGTTAGCGTCGCTCCAGATGCAGCTGTCGAGGCTCCTTCGGAAGAGGCCGTTGCCATTCAAGAAACCGGGGCTTTCGACCTTGCCAGTCTTCCCCCTGAAGTACAAGATTTACACCGCCGGGCGAACCGCGTGGCGAAAGTCGCCATGCAGGATATAAAGCTTCTGCGGCCCAAGGACGTCCGACTGGGCAGCGAGCACAAGGATATTTGCCATCGCTTACGCAACGATATCGATAAAGCCCGCAAGGAATACGACCGCCGCTTCCGCACGATCCTCGACGATCCGGTGGACTACTTCCATCACTGGATGGTGCAAATCCTGGCTGAGGGAGACCCGGCAGCGCTGGGAGAGTATCCGTATCCCTCGTCAGCGGCACGCCCCGTGGGACGCTAAGACAAGCGCCCTGATAACTGCGGCCCGGCTGGTTCTGGCCGCCGCCGTGTTTCTTCCGGTCGTCACCGTGCCCGTCGCGGCGCGAACGGAGCCGGCTACCAAGCCCGCCGCCCGGCCCGCGCGAAAGAAGACAAGCCGAAGCGTCATCTACCTGGAGCAGCTTTCTCGCGAGCTGAAGGGCGAGCATCCAGAATCGGCGTACGCGCGGCTCAGCGCGTTCGCGATGCGGAAATCGTCGGGCGTTCTTGGAGCGCGCGCGGCACTCGCGCTGGGCTATTCCGACTATTCGAAAGGGGAGTTCGCAAAGGCGGCGCCGTGGTTCGAGCGTTCCATAGAGGATCCGCTGCTGCGGGAATATGCGCTGTACTGGACGGCCGAGAACGATCTCGGGCTGAATCAGAACGCCGAGGCGCTCGCAGATCTGAAGCGGCTTCGCAGCGATTTCCCGAACTCGGTGATTACGGATCAGGCGCTGCAGGCGCTGGGTGCAGCGGCGCTGGCGGCGAACCAGCCGCAGGAGGCGGTTGCCGCGCTGAACGGGTATCCGGCGACGTTGAAATCGCCGGCGCTGCTCTTGCTGCGCGGCGAGTGCTACGAGAAAGCCGGGCAAGTGGCGCAGGCTGCCGCCGATTACCAGGACCTCTACTTGCGGTTTCCGACGGCCGATCAGGGCAGGACAGCGGCGATGAAATTGACGTTTCTTGCGAGCGCGCCCGGAAATTCGACTCCGCCGGTTTCTCTGGATCAGCAGGAGACGTATGCCGCGGCAATTTTTCAGGCGGGCTATTGGACGGAGGCGCGCGAGGCATATTCTGGAATTTTGCCGCGAGTGACGGGCGCGGATAACGAGCGAGCGCAATTGCGGATCCTCGAGTGTGGCGCCTTTCTTGGCGCGGGCCCCACGGAACTCGCGGCTCTTAAAGTGACGGATCCCGACGTCGATGCCGAGCGATTCCACGCGCTCGCGGAAGTCTACCGGGCGCTGGGGCAGGACGCGGAAATGGCGGCGGCGGTGGAAGGCGCGGCGTCGCGCGATCCGCAAAGCATTTGGACCGAGCGCGCTTTGATGTTGGCGGGAAACGATTATTGGGTGGAGCTGAATCGCGACCAGGCCGCGAGCTATTACAAGCGCCTTGAAGAGAGTTTTCCGGACGCGCCCGATGCCGTCCCGGCGCAGTGGCGCGTCGGTTGGACCTCCGTTCTGAAGCGCCAGGCGGACGCTGCGCAACTGCTCACCGAGCACGTTCGCCGCTTCCCGAAATCGCCGTATATTCCGGACGCGCTTTACTGGCTTGGGCGTCTTTCGGAGGAAGCGGGCAACCCCGCGGTTGCGCGCAGCTATTACGACAAGCTCGTCGAGCGTTTCCCAGAAAATTATTTCGAAACGGCCGCCGAAACGCGCCTCCGCGCCCTGGGCGACGGAACGGAGGGGGACCCCGATGTTCTCGCCCTGATTCCTCCCGCTCCTCCCGTTCCGAAGTTAGGCGAGGCCATCCCTGCCGCAGCGGCGGACTGGAAGGAACGCGCGGATGCCTTGCGCTCGATCGCGTTCGATTCGTCGTCTGAGCTCGAATTGCGGGCGGCCTATGAGGCCACGGGCGAACCTCGCCTGCTGTTTGAAGCGGCGCAAGCGGCGGTTACCGCGAAGCACGTTGGAGCGGCGATTGTCGCCGTGCGCCAGATTTATCCGCAGCTCGAATCGCACCGGTTCGACGAAATTCCCCTCGGTGTGTGGAAAACCGCGTACGCGCTGCCTTACCGCGCATCGATCCAGCGCTGGTCGGCGCGGGCGGGAGTGGATCCGCTGCTGGTGGCCGGACTCATGCGGCAAGAATCGGCTTTTGAGAAGGCAGCGCACTCGGATGCGAACGCGATGGGCTTGATGCAGCTCGAGCCGGAAACTGCGCACATCATGGCGCGTAAAATCCGAATCCGCTATTCGCAAGCGCGGCTCTTCGATCCCGAATACAACATTCGGCTCGGCACGTTCTATCTCTCGCAATTGGAGAAACAGTTCGGCGGCGTCGAATGGGCGCTGGCAGCGTACAATGCGGGTGAGGATCGCGTGACGGCGTGGACCACCGGCCAGACCTATCGCGAGCCGGCCGAGTTCGTAGACTCGATCCCATTTACGCAGACACGCGACTACGTCGAAATGGTTTCGCGCAACGCCGACATTTATCGCAGGCTCTACGGAGCGAAGCATGAATCCCGCCACACCAAAAAGCGCAGTCGCCGCGCCGCGAGCAAACGCTAGCTCGCGTCTTTCCGCAAAAGCCGAACGCTTCACCGAGTCGGTGATTCGCGAGATGACGCGCCTCGCGCTGAAGCATGGCGCCGTGAATCTCTCGCAGGGCTTTCCCGACTTCCCCGCGCCCGCCGAGATCAAATCGGCCGCGCAGCAGGCCATCGCGGCCGACATCAACCAGTACGCCATCACCTGGGGAGCGAAGAAATTTCGCGACGCCATCGCCGAAAAGTTTTCGCGCACGCAGGGCGTCTCGGTCGATCCCGAGCGCGAAATCACGGTCTGCTGCGGTTCCACCGAAGCGATGATGTCCGCCATGATGGCCATCATCAATCCGGGCGACGAAGTGGTGGTCTTCGAGCCGTTCTACGAGAATTACGGTCCCGACGCGATTCTTTCCGGGGCATCGCCGCGCTTCGTGAAGCTTCGGCCGCCGGACTGGACGTTCGATCCCGACGAGCTTGCCGCCGCGTTCGGCCCGGCGACCAAAGCGGTCATCCTGAACACGCCGAATAATCCGACGGGGAAAGTCTTCGAGCGCGCCGAACTCGAAACGATACGCGATCTCTGTCTGCGCTGGAACGCCTTTGCCATCACCGACGAGATTTACGAGCACATGCTCTACGACGGCGCGACGCACATCTCCATGGCCGCAATCGAGGGCATGCGCGAACACACCATCACGATCAACGCGCTCTCGAAAACATACAGCGTCACTGGCTGGCGCGTCGGCTGGGTGATTGCGGCGCCGGAAGTCACGGCTGCGATTCGGAAGGTGCACGATTTTCTGACCGTGGGCGCGGCCGCTCCTTTGCAGGAGGCGGGCGCCGTCGCGTTGAAGTTTCCGCAGAGTTATTACGATACGCTCGCCGACGAATATGCCGCTCGCCGCGAACGGTTGCTGGGAATCCTCAACGCTGCCGGCTTTCGCTGCTTCAAGCCGCGCGGCGCTTACTACATCATGACGGACATTTCGGCGTTCGGCTTTGCGGATGACGTTGCTTTTGCAAAACACTTTGTGACTGAGATCGGCGTCGCTGCCGTTCCCGGATCGAGCTTCTATCAGAATCCAGCCGAGGGCCGAACGCAGCTCCGCTTCACGTTTTGCAAAACGGAGAAGACGTTTCAAGCCGCAGCCGAGCGCCTGGCGAAGTTGAGACCCGGGGGCCGGGTTTGAAACCACAGATCAATACAGATAGACACAGATAGACAATTGAAGAGCGAAACACAGGATCTACCGCCCTCGCCTCGAAGGCTTTCAGACTGCGCGCCAACGGGGGACGCTTGCCCCTGCCAGGCGTTCGGCGTATAGAATAGCGGCAATCCCATGTCCTCCTTCGCCCGATACATGGCGCAGTACGACCACGAGCACACGAATCCCTGGAACAAAGTTCTGCACGGCATTGGAATACCGATCATTCTTGCGGGAATCGTTCTGGCAGCGCTGACGTACTGGCGCGTTGGCCCCGCGCTTTTCGTGGGAGGATGGATTCTTCTATTCGCCGGTCACCGGATCGAAGGCAACAAGCCCGCGTTCTTTCAGGGCCTGATCTACTTTCTGGTTGGCCCGATCTGGATCGCGAAGGAACTGAAAGACGCTCTCTTCGGGTCCTCTTCGCGCTCTTCCGCCGAGCGCCACTGATTCTGCAGCTGCGCCGTCTGTCCTTTTTGGTGCGTCCCTCGAACGGAGCCTGAGGTTTGACCGCGTGCTAGAATCCTTTCGGGTTAGGAGCTCATCGATGGCGATGGAACTTGATCTGATTCCGGCGGGTATGCGGCTCACCTTGAACGGCGAAGGCGAGCTATTCGACATCGGGGCCAGCGAAACGCGCACGTTTCTCTGCACGATGCTCATTACCGAGCAGGTCGAGCAGGAATCGATCGACATTTCCGTCTGGGGTTCGGCGGACGGCCAAAATTGGGGGGCGAAGCCGCTGCTGATGATGCCGCAGCGTTTTTATCGCGGCGAAACTCGCCAGGTCCTCGATCTTTCGCTCAAGGCTGAAATTCGCTTCATCCGCGCCAAGTGGGAACTCTTCCGCTGGGGCCGAGTCGCGCCTCATCCCATGTTCGTCGCGGGCTTCCATCTCAGAGAAGTTCCCGCCTTCGCGCGAGCAGAGGCCAGGCCCGTTTCCAGTTGACGACACGCCACCGATGAACTACCGGTTCATTTCCCCGTTTGCACCGGCCGCGCACGGCTTCGCGTGATCGCGATGCGAGAGCCAGGCCAAATCACCGGTTTCGTCCTCGCGGGGGGCGAGAGTTCGCGCATGGGGCACGACAAAGCGCTGCTCGAACTCGACGGCGTGACGATGATCGTTCGCACGGCGCGCTTGATCGAGTCCGTAGCCGGGCCGCCGCTGGTCATCGGGTCGCCCGAAACGGTTCAGCCTTTAGGATTGTGCGCGATTCGCGATGACTGGCCGGGGGCGGGGCCGCTCGGCGCGATTGCGACAGCTTTGCGCGCATCGGAGTGCGCCTGGAATTTGATCGTGGCTTGTGATTTGCCGTATCTCACGCGGGAATGGCTTACGTTCCTCGTCAGCCGCGCGGTTTTGTCTGCCGCGGACGCGCTTCTCCCCATGAACGATCCCGGCCCGGAACCGCTCTGCGCGATGTACAAGAAGACCTGCGAAGCTCCCGTCTGGCTCGCGCTGGACCGCGGCGTGCGCAAAGTCACCGAAGGTCTTTCCCATCTCCACGTCGAGTACATGGAACGCAGCGAATGGAAACGTTTTGATTCCGGCGGCCTCCTGTTCAAGAATATGAACTCACCCGCGGATTACGACGAGGCGAAAGCGCGCCGGAAAACGCGCCACTAGCATGAGCGAACACTACTTCGAATTCCGCAACGTCTCGAAATCGTTCGACGAGAACAGCGTTCTGAAGAATGTGAGTTTCTTCGTGGACGAAGGAGAGACGGCCGTCATCATGGGCCGCAGCGGCGTCGGCAAGTCGGTTTCGCTGAAATTGCTGCTCGGCTTCCTGAATCCCGACGAGGGACAAATCATCGTCGCCGGTCAGGACGTGACGCATTGGACCGAAGAGCAGTTCTCTGAAATCCGCCGTTGCGTAACGATGGTCTTTCAGTCCGGCGCGCTTTTCGATTCGCTGACCGTCGCCGAAAACGTCGCCTTTCCCATTCTGAGCCACGGCCGCCGCGATCCCGATGAAGTGGATCGCCGTGTCAACGAACTGCTCGAGATGCTGGAGGTGGGCGAATTCGCCGACCGGCTGCCCGCCGATTTGAGCACGGGAATGAAACGAGCGGTGGCGATTGCGCGGGCACTGGCCGAAAATCCCAATGCCATCCTCTACGATGAGCCGACCACCATGGTCGATCCGGTGATGGCGTTGCACGTCAGCGACCTGATTCTGAAGCTGAAGCAGAAGTTCAAGAAGACGTCCATTGTCGTCACGCATGATACGCACCTGGGCAAACGACTGGCCGATCGGGTGATTTTTCTGCACGAGGGGCGCGTGGAGTTTTTCGGGCCGTGGGCCGAGCTCGAGCGCTCCGAAGATCCCTTTCTCCGCCACTTCCTTCTTGAGGACGAGCTGATTCCCGCGCTGGACGCAACCGCGTGAGCACGCCGGCCGGTTCGGATGTAAAAAAGCAGCTGCGCCGGGTGATGGGTTTCTGGGACGTGCTGCTGTTCAACATTGCCGCCGTCCTCGGGCCACGCTGGATTGCCGCCGCCGCGCACAACGGAACCTCCTCGATCACCCTGTGGATATTGGCCGCCATTTTCTTTTTTGTGCCGTCCGCATTCGTCATCACGGAGCTTTCCACGCGATTTCCGGTCGAGGGCGGCCTCTACGTATGGTCCAAGGAGGCCTTTGGCGATTTTCACGGGTTTGTCGCCGGCTGGACCTACTGGATCTACACCTTCTTCTATTTTCCCGGATTGCTGATGGCCAGCGCGGCGATGGCCGCCTACATTGGCGGAAGCGGCACCGCCTATCTTGCGCAGGACCGTACGTTCCTGATGATCTGTTCGTTCTTGCTGCTGGCTGTCGCGGTCGTGCTCAATATCATCGGCTTGAACATCGGGAAATGGCTGCAGAACGCGGGCGGCATCGGAACCTACATTCCACTGTTGATGCTGCTCGGTTTGGGCGGATACATGTGGCACGCCCGTGGCTTCGTGACGCACTTCACGTGGTCCAACATCGTGCCGGTGTGGAATTGGAACACGGTGAATTTCTGGCCGCAGATTGCGTTCGCGTTTGTGGGGCTCGAACTCTGCTCGGCCATGAGCGAGGAGGTTCGCGACCCCCGAAAGACCTTCCCGCGCGCGATCTTCGGTTCCGGCTTTCTGATCGCCCTCGCCTACATTGCCTGCACGTTCATGCTGCTCGGAATGTTACCCGCGGTATCGGTGGACCCGAAGAGCGGCGTTTTTCAGGCTCTCACGTCGGGTTCAACGATGTTGCGCATCGGTTTCTTCGGCGTGATTGCGGCGACTCTCGCGTTTTTCGGAAATGCCGGAGGCATCGGCACCACGGTGGCGGGCGTCGCGCGCGTCCCATTCATCGTGGGCATCGACCGCTATCTCCCCGCCGCCTTCGGCAAAATTCATTCAAAGTGGAAGACCCCATGGGTTTCGATCCTCGTGCAAGCCGTGATTTCGGGCGTGATTCTCCTGTTGATCCAAGTGAATCAGTCGGTGAACGGGGCGTACCAGCTTTTTGTCGATGCGGGAACGATTCTGTATTTCATTCCGTTCCTGTATATGTACGCCGCCGTGATTCGCCTGGCGTATCGACGTGACCGCGAGGCCAGCAAAGACGCCGTGCTGATTCCGGGCGGGAAACCCGGCGTGTGGATCGTCGGATCTCTCGGATTTCTCGTCGTTCTCGGCGGGATCGTGCTGTCGTTCATTCCTCCGGGAGAAGCGGAAAACAAGCTGTTGTTTGAGACAACGCTTGTGGCGGGAACGTTCTTTTTCGTTTTTCTCGGCCTGATCCTCTATTTTCGCGGCGCTCGCGCCAAAGCCCGCGCTGCCGTCGAGCCAAGCGGACGCTGATTGCTTCGTGCTCCCCGTCGTCCTCAGTATCTGCAGACAGAGAATTCCGAGTGTCCACTGCGCTTCCGCCTTAAACGCGCATTTCTGAAATGGCGCTTATTCGCCGGGTGGCTGGAAGACCGCCCTCTTCGGTAGCGAGAGCCTCGCTTCTCGAAGGTCGACGATCCCGGATGCCAGCGCGGCAATCAGGAGCACTGAAATCACAAAATGCATTCCGTCGGGAGCCACGCGCCGCCCGAAGGAAGGAAGAACCTTCGTCGTCGGACCTTTGGCGTAGTCCAGTTGCCATTTCGCGTTCGTTCCCAAAACGTATGGAAGCCACCAGGATTGAATCTGCATCGCCAACCAGACGACGTCGAGACTCAAAGCGAGGACTGCGAGCCAGCAGCCATTTCGCTGATATGCCAGCCAAAACAGAATTGCGGGGAGCCTAACGAGCACCAGCAGGAACAGATCTCCCGCATCGATTTTCTTGCGGCTCAACAGGGCGATCAGTAGCGTGGGATCGTGCTGGCGATTCCTTCCCGAGGGGAAACCATGTGATCAGCCAGAGGTATGCGGCCAGGGCCCAATGCCGCCACGCACTACGTTTCATCATGGCGTGCTCCCGCGTCCGCTTGCCGATATGCGCGTCCGAATCCTAAAAGACGGCTCGCTTTTGCACAACTTGCTTCGTCGCAAGCGAGAATCGCGGCTCGACTGCGCCGCCGTTCAGGACGCGTGCCGCTACGTATTTTCCTACCGACGGCCCGTGCTTGAATCCATGCCCGGACCCGCCGCCGACCATCCAGACGTTTTCTATTGCCGGGTGCCGGTCGATCAGAAAATCGCCATTCGATGTGTTCTCGTACTGGCACACGCGCGTTTCGACCACCGGCGCGTCGCGCAGGGCGGGGAATCGTCGCGCGACATATTCCTTCGCGAGAGTCAGCGCCTCAACTGTCGGAGCGCGCGATTGCGTGTCGGGGTCAACAGCGACGCCGTGCCGGTCGTGCGCGATTTTCAGGCCGCGATTCTCGATGTCGGGCATGCCGTAGAATTCGTCTTTTAATTTAAGCCACGTCGGCATCGACGGCGCCGAAAACAGTGAATCGCCCGGCGGAACGCCAAAATAGAAGACCTCCTGCCGCGACGGAAAGATTCGGCTCCCGAGCACATCCGGAAAGAGTTTTGGCAGCCAAGCCCCGCACGCGAAGACGAAGTTGGCGGCAGGGAACCGCTCGCCGTCCGCCGCGATAATTTCCTTCAAGCGCTGCTGGTTTCCCTCTGGCTGCCGAACTGCCTCGCATCGATAGCGCGTGCCTTCGCCCTCCGTGTGTTCGACGACCGTTTGAACGGCGCGCCGCGCCATTAGCACGCCGCTGTCCGGTTCGAAGACGCCCCAGCAATCATCCTCGAAATAGATCTGCGGATATCGCTCGCGGAGCTGCGCCGAGGCAAGCTTTTCGAATCGCACGCCCACGCGCTCGAAAGTCGCCATCGTATCGGCGGCGTATCGTTCGCCTGCGTGCGCGATCCAGAGCACGCCGGTCTGCTGAAACAGTTCGGGACGTCCAGCTTGTGCGAAGAGTTCCTTCCATTTCGGCAGCGCGTTCGTTGACCAGCGGGTGTAGACCTCGTCCGCGCCGTAACCCATGCGGATGATGCGGGACTCGCCGCCGGAACTTGCCCGTGCATTCGCGGCACCATACGCGTCGAGGAGTAACACGCTAGCGCCCGATTTGCGCAGGAAGTAGGCGGTCCACGCGCCGAAAACGCCCGCGCCGATTACGATCGCATCGTACCCGCGCTGTTGAGCCATCAAAATCCTTCGTCGACCAGGCGAGCCACGGTGAGGCGAGATGGCGCAGCCTTAGAGTGCGATTCGAGCAGGCTCTCGACGTATTTCGCAAGAATGTCTGTCTCGAGATTCACCGCATCGCCGTGAACCATTCCCTTCACGTCCGTTTGCTGGTAAGTGAACGGAATGACCGCGACATCAACGATGCCGTCGCGCCACTGGGCGACCGTGAGGCTGATACCGTCAATGGCGATCGAGCCCTTTTCGGCAACGTAGCGCCGCAAATTGTCGGGAACGCGCACCGAGAGCCACCAGTTCCCGCCTTCCGGTGCGAGCCGGGTGACGCGGCCGATGCCGTCGACGTGCCCCTGCACGAAATGCCCTCCCAAACGCGCTCCGGCCGCCAGTGGGCGCTCGATGTTGACGATATCGCCGGCTTTCTTTTCGCCGAAGGACGTGCGCCGCAGCGTCTCGCCGGAAAGGTCGGCGGCAAAAGTCATGCCGTCGAATTCGACCACAGTCAGGCAGCAGCCGTTCACGGCGATGCTGTCGCCAATCTTGATTCCGGACGCGACTTCGCGCGCGCCCGCCAGGCTCACGCGCAGCTTTCCGCCTTCTTCGCTCGGCGCGAGCGATTCAATCGTTCCGGCGCCCTCGACGATCCCCGTAAACATCGCGAAAATATCCTTCGACAACGAAGTTGTCTCCGCATGGCTGAACTCTGAGATTTTGAAGCACAGACGATTTCAAGAACCAGCGCGACGAAATTTGCGCGAGCGGCACCCCGCCCGTTCCCATGATGCGCGGAGCATAGAAGAGAACCAGATGATCGACAATCCCGGCGTCGAGCGCGGCGCCGTTCAGCTGCGCGCCCGCTTCGAGCAGCACATTTAGCATCTCGCGCCTGCCAAGCTCTCGCATCACGTTGCCTAAGTCCACGCGGCCACGGCGGGCGCGAACGTGGAACACTTCGACACCCGCCCGCGCCAGCGTGCGCGCCTTCCGCGAGTCGGCGCGTTGCGTCGTGAACACCACCACATCGTTCTTAGCCGATTTCACGAGCCGCGAGTTCAGGGGCAAGCTCAAGCGGGAATCGACGACGGCGCGCACCAGCGGCCTACGCCGACGCTCGCCCGTGCGGTCCGTCAGCAGGGGATCATCGACCAGAACCGTTCCAATCCCGGTCAACAGAGCATCCGCTTCATGGCGCAACCGTTGTGCCGCCTCGCGAGAACGTCCGCCGGAGATCGCCGTCGAATGTCCCGGGCGCATGGCAATTTGTCCGTCGAGAGTGAGGGCTGCCTTCAGCGTGACGAAGGGCAATCCCGTCCTGATCCATTTCGCGAAGCCCGCGTTCCATTGGCGCGCTTTCTCGGCGCACGTTCCCGTCTCGACGCGAATTCCGGCGCGGCGAAGTTGCGCGAAGCCCTTTCCCGCTACGGCGGGATTGGGGTCGGGCATCGACGCGACAACGCGGCGGATGCCGGCTGCGATAATGGCCTTCGTGCAGGGGCCCGTACGACCCGTCGTGCAGCAGGGCTCGAGAGTCACGTACAAGGTGGCGCCACGAGCGCCGCTCCCGGCTTGTTTGAGGGCGACGATTTCGGCGTGATCGCGCTTGTTGTACTCGTGAAAACCTTCGCCAACCACGCGGCCATTCTTTACGATTACCGCGCCAACGATCGGATTCGGATGGGCAAGTGCCGCGCCGCGAAGGGCGAGGACCAGCGCGCGAAGCGTAAAACGCTCATCGGCGTCGTTAGTCGAAGAGCGAGTTGACATAGGTCTGCGCGTCAAACGGCACCAGATCGTCCATCTGCTCGCCCGTTCCGACGAAACGGATCGGCAAATTCAGCTCGCGCGCAATCGCCACGACGATCCCGCCCTTGGCTGTGCCGTCGAGCTTTGTCAGGACGATTCCCGTCACACCCGCATGGCTCCAGAATTCCCGCGCCTGGGTGAGGCCGTTCTGCCCGGTGGTGGCGTCGAGGACAAGCAGCACGTCATGCGGCGCGCCCGGAATCACCTTCGACGCCGTGCGCTTCATCTTTTCCAGTTCGGCCATCAGATTCGATTTTGTGTGCAGGCGGCCCGCCGTATCGACGATCACGGCGTCGGCACCGCGTGCTTTCGCCGCCGTGAGCGCATCAAAGATAACGGCCGATGGGTCCGAGCCCGATTTCTGCTTCACGACTTCAACGCCGGCCCGCTTGCCCCACACTTCCAGTTGTTCGATGGCCGCGGCGCGAAACGTGTCGGCGGCGCAAAGCACCACGTTCGCCCCTTCTTTCTTCAGCCGGTTGGCAAGCTTTCCGATCGTCGTCGTCTTTCCAGTACCGTTCACGCCGACCACGAACAATACGCGCGGCCCGACGTCGAGTTTCCCGTTCGATGCGGCGGCGGAAGAGCTCAGGATGCGCAGCACTTGACTCTTCAGTTCGCGGCGCAACTGCTCGGAGCCTGCGAGCTTGTGTTCGGTCACCTGCGCGCGCAGAGCGCCCAGCACTTCCTTCGTTGTGCGCACTCCGATGTCCGCGCTCAGCAGAGCCGATTCGAGCTGCTTCAGCAACTCCGGATCCACCGGGCGGTCGCCCGTCAGAATCTGCTCGACGCGCGCGGACAGCTCCGAGCGCGTCTTGGTAACCGCGTCCTTCAGCTTCTTCCGCAGAGTGGGTTCCGGCGGTCCAAACAGCGTGATCATTGTTATTTGTTGCCCCTTGCCGGGGCAGGTTGTTTCGCGCTCCTTACCGAGGGCGGCGTTCGGTCGTTTACCGAAGCAGTCCATTCTAGCAAACGAATGCGAACGAAGCTGCGCGCACGTGATCCACGGCGTGTTAATCTTCGCGCGCGGACCGCTGGGCGAAGGAGGTATGCGACTCATGCTCGAGAAATTGCGCGAACGCGGCCGGCCATACGTCGCCGCGCTTTTCATTGTCGCCATTCTTGCGAACGCGGCTGGGGCATTCGCCAAGGTTCCCGTCATCCTCTCGACCGATGTCGGTAACGAGATTGACGACCAGTGGGCTATAGCCTACATGCTCGCAAATCCGCAAACCTTCGATGTACTCGGAATCGTTTCCTCCCACGCGCCCAGCCTGCCCGATCCCTCAGCGCATTACACCTACCTGATTCTGAAGGACGAAGTGGAGAATCGACTCGGGTTGGCCCAGCATCCGCCGCTTTTCGAGGGAGCGAGCGTCCCGCTGCAGGACGATCACACGCCAATCATCACCGCGGGAGTGACGTTCATCATCGACGCCTCGAAAAACTTTTCCAGCAATGATCGCCTGACCATCCTCACGATCGGCGCGGCCACTGATGTGGCTTCGGCGATCATCGAGGATCCGACGATCGCGAACCGTATCCGTGTCGTCGCCATGGCGTTCACGAGCTGGCCCGATGGCGGGAACGAATTCAATGTCGCCAACGACGTGAAGGCCTGGCAAGTCATCCTGAATTCCAAGGTTCCCGTGGTGATCGGCTCCGGAAGCGTTTGCCGCGCCGACCTAAGCCTCAGCCTCGACCAGGCGAAGCAGCTTGTTGGGAATCGAGGGCCGGTCGGCGAGTGGCTTTATGCGGAATTCGCGATGTGGTATTTCCGCAATGTGAAGCCGCTGCGCCGGACCGATTTTTCGAAGAAATGGGTGATTTGGGACACGATCACGCTGGCCTACGTCGAGGGGCTCACTACGCAGGAAACGCATCCTCGTCCCACGCTCTCGGACGCAATGCAATTCGGCCCCGGACGCAAGGGCGAGACCGTCACGTGGATCACCAGCGTCGATTCCAAACGAATGTGGGCCGACTTCACGGAGAAACTCGATTTTTATCAGAGCACGCACCGCGTGCCCGATTTCTCGCTTGACTCCGTCCTCCATTAGCGGGCCGCGTTTAAGCGCAGTTCATGCCGCGATGGCCGCTTTTCTGTTACTGCTCGCGTAGGGTGGTGGCCGGGTCGATCCTCGCGATCTTCAGGGTGGGCAGAATCGTCGCCGCCAGCGTCACGAACAAGAGGACGACCACCGCGCCCGCCAGCGTGGGCGCATCATAAACGCCAACGCCGTATAACCAGCTACGAATCACTCGCAGAGCGCCGGCACACAGAAGCAGCCCGACAAGCACACCGATGATTGACGCGCCCGCGCCGGAGAGGCCGATCTGCAGCATCGCTTGCAGGATCGTCGACCCCAGAGCCATGCGGATGCCGATCTCGCGCGTGCGCTGCGCCACCATGTTCGCCACCAGCGCAAAAATCCCGACGGCGCTCAGCAACAGAGCCAGCGCTGCCATTGCGCCGAGCAGCGCCACTTCGATTCGCTGCGTCGCCAGCGTCTGCGCCAGCAGGTCGCCCATGCTATAGAAGCCGGAGGCAGGCAAATTGGGATCGGCGCTGCTCAGGGCACGCTGCATGTCAGCCGTCAAACCTACGACGGGGCCAGGGGTGCGAACGATCCAGTCCGGTTGAAACCACACGTGGACTAGCGATAGATACTGCACGCTGACTTGCGCTGCCGGAATGTACATGGTTTGCTCGCTCATTAGCGGAGCCACCGGGTCCAGGCCGGAGGAAATCGGCACGTCGGCTACTTCGCCAACGATCCGCGTCTTCTTGTCGAGATAGCGGCCCACCGGATTCGCTCCGTCGTAGAATTTCCGAGCGAAGGACTGGTTGACGATGGCGACATGCTCGGAATTCGGGCCGTCCGCGTCAGTAAACACACGGCCCGCGAGCACGGGCATCTGCAACGTGTCGAAATAGCCAGGCGTGGCGTAGACAACGTCCGTGCCCACTGTTTGTCCCGCCTCTTTGCCGTCACTGAGCGTGACGCCGTCATTCAGCGCGCGCTCGTAGGGCACGCTCAACCCCACCGCCGCGTCGCGGACCCCCGGAATCTGCCGCATGGCGGCCGTGCTCTCGTCGAGCAGCTTCCTGAAGGCTGCAGGATCGTGAAAGCGGGCGTCGTCGAGCGAGGCTTTGGCAATCATCACTCCGTTGGGGCTGAATCCCCGAGGAAGCGTTTCCAAATGGACCAGGGTGCGGATCAGCAAGCCGGAAGCGGCCAGCAGCACCACGGTAACGGCCACTTCTCCCGCGATCAGCGCTTGCCGCACTCGCGCGCTCCCGCCCCCGGCCACGCTACGACCGCTCATGGATGAGCGGATGTCCACTTTCCGTGCCGCGAGCGCCGGGAGCATGCCGAACAGGACGCTGGTCAAAAGCGCGACGACCAGGGTAAACGCCATCACGCGGGCGTCCAACGAGACATGCGCCACGGGAAGAAAATGCTCCGGCAGCAGAAGCAGCAAGCTGCGCAGGGCCAGGAAACCTACGCCGATGCCAACCGCTCCGCCGGCCATTGCCAGCAAAAGATTCTCGGCCCAGAACTGTTTCTGGATCTGCCATGGCGAGGCTCCGAGCGCCAGCCGCGTCGCCACCTCCGGCGTGCGCCGCAGCACGCGAACCAGCGTCAACCCGGCCAGGTTGGCGCAAGCGATCAGGAGGATGAGCCCCGCGGCCACCATCAGCGCCATCACCTGCGGGCGCAGCGAATCCGTCTCGCCCTTCTGCAGGGGCACGGAATGAAAGAGGATGTGTGAGCCGTTGCTGCGCTTCTCGAAGTTCCGCGCGAGCGCGGCCCATGCGCGGTTGATCTGAGAGTTTGCCTCCTGCCAGGAGGCACCGTCGCGCAGGCGCGTGATGACGTCAAAGTTTGTCCCGCCGCCTTCTCCTGAGCGGCTGGGCTGAAGCGGCGTGTACACGTCCGCATTCAATGGGGTGACCGCGCCTTGCGGCAGCACGCCGACCACTGTGTAGGGCTCGCTCCGGAGTTCGATCACTTGCCCGAGGATGCCCGGGTCCGCGCCGAACACGTTCCGCCAGATGCCGTAGCTGAGGATCGCCGCTTCCGGCCCGTGTGGCCGGTCCTCCTCCTGCGAAAAATTCCGTCCGATCATCGGCCGCAGGCCCAGGACGTCGAGGTAATGCGCTGAGATGCGCCCATCCTGCACGTAGTCCACGTGCGAAGCAGACTTGAGATTGATGCCCGACGTGCCTCCCGAAACTGCGGAGATCAAAGCGGGAACATTGTCGCGCAGCAACTCCCATCGCTCGCCGTCGAGGTTGATCAGGGAATCCGAAGACCTGGCCCCGGTCACACGCGCGTAAATCGTCCCCATCCGATCGGGATGCGGATACGGCAGGCTCTGCAGCATCAACGCGTTGACGAGAGAAAAGATGGCCGTGTTCGCGCCGATAGCGAGCGCCAGCGTGATCATCACCGTCGCCGTGAAGCCGGGACTGCGCCGGAGCTGCCGAGCGGCAAATTTGAAATGCTGCTGCCAGTTCTCCATGCGGGCACCCCTTGAGCGAGTCTATCCTTGCAAAACCTCTGCAAGAGAATACGCCCCCAGCGCCCGCAAAGTTTCACTCGACGGTTTTTGCGGAGGCGGCTCGTTCTGCGCGTTTAGACTGGCCCCCATGGAATGTGCGGGGCGTCATTGCGGCGGCCTTGAGTTGCGCCCGATCGTTCCTCCGTTGCCAAACACCGCATCCCGATTCACAATATGGACGTCAATCGTATGGCTTTCGTGCCGTCGTGCTCGGCATGCGAGGTCTCTGGACGTTCTATGGGCGGGTTTCTTCGCGTGATGTCTCTGTTTTGTCTTGCTCTTGCCGGCGCGGTTGCCGTCGAGCCCGGCCAAGAACCATCGACCGGAGACTCGACGCCTTCCGCAGAGATTGCCCACTTTGAGTTGAAGAACCAGACCTTTTTTGACGGAATGGCAATTCTTAGTTCTGCCCGTGTCCCCTTTCGACTCGTATGTTCCGTTGCGACTCCTTTCAGGGCCACAGACAGCGTGAGGTCGGGCAGATTTTCGCGGGAGACAGGTTAGACTTCGACGAGGGTGGCGCTGAGGCGGAGGCGGCCGGATTGGACGGCCTGGTCGAGCGCGGCGACAACCTGCCCGTCGAATTTGGCTATGGCGAGCGAGCGAATTCGTTCGAGCGCGAATCCTAGGTCCATGGCGGACTGGTAAGGCCGGTTCGTGGTGATCGCGTCGAGCGTGTCGGCCACGGCGATGATCCGCGCCATCATGGGAATTTGCTCCCCCTGTAAGCCGTAGGGATAACCGCAACCGTCCATGCGCTCGTGGTGCAGTTCGATGCCGGGCAGCACGTCGCGAAGCTGCGCGACTCCCCGCATGATGTTGGCGCCTTTTGTCGGGTGCTGCTTCATCAGGTCGAACTCTTCTTCCGTCAGCTTGCCGGGCTTTTTCAGCACGCGATCGTCCACCCCGATTTTGCCCACGTCGTGCAGCAACGCGGAAATGCGCAGGCGGTCGAGGTCCTCGGTGTTCAGGCCCAGAATGTCGCCGATGATCAGCGAGTACTTCGCCACGCGGCCGGAGTGGCCTCGCGTATAGGGATCCTTTTCGTCGATGGCGGCCGCGAGCATGCGGATGGAGCCCAGGAACAGCTCGCGATTTTCGGCGGCGGCGTCTTTCAGTTTTTCGACGTACTGCTCGATGTCTCCCGCCATGTGGTTGAAGGTTTCGGCGAGTTCGCTGATTTCCGCGGCTCCGCGCACCTCCGCGCGTTCGTGGAATTCGGCGCGGCTGATGGCGCGCGTCGATTCGACCAGGCCCCGAATCGGCCGCGTGATGCCGACGGCGAACAAATACCCGAAGAAAAGCGCCACGATCGTCACACCGACCACGAAGCGGAGGGCCTGGGAGCGCATTTCGTTCACGCCGGCATCGATGCGGGCGTCGTCGAGACTGCGTTGCGCGACGACGGCCCAGCGCAGCTCCGGAATCGTGCTGTATGTGCCGATCATTTCGATTTTGCGGCGCGTGTCCTTGTTGTCCATCGAGAAATTCGTGGTTTGGGTTGCGCGCAGCAGGCCGGGCAGTTCCTTGAACTGCTTGACGAGGGGGAACATCGATGTGACGTCGCGTCCTGGCACGAGCTGTCGCGTGTCCGGATAGGCCACGATGCGACCATGGACGTCAACGATGAAGACCGTGCGATGGCGGACGCTCACCTCCCGCAGCCGCTGCTGCAGCCGGTCGAGCGAGACGACCGCCGCGAGCATTCCGCTGAATTGGCCGTCCTGCATCAGCGGCACGGACATTACCAGCGCCGGATGGTCGTCGGGTCCAAGCGCGAAGGGTTCACTGAGGGAATCAAACCCCTGGAAGCTCGCCTGGAACGCGCGTTTCAATGCGGCGTCCACAAACGGGTCTTGGTCCGCGGAGAAGCTGCCCGCCGATTGCCCCTTGGCCTGTCTGTTGATGGCGGTGACGTAGAGAATGTTCGAATTGTGCTCGGCGAACTGCTGCAAGAGCCGCGTCAGTTGCGGCGCAACCGCCGGATCGTCCACGTCCTGGGTCCAGCCGGTGAGCGTGAGGACCTGGCGCTGGGTGGCGAGTTGCTCGTGAAGACTTTTCTCGAACTGCAGGGTTTCGCTGGCAAGTGAGCGAGTGGTCTCATTCTGTTGCACTTGCTCGGCGTCCTGCAGCTTCTCCTCGCTGAGGTTGAGGACCTGGCGATGGTAGAGCCAGAGCGGAGTCACGCTGACGAGCAGGAGGGCGGTCAGCACAATCCAGAGGATGCGCATGCGACGCGTTGTGAGGTGCTTGAGCGCTTGTATGGGCACAAGAATCCCTACCATTCAATGCTAAGGAAGGCGGTGGGCGGGCACAACTGGACCAAAGTACTAGCGTAGCCGATAAGCCACGGGTGGCTTGGCACTTGCGATACCGCGCGATTGCCGAACGTCAGCCGATGCGGGCGTCAGCGGCGGAATTTGAGACGCGGTTCGGTGTGCCCGATGAGGCGTTCGATATTCGAGCGATGCTTCACCAGGACAAGAATGGAAATCAGGATCGTCCCCACGGTTACGGCGGGCGGTGGGGCGTGTCGGGGTGCGTACAGGAGATGGATGAAAACGGGCAACGCGACGGCGGCGAGAATCGAGCCGAGCGAGGAATAGCGCCAGAAGGCAACAACCAGAAGCCACAGGACCACCGCAGCGAGGACCGCCGATGTGCAAATGGGAAGGAAAACCCCGAGACCGGTGGCCACTCCCTTGCCGCCTCTAAAGCGGAGCCAGACCGGGAACATGTGGCCGATGACGGCAAGCAGCGCAGCCGACATCATCCATCGGTCGTCGCCGTGCGTCCATCGAGCGGCGATCCAGACGGCGAGATAACCTTTGGCCGCGTCGAGGAGCAGGGTGAGGATTCCAGCGAGGGCGCCGGCGTTGCGCGCGACGTTTGCGGCGCCGATGTTGCCGCTGCCGGTTTCGCGAATGTCCGAACCGCGTGCCTTCACGATCAAAAAGCCGAACGGGATCGATCCGAGGACATAAGCGACCGCGGGAATGAGCCAGACGGATTTCACTCGGCTCCTTGCACAAAAGGGAAGGTCCCCAGCTTCCTGTATTCTGCACCGGAAGGACGGAGAATGCTCTCGAAGAGATGAAATTCCGTTTCGCTCGCCAAACCAAATTCGCGGTCGTGCGATTCGGCCGCGGCCTGCGCGAGTTCGGGCGCCTGGCCGGGCTTCGAAAAGCGGGCGAGGGTGAGGTGCGGGACGAAATCTCGCGTCTCAAGCGCGATTCCCAGGGGTTCGAGGGCGCGCTCGACGGCCCTGGCGAGCGGAGGCAGATTGGTGGAGCTTTCGACTCCGCACCAGATCACGCGCGGGCGCTCATCGTTTGGGAAAAAGCCGACGCCGCGAAAGCGCAAATCGACGGGGCGCGGCGAGCGAACGGGCGCCAGCGCGGAACGGATCGGATCGAGCCGATCTTCCGCGACGTGGCCGATGAATTTCAGCGTGACATGCATTCCTTCGGGGCGGACCCATCGAGCGCTCTTGCTGAGCGGCTTGAGGCGCGCGATCACATCCCGAATCGATTCACGGATCTCCCCGCGAAGGTCGAGCGCGACGAAAAGTCGGACGCTCATGCCCGTTGTTTATGCGCGGAATAGGGGAAGTGGCGGCGGACCATGTCGAGCGCGGTTTGCGTGGCGAACCGGCGGATGCGATCGCGGTCGCCGGGGAAGCGGAAGGCTTTTTCGGACGCGCCGCGCTCGTCAGCGATACCGATGTGGACAAGACCGACGGGCTTATCGGGCGTGGCGCCCCCAGGTCCGGCGATGCCGGTCGTGCCCACGCCAATTGTCGCGCCGGAGCGCTTGCGAATTCCGTCGGCGAGGGCAAGCGCGACTTCGGGGCTCACCGCGCCTTTGGCTTCGATCATTTCCCTGGGCACGCCGACAAGCGAGGTTTTCAGCTCGTTGCTGTAGCAAACGACGCCGCCGATGAAATAAGAAGAGCTGCCGGGAACGTTCGTCAAGCGCTCGGCGAGCATTCCTCCGGTACAGCTTTCGGCGACGGCGATGGTGGCGCGATTCTCGGTGAGAATGCGCGCGACAACTTCCTCAAGCGACTCGCCGGTGGATGAGTACAGATGCTCCCCAACCGCGAGCGTCATGCGGCTGACGATCTCGTCGAGGAGCGTTTCGGCTTTCGCCGGATTGTCGGACCATGTGCGGGGATGAAGTTCGATCCCGGCTTGCGTGGCGAGGATGGTGGTTTCCGTGTCGGGGTAGAGCGCGTAGAGGGGGAAGACGCGCTGCTCCACTTCGGATTCGGTCAAGCCCACGACGCGGAGCTCGCGGGTGTACAGGCGCTCGCTGTGGTTCAGCTTGGCGAGGCGCGGGCGAACTTCCGTTTCGAAGAGCGCGCGCAATTCGAGAGGCACGCCGGGCAGCAGAACCAGGATGTGGCCGTCCGATTCGAGCCAGAGGCCGGGCGCGGTGCCGCGTGGATTCGGAAGGACCGTGGCGCCTTCGGGGACCATGGCCTGGCGCACGTTGATTTCGGGCATGGCGCGGCCGAAGCGTCGAAAGCGTTCCTGAATCTGCCGGAAGATTTCGTCATCGCGGCGGAGTTTGCGGCCGAGAAGCTCGGCGACGATGTCGCGCGTGCGGTCATCGTCGGTGGGGCCAAGGCCGCCGGAAGAGACGATCAAGCCGGCGCGGCTGAGGGCGTTGGAAAACGACGAGCGCATTTCCTCGCGCGAGTCGCCAACCACCGCTTTATGAATGACGCGTACGCCGATCTGGTTCAGCTCCGATGTGAGGAAAAGAGAATTCGTGTCGAGCCGGAAGGGAGTGAGCAGTTCGGAACCGACTGCGATGATTTCCGCGTTCATGGGCGTCACCGAAGGGCGCAAGTTGTTGTACCTGATGCGGAGGGATGCTGGCAAGAGGCGCTAGAGTTATCTCGGCAGCCATTTCCGACCCAATATCGTGCGAGCTACAGACTGACGGTCCGAGGTTAGAAATAGCACGCAATCCTTTGGCAGTTCGACGCGGCATCTCTAAACTCGCGGATATGGTAGTGCATCTTAAGCCCGAGACCGAATCCCGTCTTAGGGAGCTTGCGGCGAGCACTGGACGTGCTCCGGACGATCTCGTTGAAGACGCCATGGTCGGCTACCTAGCCGAGCTGGCCGAGCTCCGTGACGCCCTCGATAGCCGCTACGATGAGATCAACGCCGGCCGCGTCAAGCCGATCGACGGCGAAAAGGCCTTCCGCCATCTCCGCGATAAAGGCGAAGACCGCCGCCGCTGATGAGCGGCTTTGTCCTCCATCCGGAAGCTCTCGCGGACCTCGACGAAATCTGGGGATTCATTGCGACGGAGCGTTGACAAGACATGCGGCCGAGTTACGGGTCAAGGGATGAGGGGTAGGCCTTCGATGTCGGCGTCGAGAGTGTAGAGGGCGCTGTTGGTGGTGATGAAGGAGCGGTGGGAGGGGAGAAGCGCGAGGCCGACGATGTTACTGCCACTGATGACCAGCTCCGGCTCGGCCTGGGGAGTCAGACGGACGACTCCGCTCTTGCCGCCGAGC
>DATGHM010000180.1:0-61627 GCA_035307985.1 Candidatus Acidiferrales bacterium
ATGGCGGTCCAGGCCATGGCTAGCGCGCCGTCGAGGACGGCTTTGTCGGCGTCGGCTTTCACGCAGTGCGCGGTGAATTCCGGCTGGTGATTCGACGCGGGCAGGGAATTGATGCCGATGCCCGGATGAATCGACGGAATCACGTGGGAGACGTTGCCCATGTCCGTGGAAGCGGTGATGCGCTGCGCCAAGGGGCCAAGGTCGGGAAACGAGCGGCCGAGGGCTTCGGCGTTGTTTTTGTAGAGCAGGCTGATGTCGTGGTCGTATTTCACGTCGGCGTAGGGCTTGTCGCCACCGCGAATTTCGAGCTTCGAGCCCGTGGCGACCGCGCCTGCTTCGAAGCAGCGATAAACCTTCGCGCGAACGTCCTTCAATTCCTCCAGATTTTCCGCGCGAATGATATAGCGCGCCGAGGTGTGTGCCGGGACTACGTTGGGCGCGTCACCGCCATGCGTCGTGATTCCGTGGACGCGATCCGTTTGCCGAATGTGTTGGCGAAGGAGGCCGATGGCGGTCTGCGCGACCGTGAGCGCGTCGGCGGCGTTGATGCCTTGCTCGGGAAAGGCGGCGGCGTGAGCTTCTTTTCCCGTGTAATGGACGTCGAACATGGAACAGGCGATCAGGTGGGCTTCGAGCATTTCGACGGGCGTGGGATGAACCATCATCGCGGCATGAATGCCTTCGAATGCGCCCTTTTCGAGCATGACGATCTTGCCGCTCGCGTTACCCACTTCCTCGGCAGGCGTTCCAAAGACAGTGATGGTGAGACCAGCCTCATCGGCCACTTTGGTGGCTGCGATGCCCGCGCCAACGGCCATGGCGGCGATCATGTTGTGCCCGCAGGCGTGGCCGATTTCCGGCAGGCAATCGTACTCGGCGCAGATGCCGATATGCAGTGGTCCCGTGCCGGCGGTCGCGGCGAAAGCGGTGTCGAGACCGGAGATGCCGCGCTGGACACGGAAGCCGGCGGCGTCGAGCGCGTCGGCAAGCCACACGCAGGCTTTATCTTCTTGGAAACCTAGTTCGGGATGGGCGTGAATGCGATGGCTTAAGGCGAGTAGATCCTGCTCGATCGTCTTGAACTTTTCCTGAGCGCCAGCTTTTTCGTCCATGAGGGACCTCCGCGGGCACAAACTCGCCGAGCGCGATTCTACTCCCGAAGTTCTCGGAAGGCTCGGAAGAAGAGGCGTGCCCAGGAACCTGGCGCGTCCACCTGGCGCTTATTGCCATTCAAAGCTTTGCGTCAATCCGCCGACGTGCACGTCGAAAGCGCCCGGTTCGATGACGCGCTTGTTGTCAACGCCAATGAACGAAAGATCATACGGGGCGAGAACGAAGGAAACGCGTTGCTCCTGGCCCGGCTGGAGATCGATCTTGGCGAAGCGTTTCAGGCGTTTGAGGGGCGGCGTGACGCTGGCGAAGCGCTTCGAGAGATATAGTTCGACGACCTCCCGGCCCTCGCGAGGGCCGGTGTTTCTCACATTCACGCTGACCCGGATGGTTTGCCGACCGGAAGCGGTAGAGGGAGAGACGCGCAGATCGGAATAGCTGAACGTCGTGTAGCTCAGCCCATAGCCAAATTCGAATTCAGGGGTGGCGAGGACCTTTCCTTCGGGCGCGTCCTGTCCCAGGAAGTACTTGTGATCGTAGGTGAACAGGCGATTCGGCCACCGCGGGTACGTAACAGGAAGTTTCCCGCTGGGATTCACGTCGCCAAAAAGAATATCGGCGATGGCCTGTCCGCCTTCGTTGCCCGGGTTGTAGGCCATCAGAATTCCGCGCGCGCCGCCGGCAATCGTGCGAATGATTCGCGGCCGCCCTTCAGTCAAAACGAGGATCACTGGCTTGTTTGTGGCTTCGAGCTTGCGAACGAGCGCGAGTTGCGCGCCGGGCAGCGCCAGGTCCCCGATGTTGCCCGGAGTTTCCGCGTAGGACCATTCACCGATGCACGCCACAATCGCATCAAAGTTCGCAGCAGCCTTCGCCGCTCCATCGATATCGATTTCCTTGTCAAACGTCGTGCCGGGAACGTAGGCGACATTCGCGAGGCCGATTTTCTCCTGGATGGCTCCTAGAATGGTGGGCTCATCTTTCGGATACAAGCTAGCGACACTGCCCTGCCAGGTGTAACTCCACCCGTTGTCGAGAGGAATCAGCGAATCGGCGTCCGGCCCGGTGACCAGGACGCGTGTGCCCTTCGAAAGCGGCAAGACATGTTCTTCATTTTTCAGCAGAGTAATGCTTTCGCGGGCCGCCTGGAGGCTTACTCGGCGCGATGAGGGCGAGCCAATCACGGTGGGAGCATTGACGCCGCGCATCGGATCGTCAAACAGCCCGAGTTGGTATTTCACGGTCAGGATGTTCCGCACCGCTTCGTCGACGCGGCTCATCGGGACTTTTCCCTCCTGCGCGAGCTGAAATAGAAGATCGCTGAAGCTGTAGCTGCTGGGGACCATGCTCATATCGATGCCGGCGAGAACGGCGATTTGCGTCGCGTCTTTCTCGGTGGGCGCGACGTGGTGGACGAGGACGAGGTTCTTAATGTCGCCCCAATCGGAAACAACGAAGCCGCGGAAGCCGAGTTCGTCTCGCAGCACGTTTGTCAACAGATACTTATTTGCGTGGCCGGGAATTCCGTTCACCTCGCTCGAATTCACCATGACGCTGTGCGCGCCGGCTCTCACGGCGGCTGCGAACGACGGCAGATAGTAGTCGCGCAGGTCTCTCTCCGGGATCAGCGCGGGACTGCGGTCTCCGCCGTTCGTGGGATCGCTGTAGCCGACGTAGTGTTTGAGTGATGCGGCCACGCTCGTGTCGCTGGACAGATCGGTTCCTTCAAAGCCGCGCACGGTGGCAATACCCATGACCGTTGCCAGGTACGTGTCCTCGCCAAACGTCTCATACAGGCGCGGCCATAGCGGCTGCCGTCCCACATCCAGCACCGGAGAAAACACCCACGGCACGCCCGCCTTCCGCGTTTCCGCGGCGGAAATGCGACTGTCTTGAAGCATTAACTCAGGATTCCACGTGGCGGCCATGCCAAGCGGCTGAGGAAAAAGCGTCGCGCCCAGGACGTAATTCGCGCCGTGAATGCTGTCGAGTCCATACAGCACAGGGATCTTCAGCCGCGTCCTTTGCGCCTCATTTTGAATGGCTCGAATCAATTCCTGCCATTTCTGAGCCGGGAGCGCCTGAAGATTGACATTCAGGATGGAACCGACTCCGTATTCGACGACCGCTTTGTGCAGCTTCGCCGGATCGATCTGGATGTCCTGGTCTGCGCCGTCGGTGACCATGCCGATCTCGAGTTGCGTCATCTGGCCGATCTTCTCTTTGAGCGTCATCTTGCGAAGAAGCTGTTCGACTTTGGCCGAGAATTCGCTCGCGGGAGGGCCGGCCGGCGTCATGTTCCGCTGCAGGAACGTCTGACTATCAACCGTTGCGGGCTGGTCGCCCCCGGCAACCACCGGTAAAACCGGCGCGATGCAACACAGTGCAGCAAAAACGATTTTGTAGGCGCGTTTAGTCGAGTGGGACACGTCTTCCTCCCGGGCGGAAATACTACTCCGCTTCGCCTGAAAAACCAATCGCCGGGGTGAAGTTGCCGGGTGAAGTGAATTGTCCGATTGGACGCAGCAGCTCGATGCGGCGCGGGATTCGAGCAAGGCTGCGAGCCATTCGGCCCCTGGGGAAATCCCGAGGCACCGACGCCGTGGACGTCAGGGTCGGGCAGGGGGACGGGGATTCAGTTCGTCGTAGCCCGCGCAGGCGACCACCGGCAAGCGCGGATACTTCGGGAATCGCGGATCGGTTGCGGATAACTCGCAGAACCAGAATATGGCGCCGCGATCGGACTTGATCTGCCGCGAATGTTTGCAGCTCGCGCACAGTCCGACGCGCTCGTTCTCACGGGAAGCGCTCACGTCCGAAGAATAGCACGCGGTTTGCGCGCCGGCTTTTCGTGGTTGAGGCTGAAATCCCGCGGCTCAATCTGATTCGATCCGTTACTTCCTCCGCTCGGCTTCGGTTCGCGCGCCTTGACGCGCTGCAACGCAAGCTGCTACGTTGCGAGGTCGATGCGAAGATCCCTCCGACGCTACCTGATCCTGCTGGTTGCGCTGCTCGCTTTGGCTTTCTTCCTTTACAAGTTTCGGAACTCGATCTCGATTCAGGGCTTCCACTGGTCCGTGGTGGCGGAATCGCTGCGGCACGCGCGGATCGAACTGCTCATCCTCGCGGTGCTCACGATCTACGCATGCTTTGCAGTTCGGTCGCTGCGCTGGATGAGGTTTTCGCGCTCGCTGGGACCGAATTTCGGGCGCGACGCGGGCGCGACTTCCGGGGCTGCAGCCAGCGACGCGTCGAAAGCTCCACAGAAGGCGAACCGTGACGCCGCCGCCTTTGGCGCGCATTTCTGGAACGTCTATAGCGCGACGCTGATGGGTTTTTCCTGCACGTTTCTACTGGGACGGGCCGGCGAGCCGATCCGGCCCGTGCTGATTGGGAAAAAAGAATCGCTGCCGATTCCGTCGATGTTCGGGGTCTATGTTCTGGAACGCATCGCTGACATGGCGGCAACGGCTGTACTTGCGGGTACGGCGCTGATTCTCTTGCAGAGAGCCGGTGGGCTTGGCGCCGGCAACAGCTTCATTTCAGGCGCTCGCTCCGCAGGCATCGTGTTGCTCATCCTGCTGATCGCGGCGATTGCTTTCCTGATTTACTTTCGCTACCACGGCGCGGCGTGGCTCGAGCGCCGGCTGCGCGATCCGAAGTGGCGCAGCGGCTGGCGCGAGAAGGCCGCCGTCCTGCTCGAAGGCTTCAGCGACGGTCTGCAGGGAATTCGCACGTGGGGCGACCTGGGCATGCTTCTGTTCTACACGGCGATTCACTGGATCGGCGTCGTGTTCGTGTATGTCTGGGTGGCTCATGCCTTCCAGGGCGAGCTGGGACAGCTTACGTTTGCCGATGCGGTGCTAGTCCTCGCGTTCACGCTGGTGGGATCCGCGGTGCAATTACCGGGCGTGGGCGGAGGCGCGCAGCTTGCCACCTTTCTTGTTCTGACGCTGATCTTTGGAGTACAAGATGAGGCGGCTGCCACGATGGCTATCATCGTGTGGCTGATCGGTTTCGCGAGCTGCTGCCCGGTCGGCCTGCCGCTGCTGTTTCGCGAAGGGTGGTCTATGGGAGATCTTCGCCGCATGGCAAAAGAGGAAGAGCGTGCTGGAGAGGCTGCGCTGCTGGCGGAAGCAGAGCGCGGCCCAGTGAAGCGAGCGAGTCCCGGGGATCGACGCTCGTGAAATGCCCTTTTTGCGGACACCTCGATGACAAGGTGATCGACTCGCGGGAGGCGCGCGTTGGCGACTCGATTCGCCGCCGCCGCGAGTGCCTCAAGTGCGCGCGCCGCTTCACCACCTACGAACGCATTGACGAAATTCCTTACATGGTCATCAAGAAGGATGGCCGACGCGAAAAATTCGAGCGCCAGAAAATTTTGCAGGGGCTGCTCAAGGCCTGCGAGAAACGGCCGGTGCCCGTAACGAAGCTCGAATCGATTGTCGATGAAGCCGAGGCGTTCGTCAGCGAAGCGACGGACCGCGAGCGCACTACGGCGGAGATCGGCGAGCTACTGATGAAATCGCTGAAGAAGCTGGACAAGGTCGCGTATGTCCGCTTCGCTTCCGTCTATCTGGATTTCAAGGATGTTAAGGAATTCATGGACGAGCTCAAGGGCCTTCTCAAGGATCGCGCGAAGAAATGACGAGTGGCATGGCGAGTGACGAGAGATCGTCGCGCGTCCGCGGGAGACCTGTGACCCTGCCGAAGTCCGTCCGACGACGAAAAGACGATAGCCGATTTACGCTTGCCAGACGCCGGCGGCGAAGGTCTTGATCGTGCGGAAGCCGAGATGCTCGTAGAGCTCGACGGCGGATTTGTTAGCGGAAGTGACCGTCAGCGACAGCGCGTCATAATTCCGGCGGCGCAGCGCGCGAATGGCGTTTTCCATCAACTGCCGCCCGATGCCATTCCCCTGATAGCCGGGCATGACGCAGATCTGCGTCGTGTGGCCCACGCCTTGCGCAACCGTTGAAGTCAGCACCATTCCAACCAATGGATCGCCCGTGATGGGCCGCACGAGGAACGACGCTTCGGTAACGAACTGACCGCATCCCGGCAACAGCACGATATTGCGCAGAAACCTCATGCCGCCCGCCTGGCTGCGATACTGATCGTTGATTTCGCCGTCGACGTGATCGGCGTAAGAGAGCTGGATTAGCCGCGCGGCGGATTCGAAGGCGCGATCGGTCCACGGCTCGACGCGCAGCCCCGCGGAAAGCGGCCGGTTCTGAAGCTTGGCTTCGTCGAGTCGAAGAAACATGAACTGGCGCGCGTGCAGTCGGAAGAAGCGCGAGAGAAATGCCGGATCGAGTTCCGCGCCGAAGGGCATCAGTTGCGCCTCGATGCGCTGCAAGCGCGGCGTGACGCGGAGAGCGCCGACCATTTCCGTGAGCAGCTTTTCCGTCACGGAGCTCTGCGGGTAATGGGACGAGGCGAAGAGGCCGCCGATCAGTCCCTTGTGATCTTCCAGCACGTAGAAGCCGTAGCCCGCCGGACGCCCGTCTTCGATCGCGGCGTAGCCTCCGAGCGCGCGCGAGTCAATGAACTTCCGGATCAGTTCGATCGACGCGCGATAGTCCCAGTGCAGTTCCTCGCGCCAATGCCTGCTCTCTTCCTGGAAGAGAAGATCGAGTGAACGAGAATCGACCTGCCGGAGTTCGAAGATTTGCATGGATCGCCAGCGCTCGCGGTTATTATAGCTTTGCATGCTTGCGAACCCAACCCATCGGCTTCGCTCGCGCCCACAAGGCGGCGCCGAGGCGTTCATCTGCAAAGGGTTCGAATCGTGATCGGTAGGATTCGTTCTGCAAGCCCGGTCGGCCCAGGATGCTGGGCCGCCAATCCCGGGCGCAACCGTGTACGTGCGCGCGGCTCCGCGATGGTGTCTCAACCGTCAATGGGTGACAGAAAATCATCCGCCGAGAACGTGCTACCATCACGTTGGTGGCGGCGACGCGATCAAAGCCCCGTGCCGAAATGTCTCGCCCGTGGGTTGTCCGTTCTTGGGATCGAGACGGCAGGGCGGCGGGGCATTTTCGTGGAACGGTGTAGCACCACACAAGCGGCCGCGCATAGCAACGAATGGCCGTCCTCTCAGAGTTGCGTTATCCGACGACCCGTTTCGCCAAGGCTCTGTCCGGCCTGCTGGCGATAATCCTATTTGCTATCGTCGCGGTGGGGACGATTTCGGGCTTCCTGCTCTATCAAATTCTGAAACCCCCTCGTTCGCCTGCGATGTTCGATTTGAACGTCATGATGGGCCACCCCACTATGTTTTCCTTCACGCCCCCAGGTGGGACGCAGCAGGACGGGTGGTTTTTTCCGGGATTGCGAGGCGCTCCCACGATCATCGTGTCGCACGGCTATTTGTCGCAGCGCGGAGATGTTCTGACGCTCGCGGCGGCACTGCAGCAGCACGAGTTCAACGCCTTCGTTTTCGATTATGCGGGCCACGGATCGTCGGCCGGACCGACCAGCCTCGGCTACCGTGAAGCTGCCGAGTTGCAGGCGGCCGTGCAGGCTCTTTCCGGGCGCGACGACGTCGATCCTCAGCATTTCGGCCTTTGGGGCATCGATATGGGCGCGTATGCCTCTCTTGCGGTGGCGTCGGCAGACAAGCGCGTCGGGGCGCTGGCCGTCGATAACGTCTACGATAGTCCTTACGACCTCCTTCAAATCGAAGTGAAGAATTCCGGTTTGTCGGCTTTGCCTTTCGTGACCGGCTTCTGCAAGTTCGGATTTCAGATGTTGAATTATCAGTACCGCGAACAGTTGCCGCTTTCGGTGCGTCTGGGCGCGACTCGCGGCATCCCGAAGCTCTTCATCCAGACGGACGATAAGCCCGTGCTCGCGCGGGACACGGCAACGATGTTTGCCAAAGCCCCGGACCCCAAGCAATTGGCGGAACAGAGCGTAAGCTATCGAGATATGTCGGACGAGGACCGCAGAAATTACGAGAACGAGATCGCGAACTTCTTCGCGCAATATCTGCCGCTGCAATCCAGGTGAACCGCTCCCGCATGAAAACCGAGGATTACCGTTTTTCGGCGGGCGAAGGCTGGACGGGCACAGGAACGAAGATAATTCCCTGGTAGGGCTCGTTCAGAGATCCGTGGAAATATCCGTCGCGTTTGATTTCCGCGAATCCGTCGGGAGTCGTCAGGACGAGTCCTGCCTGCGGATGCTCCGCCGACCATTCCTGCAACTCTCTCCCTAAATAGAACGTCAGCCCGTACTCCCAAGAGCGCGACAGCCGGTAAGCGAAGAGGCGGTCGGGGCGGAGATCCCTGCGCAGCATGGTGCCGATCGGCCGCGCCGACAGCCGCGAATCGAGTTGCGGCAGGACCGCGTTTCCAGCAATCTCGACGAGCACGCAGCTAAGCAGGAGCGAAGTCCAGATGGCGGCGCGCCGCCTGGACTTCGCGAGAATGATGATCGCGACTCCCGCAGCGGCTGCCAGCGCGGCGGCCGCAAGAATCGGCGTGTGCAGCGCAGCATTGGAGTTCGCTGCCGGCAAGTCCACGTCAGCCATCGACGCGCGGGCGGCAGCGAAATGGTAAAGCCACACAAGTCCGATGGCGGCCGGCGCGATCCACGTCAAGCCGAACAAAGCGAAAATCCCCGTGCTTGCGTCCGCCGTCTGCTCGATGGGCCGCGCGACGCTGATCGCCATCACCAGAGCCAAAGCCGGCATGGAAGGCAGGATGTAGCCCGGCAGCTTCGACTCCGAAAAACTGAAAAACAGAATGGGGAAGAGAGCCCAGCATGCGAAGAAGAAGCCCGGCGAGTCACGCCACGTGTTTTCGCGCCAGATGCGGAGGCCCTCGCGTGCGGCCGGAATCAGGAAAGCCGCCCAAGGAAGAATGGCGAGCAGCGTGATCGGAACGAAAAACCAGAATGGCTGCGGATGATGGAACATCGGCGTGAGAAAACGGTCGAAATTGTGCTGGAGAATGAACACACGCAGAAAATCGGGATTGCGAATGGCGCAAAGAATGTACCAGGGCAGCGCTACGGCCAAACAAGCGGCAATCGCGTAGGGATGAAGCAGGCGCAAAACCGCAGCCCAGCGCTTCGTCGCGAGCGCCCAGGTCCCCACCGCCCCGCCGGCCAGAATGATTCCCGCCGGGCCTTTTGCCAGAACTGCGAGTCCAACGAAGGCGCCGAAGAGCAGCAGGGCTCCCGCTTTGCGTGCGGGAGTCGGCGGCCCTGAGTTCGCGCCGGCGCGGAGCGCTCGTTCATCGCGCAGGATGCCGGCTGCGGCCGCCATGGCGAGCGTCAGTGAAGCCGCGAACAGCATGTCCGGAGTTGCGGCGCGCGCGAAAGCGATGGCGGCGACGCTGGTGGAAAAAATCAGAGGGGCAAGCAGAGCCGGACTCCATGGACAGAATCGTCGCACGCCGCCCTCGTCCTCGCCCGAATCTTCGAATCGCCACGCCAGCCACCCGATGCACAGGGCCGCAACAAGCGCCGCGAGCGCGGAAGGCAAGCGGACGGCCCATTCGTCGGAGAGATGCGCGCGAAACCCGAGCCCGGCGGTCCAATAGTAGAGGGCCGGCTTCTCAAACCACGGGCTTCCGTAAAGCCGGGGCGTGACCCAATCTCCCGTCTGGGCCATCTCTCGAGCGATCCATGCGTACCGCGGTTCGTCCGGCCCGAGCAGTCCAAGCGCCCCGAGGTGGCTGAACAAACAGATCCACATGGTGAGGACAACTGCGCAGGCGGCCGCAGCGGTTCTCTTGCGTTGTTCGAGAGCTGTGTCCAAGAGAAGGAGTCTAACACTCTCGCGTTGCGACTTTCAGCCGCGCGTTGGCGGCTGGAAACCATGGCTCCCTGGCGCAACGACGCGCGGCTCGCGCATAATGGCACGCGATGCGGGAGCGCCTGGAATACTTCGCCGCCTGGGCTGGACTCAGACTGTTGGGATTTGTGCCGCGGAGCATGGCGCGATTCTTTGGCGCTCGCTTCGCCGCGATCGTCTACGCGCTCCAGCCGCGACTTCACCGCGTCGCGCAATGCAATCTCGAAATTGCGTTTCCGGAATGGAGCGAGTCGCAGCGAGACCATGCGATTCGGGGAATGGTCCGGCAGATCGGCTGGATGGTCGGCGAATTCTCGCAGTTCCCGAAATACACGCGCAAGGCGATCGAAAAGATCGTCGTCATAGACGGCGCGGAAAACTTCGCCGAAGCTCAGGCCCGCGGCGAAGGAGTGCTGTTTCTCACCGGTCACATGAGCGCCTGGGAACTGGCGCCGTTCGCGCACGCGCTCTACGGGCACCCGCTCCATTTCCTGGTTCGCCCCATCGCCAATCGGCGCGTCGACGATTTGATCAACAGCTACCGCTGCCGCTCGGGAAACCGGCCGATCGACAAGAATCGCGCCGCGCGAGCCATGCTGAGGTTTCTGGGCGAAGGAGGAACGGTAGGAATCCTCAGCGACCATAACACCGCGCTTGACGAAGGAGTCTTCGTCGATTTTTTCGGCGTTCCCGCTTCCACCACCTCCGGTCTCGCGCGCGTCGCCCTGCGCACGAACGCCGCGGTCGTTCCCGGATTCCTTTGCTGGGATGAACGCTTGCACAAATATCGACTGCAGTTCGGCCGCGCGGTTGAACTGGCTCGCAGCGGAAATGAGGAAGAGGATGTGCGCGAGAACACGGCGCGATTCGCCCGCGTGATCGAGAGCTATGTGCGCGCGCATCCCGATCAGTGGTTGTGGATTCATAAGAGGTGGAAGACGCGACCGCCAGGTGAGAAACCCATCTATCCGTTTTAAGGCCGAGTTTTGGGCCATGCCGAGCGGAATTCTTCAGCCGCTGTGTGCGGAGCATCAAGCAGCTCCGGGACAGCGCGATTGCGAGGAGCGATGAGTCATACGGCAGGTGAGTTGGCGAGCTATCTCGGGGCAACGTTGTCGGGCGATGCGAACGTCACGGTCGCAGGCGTGGCCAGCCCGGAGCGGGCCAGTGCCGCCGACCTGATCTACGTTGAGTCGCCCAAGCACTTGGCCCGCGCGGCGCAATCGGCGGCGCGCTGCGTGATTGCGAAGCCGGGCACGTCGATTCCCGGCAAAACTCTGATCGAGACGGCTGCGCCGAAACTCGCCTTCGCCAAAGCCGCGGCCTGGCTGCTGCCGAAGAACGCGCCGCTCGCCGTGATTCACCCGTCCGCGATCGTTCCAGCGAGCGCCCGCCTCGGAGCGAACGTCTCCATCGGGCCGTCGGTGGTCCTCGAGGATGACGTCGAGATTGGCGCGAACACGGTGATCGAGCCGCTTTGCTTTCTGGGACGAGGAGCGCGCGTCGGGGAGGGCTGCCGCCTGCATCCACGCGTCACGTTATACGCCAGTGCGCGGCTCGGAAATCGCGTCGAGGTGCACTCGGGCGCCACCATTGGCAGCGACGGCTTTGGTTACGTGTTTGGCGACGGCCGTCATTGGAAATTTCCGCAGATCGGCACGGTGGAAATCGGCGACGACGTTGAAATCGGCGCGGGCACTACGATCGATCGCGGCGCTCTAGATTCCACGGTGATCGGCGACGGCGTCAAGATCGACAATCTCGTCCACATCGCCCATAACGTCAAAATCGGCGCGCGGACGCTGATTCTCGCTCAGGCCGGAATCTCCGGGAGTTGCGTCATCGGCCAGGATGTGATCGTTGGCGGACAAGTTGGTATGGGCGACCATTGCACGCTGCAGGACGGCGCAATTGTGGCTTCGGGCGCCGGAGTTCTGACGGGCAAGGTGATCCGTGCCGGACACACCATGTGGGGCACACCCGCGCGGCCGCTTGAGAAATTCAAGGAGCAATACGCCTGGGTTTCCCGCCTGCCTGAACTTGCCGAGCGCCTGCGAAAGCTCGAAGAACGCGAGCGAGCCAAAGCTGGGGATTGATTCATCAATTGTGCCGCAACCGGACGGGCTGCGCCCAGGGGGGACGTCCGGAGTGGTGCAGCCTTTGTGCCATTCCGTGCCGCCCGTTTGCACGAATTTGCAGGCAGCAAATCGGGTACCCGCACCATCTAAGTTTGTGACAACGGCGCGTAAGTGTGTGGTAACTCGTGCGCTTGGACGGTTTTACCTGTTGACCGCGAGCCGGTTACCATACATAATAAAGACGCTATCGTAAAGTATTTGGAACTTCGGGGCATTGCTGACGCGCCAGCCTTGCCCGGGAAGGCCAGACCTGTCTGGTTCCGCGTTCGCGAGGCACTGAGCGTTTCGTCCAGGGGCGGTGCCCGATGTGCGGATCTAAGCTGAGACAAAACAAAAGCGAAACCAGCTGCAGATGCTTTAGTCCCCGGCCCTGCGACGCGGGGATACTTGTATGTGGCGATTTTGAAGCAGGGAACGGCTCCTGAGCGCCGTCCGTCTGACATTGCAGAGAGGGCGATGACACTCGATTCAAAACTTCGCGTGGAATCCACGACTGGCGGGTCACTACACGCCAGCGCGACCGCTCCGCGCCGACAGGGTGATCAGGGGTACGAGTCCCGCGTCGAGCGAGCCATCGAGCGGGCTGCGCGGCATTTGCTGAACGCGCAGGAAAGCGATGGCTACTGGTGGGCCGAACTCGAAGCCGACACCACACTGGAATCCGATTACATTCCCTACCTGTACATTCTAGGCCGGCCCCACTCGGACAAGGTGCCGAAGCTCGCGAAATATGTCCGCGAGCGCCAGCTGCCGGACGGCGGCTGGAATATCTACTACGGCGGTCCGGCGGAGTTGAATGCGACGGTGAAAGCTTACGTCGGGCTGCGATTGGCCGGCGATCCCGCATCCGCTCCCCACATGGATGCCGCGAAACGCAAAATCCACGAATTGGGCGGCCTGGAATCGACGAATTCGTACGTGCGCTTTTATCTGGCCATGTTCGGCGCGATCGACTGGAGCTACGTTCCGGCGATTCCGCCCGAGCTGATGCTCGTTCCAGAATGGATGCCGGTGAGCCTCTACGAAATGTCCTCCTGGACGCGTGGCATCGTCATCCCCATGACGATTCTATTCGCCCTCAAGCCTGACTGGCGCCCCCCCGCCGGGATCACGTTCGACGAACTGTTCAAGGTTCCCGGCGCCAAGCCTCCTTCTCTGAGCTGGGACCGGCGCGGCTTTTCCTGGCGGAATTTCTTTCTGGCCGCGGATCATTTGCTGAAGTTGTACGAACGTCTGCCCTGGAAGCCCACGCGGAAGATTGCGCTGGCCCGCGCGCGGCGCTGGATGCTCGACCATTTGGAGAGAAGCGAAGGTCTGGCCACGATTTATCCCGCCATGATGAACTCGATTTACGCCCTGCTCGCCCTGAACGGCGATGCGGCAGATCCCCTGACCGCCCGCGAGATCAGCTTTCTGGAGCGCTACGAGATCGAAGAGCACGGGACGATCCGCGTTCAACCCTGCATTTCGCCCGTGTGGGACACGGCCATTGCTATGGTTTCGCTCGAAGAAGCGGGAATCGATCCGGCGCACCCGTCGCTCGTCAAGGCGACCGGCTGGCTGCTTGAAAACCAGATTCTTGGCCCGGGAGACTGGCAGGTCAAGGATCAGAAGGCGGAGCCCGGCGGCTGGGCCTTCGAGTTCCGAAACGATTTCTTCCCCGATGTGGACGATACGGCGTTCGTTCTGATGGCTCTGGGACGTGTCGCCTATCCCGACGAAGGAAGCCTGCGCAGTTCCATGGCCCGCGGTATGGCGTGGCTGCTCAGCATGCAAAACAGCGATGGCGGCTGGGGCGCATTCGACCACGAAAACAACCGGCAGTTTCTGAATAACATTCCGTTCGCCGACCACAATGCCATGCTCGACCCGTCGACCGCGGACGTTACGGCGCGCGTCCTGGAGTGCCTGGGGCAAATGGGCTGGCCCGCGGACCATCCGGCTGTCGAACGGGGCCGCGCGTTTCTACGCCACGATCAGACGCCTGACGGTTCCTGGTTCGGTCGCTGGGGCGTGAATTACATTTACGGCACGAGCGGTGTCCTGCGTGCTCTCGAAACGTTAGGATTGTCGCGGCAGACGGACTGCCAGCACGCCGCGAACTGGCTGCGCTCCGTGCAGAATCCGGACGGCGGATTCGGCGAGACCATCGCCTCCTACGCCGACGCGTCGCTGAAGGGCCGCGGGAAGAGCACGGCTTCGCAAACGGCATGGGCTTTGATCGGATTGCTGGCTGTCGTGGGTCCGAGCGATCCCACCGTGGAACGCGCTGTCGCCTGGCTTGTGGATCGCCAGAATCTCGATGGTTCCTGGGATGAAGCGGAGTTCACGGGTACCGGCTTTCCATGTGTCTTTTATTTGAAATATCACTACTATCGAAATTCGTTTCCGCTGTACGCGTTGGCGAAATACGACAATCTGCGCAAGGGCCGGAACACATTCATCGGAACTCGGGTCCGCGCCGAAGCGAGCAGCATCCAAAAAGGAATGCGGGGGTAAAGGATGAGGGTTCCTCTTAGTTTGACGGCCAGCATGACCGGCTATCTGGCCCGGAAGAAGATGAGCGGCGACAAGCGCTTTCCGCTCGTCATGATGCTCGAACCGCTGCATGCCTGCAACCTGACGTGCACCGGCTGCGGGCGCATCCGGGAATACAAGTCCACGATCGACGAGATGCTCAGCGTCGAGCAGTGCCTCGAAGCGCTCGAGCAGTGCGGCGCGCCTATCGTCTCGATTTGCGGCGGAGAGCCCATGATTTATCCGGAAATCGGCCGCTTGACCTCCGAAATCCTTGCCCGCAGGAAACACATCTATCTCTGCACGAACGGCATGTTCATCCGCAAAAAGCTGGCGGAGTTCAAGCCGACTTCGCGCCTCTTCTTCAACGTCCACCTGGACGGCCTCGAGCGCACGCACGACATCTGCGTCGAGCGCGACGGCGTTTTCCGCGAAGCCATCGACGGCATCAAGGCGGCGAAGGCGGCCGGGTTCCTGGTCACCTCGAACACGACGATCTACAAGGAAACCGAGATCGAGGAAATCGCCGAACTCTTCGCCTATCTTCAGACGCTGGGCGTCGACGGCCACATGCTTTCGCCGGCCTATTCGTACGCGGCCGTCATGACGAAGGAAATCTTCATGTCGCGTGACGAAATTCGCGAGAAGTTTCGGCAGGCGAGCCGGCTGCTCGAGCGCTACAACATCGTCACCTCGCCCATCTACATGGAGTATCTCCGCGGCGATCGCGAATTGATGTGCACGGCATGGGGCAACCCGACCTACAATCCGCGCGGATGGAAAGGTCCCTGCTATTTGATGACGGATGGCCACTATTCCACGTTTAGCGAGTTTATCGAGAAGGTTCCATGGGATAAATACGGCCGCGGCCGCGATCCTCGCTGCGAAGACTGCATGGTCCACGCCGGGTATGAGGCGTCGGCGGTCCTGGGCGGAAACAAGAAACTGGGCGACACCTGGAAGATGCTCCACTGGACTTTCGCCGGGAAAATGGGCGGCATTCTGAAAGACAAGCCGGAGAGCGGCAACGGCCACAAGGGTAACGGCCACGCCTCGGGGAATGGCAACGGCCATAGCGCTCGCCCGTCCGCGCCGCCGCAGCAGCAGGAAGAGGTCTTCCGCATTTTATGACCACAACCCTGGTTACGGGTGCTTCGGGATTCGTGGGAAGCCACGTCGCCCGGCAACTCGTCGCTGGGGGGCATTCGGTCCGCGTCCTTGCACGGCCAAGCAGCAATCTTCGGGCGCTTGAAGGTTTGCCGATCGAGCGTGTCGAAGGCGATTTGCGCGATGCGTCTTCGCTCGCGCGGGCGATGCGGGGTGTTCGCCGCATCTTTCACGTCGCGGCCGACTACCGCCTCTGGGCGCGCGATCCGGAGGAAATCTATCGCAGCAACGTGGAGGGCACGCGCTCGCTTCTTTCCGCTGCGCGTGATGCGGGCGTCGAGCGAATCGTTTACACAAGCACGGTCGCCACGATTGCGGTCCCGAATCACGGCGGTGCGCTGCCGAACGAAGAGACCAGCGCGTCACTCGGCCAGATGATCGGCCACTACAAGCGCTCGAAATTTCTCGCCGAGCAGGAGGCGTTTGAAGCGGCTTCGGCTGGCGTTCCGGTGGTGATTGTCAATCCCACCGCGCCGGTCGGTCCCGGCGATTGGAAACCAACGCCCACAGGCCGCATCATTCTCGATTTTCTGAACGGCAAAATGCCGGCTTACGTTGACACGGGGCTGAACGTCGCAGCGGTCGAAGATGTTGCCGTGGGTCATCTCCTTGCGGCGGAAAAGGGCCGCATCGGAGAGCGCTACATTCTCGGTGGTCGCAACATGACGCTGAAGCAGATTCTCGACGCGCTGTCGAAGATCGCGGGACGCCCCGCGCCACGCGTCAGAATGCCGCATGCCGTCGCCCTGGCTGCGGGTTACGCGGATCAATGGTTCTCCCGCCTTACGGGCCGCGAGCCGCAGATTCCCGTCGAGGGAGTGAAAATGTCGCGGCACCGAATGTTCGTCGAGAGCGACAAAGCCGAACGCGAGCTTGGCTACGCGCCGACCTCCGTTGAGGTTGCGCTCGAACGCGCGGTGCGCTGGTATGAGCAGAATGACCGCGTCCGCAGCCGCACCGCGGACAAAACGGTCGCTCACGCGGCCGCGGCCTAGACATTCGCATGAAAATCCTGGTCACCTTCGCGCTGGACAACGAGTTTGCGCCGTGGCGCGCAATTCGGAATTTTCGTTCAGGCCACGTGGGCGCCACGGCCGTTCACCACGCCGACATCGCCGGCGCGGAAGTGATCGTCGCTTTGACGGGCGTTGGTCCCAGGCTGGCCGCTGTGCGCGCCGCCGATCTCCTGCGCACGGACGCGGGTTCCATGCAGCTTTGCATTTCCTCCGGACTTGCCGGTGCGGTGAAGAGCGGATATGGCATTGGCCAGGTGCTGGCAGCAAGAGCGGTGCGATCGGAAAACCCGGGCGGAGACCGGGACAGCAACCTGCTCGAATGCAGCGGCGCGCTTGTTTCCTTCGCCGAGGAATGCGGCGCGACGATCGTGAACCGCTTCTACACCTCCGAACGCGCGATCGGAACGCCGGAGGAGAAAGCGCATCTCGGCCAGCTGGCCGACGCGGTTGAAATGGAAAGCTTCGGCGTTCTGGCGGAAGCGGCTGCCTCCGGAATTCCCGGGATAGCGATTCGCGCCGTCAGCGATCTGGCCGATGAGAATCTGCCTCTCGACATGAATCAGGTGTTCACACAGAACGGCCACGTGAGTGTGCCCCGCGTACTGGGGCAGGTCGCACGGCATCCCGGAGCGATGCCCGGCCTGATGAAGCTTGGAAAACAGAGCAGGACTGCCGCTGAGTCGCTCGCGCAATTCCTGGATCGCTACGTCGCACGCGTCGCGGAACGCACCGCCGCTCTTGAGGCGAGGAGTGCCAGCCGATGAGCCAGACTGTGGCTCAAATCGGCGCGCACGGAAATGGGCGCAATCGCGCGGGCCAGATGCGGGCTGGCGTCTACCGCGGCAAGGGCAGCGTTGTGGTTGAGTCGGTTCCGATCCCGCAAATCGGCGAAGGCGAAGTTTTGTTCCGGGTTGCTGCCTGCGGCATTTGCGGGACGGACATCAAGAAAATTCATCATGGCTTCGTCAAGCCGCCGCAGATTCTGGGCCACGAACTCGCGGGGACGGTTGTCGAGGTCGGGCGCGGCGTCACGAAGTTCAGGCCGGGCGACCGCGTGGTCAGCTTCCATCACATTCCCTGCGGCTCCTGTTTCTATTGCGAGCGCCGGCTATTTTCCCAATGCGCGGGATACAAGAAGGTTGGCCTGACCGCCGGATTCGACCCGAATGGTGGGGGCTTCGGCCAGTATGTGCGCGCCATGCCCTGGGTGGTCGAGCGCGGGATGCTGCCGCTGCCCGCGGGCGCGACGTTTGAAGACGCAACCTTCGTCGAGCCGGTGAACACATGTCTAAAGGCTGTGCGCAAGGCGCGCGTCGCGACGGGAGAAAGGGTTCTGGTCATCGGCCAGGGCCCCATCGGCATGCTGCTGATGCTGCTCGCAAAAATCGAGGGTGCGGAAGTCTTTACCAGCGATCCTGTGCCGGGCCGGCGGGCGGCCAGCGAGCGCTTTGGCGCATCTAAATCATTCGACCCGGCCAAAGTCAATCTGCGGGACGAAATGCGCGCGCTGACCGAGGGAAGGGGAGCCGACGCTGTCCTGGTCGCTGTGCCCAACCCGTCATTAGTGCCGGAAGCCCTCGCCCTCACGCGGCCGGGCGGGCGCGTGTTACTGTTTGCGCATAACGATCCCGTCATGCAGCTCGATTTCCCCGCGGCAGCCGTGGGAATCGAGGAGAAAGAGATTCTTGGAAGTTACAGTGCTTCGATCGATGAGCAAGAAGAATCGGCCACACTTGTTTTCAAACATCATCTGTCGGTACGGGAATTGATCTCGCACCGGTTTCCGCTCGAGCGTATCGCGGAGGCAATCGAATTGGCCGCGCGCCCCGCGGATAATACATTGAAAGTGGTGATCATTCACGAATGATTCGAGAATCCAACGGATCATCGACCGGATCGATGACCGCGGCCGTGCTGTATGGCCGTGAGGACATGAAAATCGAGCAGGTGGACATCCCGTCCGTCGGCGAAGACGAAGTTCTCGTCAGAGTGAAGGTGGCGCTCACGTGCGGTACGGACCTGAAGGTCTGGAAACAGGGTTCGCACGCCCGCATGATCGAGCCGCCCGCTTTGTTCGGTCACGAACTCGCCGGTGTTGTCGAACGGAAGGGCGGCGCTGTGAATGGAGCGGTGCGCCCGGGCATGCGCGTCGTGCCCTCGAATTCCGCGCCTTGCGGCGCCTGCATGTATTGCCGCAAAGGCCAGCCGAATCTCTGCGAGGATCTGCTGTTCAATAACGGCGCCTACGCCCAATACATTCGCGTCCCGGGCCGGATCGTTCGCCAGAACATGCTGGAAATCCCGGAGGACGTTTCGTTCGTGGACGCGGCGATGGTCGAGCCGCTCGCGTGCGTGCTGCGCGGCATTCACGAGACGGGAATTCAGCCGGGCAGCACCGCGGTGATCATCGGCTGTGGCGCGATCGGCTTGAAATTCGTGCGGGTCCTTTCGGGGCGCGACGTTCGCGTGATCGCGCTTGGCAAACGCAAGAGCCAGATCCAGGCGGCAGAGCGTCTCGGCGCTGTCGCGGTCATCGACGTCTCGCAAGTCGAGGACCCGGTTCGTGCGGTGCGTCAATTGACCGACGGCGGTCTCGGTGGAGATGCCGTCGTCGAGGCAGTTGGCTCGCCGAAAACGTGGGAATGGGCGCTGCAGATGGTGCGCAATGGCGGGACGGTGAACCTCTTCGGCGGCTGCCCCAGCGGAACGCAGGTGAGCGTCGACCCGAGGGCTTTGCATTATTCGGAGATCACCATCAAGTCGACGTTTCATCACACGCCGCGCTTCATTCGCGAGGCGCTGGAGACGATCGCGCGGCGCGAGATTCGCGCGGCGGACTTTGTCACGGGTGAGGCCCCGCTGACCGATCTGCCGCACGTTTTCGAGCACATGAAGCAGCGCAACGGTGAGCTGAAGACGGCCGTCATTCCTTGATGCTACGGTCGAGTCCGCGCTTCCAAAGGCGAAACTGCGGCGAAGAAATAGGGCGGTCAAATAGATCAAGCATGTTGATCTTGAACGCCCTAAAAGGGGCGTTCGCGCCCGCCAGCCTGGGGGAGAGTCGGGAATCACCGCCCAGGGGCGCTCTGTAACGAGGTTTTCCGGTTTTGGCCGTCCGCTGGACGCCCTGGGAGCGCCTTTCCGGAGTTCGGTTTAGCGTCCTGCGGCTGCCAACGTCCCAATTCTTGATGTTGCCTACACCTGAACTCGAAATCGCCCGCGATCTTCCGGCTGAGGGCTGCTCGCCAGCCGAGGCGCAGCGCTACACTCGCTGGCTGGCGAGGCATCACTACGAGAATTTCGGCGTTGTCTCGTGGCTGTTGCCGCGACGGTTGCACCAGCACTTTTATAATGTGTACGCCTATTGCCGGTGGGCCGACGATCTGGGCGATGAGGTTCAGGATCACGCCCGCGCTCTGGCTTTGCTCGACGCGTGGGAAGACGAGCTTCGCCTGTGCTATTTCCAGGGCAAGTCCCCATCGCATCCCGTTCTGATCGCGCTGCGCGAGACGATTCGCGAGAAAGACATTCCGGCGCAGCCGTTCAGCAATTTGTTGCGTGCCTTCCGGCAGGACCAGCGCGTGCAGCGCTACACCACGTGGGACGAGGTGCTCGACTATTGCGTTTATTCCGCGAATCCCGTGGGACGGCTGGTGCTCTACGTGTGCGGCTATCGCGATGACGAACGGCAGCGCCTTTCGGACTTTACCTGCACGGCGCTACAGCTGGCGAATTTCTGGCAGGACGTCTCGCGCGACCTGGAGAAGGGCCGCATCTATATCCCGCTCGAGGCGCTCGCGACGCATGGGCTCCGCGAGACGGACATTATCGAGCGGCGCTTTGATGCGCGCTACGTTGCGCTGATGGAAGACCTGATTGCGCGTACGCGGGAGCTTTTCGCGGCGGGCCTTCCACTCGCGCAGCGCCTGGATACGGCCCTGCGCAGCGACATCGAGCTGTTCAGCCGCGGCGGAATATGGATTCTCGATGCAATTGAGGCGCAGGGCTACGACACGTTGAATCACCGGCCCGCGCTGACCAAGGCGGCGAAGGTTCGCTTGCTCGGGCGCGCCCTGGGCGGGCGGATCTTCGCGGCTGGATCGAGTGGAAAAGATCGTCGGGCAGCGAGAAAATTCGCAGGCCAAGTTTCAGGGGCTAAAGCTTCGGAGAAAAGCGGAAACGCTTTTGCGGCGGCGGCAAATCCCGGCCCTTCCGGCAGCGAGCGGTTTTCGGCAGGCGGTTCTTTTTCCGCGAGCGATGAAACGCTTCGCGAATCGTACGCGGAGTGCAATCGCGTGGCGCGAGCGGCGCACAGCAGCTTTTATCTCGCGTTTTTCGGCCTGCCGCGTCCCAAGCGGAACGCGCTTTGCGCGCTGTATGCGTTCAATCGACTGGTTGACAATATTTCGGACGAACCGGGCGACCTCGACTCGAAGCGCCGCGGACTGGCGCGTTGGCGCGGCATGCTCGATGAAGTCGTGGCCGGCCGGACCGGGGGCCACGCGATTCTTCCCGCGCTTGCCGATACCATTTCGCGTTTTGCAGTTCCCACGCGCTACTTTCACGATTTGATTCTTGGCGCGGAAATGGATTTGACGATCGCGTCGTATCCGACCTTCGATCGCCTGTCGGAATACTGCTATCGCGTGGCGGGAACGGTCGGCCTGACGTGCGTGCACGTGTTCGGCTTCACGGATTCGAAGGTGCCCGACCTCGCCGAACGTCTGGGGCTGGGGTTCCAGTTGACGAATATCATTCGCGACGTCCGCAGCGACCTCGCGATGGGCCGCATCTACATTCCCGAAGAAGACATCGGGCGCTTTGGCTGCCGCGAACACGATCTGCGCGGGCCGCAGACGCCGCAACTGCGCGAACTCCTCGCGTTCGAGGCCGATCGCGCGTGGAGTTGCTACGAAGAAGGCGCTCCGCTGATCCAGAAAATCGATGCGGACAGCCGCGCTACGCTGTGGGCGCTGGTGCGCACATACAGCACGCTGCTGGCGCGCATCGAAGAGCGCGATTTCGACGTTTTCTCCTCGCGGGTTTCGCTTTCGCGCGCCGAGAAGATCCGTTACCTGCTGATGGCAGGAACGAGTGGGTGGTGGAAAAAGGATGCCCTTGCCATCGGTTCTGGTGGTCGGCGGCGGACTGGCGGGCCTGTCCTCCGCCGTCGCGCTGGCTGAAGCGGGCTGGCGCGTTCGCCTACTGGAGAAGCGCCCGCACCTGGGAGGGCGCGCTACTTCCTATACGCTGCCCGACGGAAGCGAAATCGACAACTGCCAGCACGTCACGCTGGGCTGTTGCACGAACCTGGCGGATTTTTATCGCCGCGTGGGCGCCGCAGACAAGATTCGGTTCTACAACCGGTTGTATTTTGCCGACGCGAAGGGCAAGGTCTCGACGATCGAGGCATCGCCTTTGCCGCCGCCGCTGCACATGGCGCCGTCGTTTCTGCTGTTCGGCAGCCTGACACTCGCCGACAAACGCGGCATAGCAAACGCGCTTCTGTCGATTGCGCGCGCGGGAGGCGCGCCGGACGACATCGAAGGCCTCTCGATGCAGGAATGGCTCGAGCGCCGGCGTCAAACGCCCGGCGCAATCGCGCGCTTCTGGCGCGTGGTACTGGTGAGCGCGCTCGATGAGGAACTTTCGCGCACGGACGCCCGTTACGGAATCGACGTTTTCTGGAAAGGCTTTCTCAGCACCAGGGCAGGGTATCGCGTGGGAATTCCGGCCGTGCCGCTGGCAAAGCTCTACGACGGTTGCCGGGCTGCCATTGAAAGCCGAGGGGGAGAGGTTCGCCTGCGCTGTGGCGTCCGCCAGATTCGCACGGAAGGGGACCGCTTCGTGGGCGCGGAACTGGAGGACGGCTCGGAAATCGCCGCTGATGCGTGCGTCCTGGCCGTCCCGCACGATGCCGTGGCCACCCTTCTCCCCCGCGATTCAAATCGACGCGCCGCTTTGCTTGAGGATTTGCGTCAAATCAAGGTCTCGCCGATCACAGGCGTGCACCTCTGGTTCGATCGCACAGTCATGACGCAGCCTTTTTTGACGCTTCTGGACCACACGACACAATGGATTTTCAATAAGTCCCTTCTGTGCGGCGAATCGGCACCCAACGGCGACGGTCCGCCCCCAGCAGAGGGTACGACTTCTGAACGAAAGGGCGAGGGGGCGGCCGAATCGGCGGAGGCATCAGCGGGAAGCCAGTACCTTCAGCTCGTGATCAGCGCTTCGTATGACCTGGTCCCGAAATCCCGCCAGGAGGTCATCGCTCTTTGTATGCGCGAACTCGCTGACGTACTGCCGCCAACGCGCCAGGCGAGGCTCGTGAAGGGCACGGTGGTGAAGGAAGTCAGCGCGACGTTTTCTCCGGAGCCTGGAGTGGATCGTTGGCGTCCCGGCGCAGCGGACAGCGGAATTGACAAACTATTTCTTGCGGGGGACTGGACACGGACGGGCTGGCCTGCCACAATGGAAGGAGCGGTTCGGAGCGGGTATCTCGCCGCCGAATCGCTGCTCTCCGATTTTGGTCAACCCCGGAATTTTCTGCGCCCCGATCTGCCGCCAGAAGGATTGTGCAAAATTTGGGCTGGGCGCAGGAATTCGGCGGGTGCTGCCCACCACGGCGAGACAAGCCCCGGGCCGAGAAAAGAGAAAGCCCGTATCTGACGCAATTACCAGACACGTTGCCGACGTTGTTTCAGTTCACGTTTCCCGTCTCCGCACGGTGAAAGTGTGCCGCGGACGGGTGTAGTTGATGCGGGGGAAGCGATGCTCGCTCCCGCGGAGGTTGTTCATGGAACGGAAGTACAGACATAGAGGGTATGAGGACCGCGATCGCGACGGCCGCGATAAGAATCGCGAGCGGCACGACCGGCCGCAGGAGGCGCCGCGACCGAAGCAGGATTTGCTCGGCCCGCGGACGCCGCGCATGGTGGGAACCGTCATGCGCGCCCGCTGCTCGAATTGCGGCGCCGTGCTGGCGCCGGGTTTCGACCCGAACGGAAAGTGTCCTCGCTGCCAGGCTGAGATGCATTGCTGCAAGCAGTGCGTCCACTTCGATACGGGAAGGCAGTTCGAGTGCACGCAGCCCATTCCCGAGCGCATCACCAAGAAGGACGCGAAGAACGAGTGCACGTTTTTCGAGTTGCGCATGAACGTCGAGAAGGATACTTCGCCCGTGACCTACGCTTCGAACGCGCCGGCGGCCGCAAGCCCCTCGCGCCCCAACGACGCGCGCAAAGCCTTCGAGGATCTGTTCAAGAAGTAAGCGGCCCCGGCGAAATTCCGCAGAGAACCGATTTTTCCGTATTGAGGCGTTATTCCGCGGAGCTGCTTGTAGTGTGTGCGTTCGGCCAAAAACAAAAGCTTATTTTTTTGCCGCCTCCCGCGCCACGCTAATGAACGCTTTACTATGGCACCCGCCGGTTTCTTCTTCGGCGGATCCCTCATCCCCATTCCTGCAACAGCGGTCGGGACTGGGCTCGGGATGACAACGGTGCCGATGCTACGAAACGGCAGGACCGGGTTTGGGATGACGGCGCGCATTAGCGAGAAAACGGCTGCGCAGCCAATCGAGTAACCAATTGACCGTGCGCGCCGAATGATCACGGACGAACTTATCGCGGAGGAAGAGGGAACAGGGTGGGTTCGTTCGCCGGTGCATCTGCGATCGTGTCGAGCTGGGGATAATGGCTGCGCAGAGTGTCCGGCACTTTCACCGTTTCGCCCGTCAGCAGGTGAACGAACTGCAGCGCATTCACCGCGGCTTTGCCCTGGAAGTGATTGTTGGCGACGACGAAGGTTGTCTTCGCGTGGAGAGCGACGTTGCGCACGCGGTCGGCCCAGGGAAGCAGCTCTTGTTCGCCATAGAGGTAGTTGTAGCGTTCGTGCCTCGGCACCTCGGGATCGTCGCTGAACCAGGTGTCGTAGCGGCGGCCGTGCAGGCGGAAGTAGCCGATAGTCGATGTGACGCGCTTCTCCGGCTTGATCGATTTCCCGATCACGGGCTGGTCGATGTTGCAGATTCCCACGCCGCGCTCGCGCAGCATTTCGTAAAACTCGGGCTGCGACCATGATGCGTGACGCACCTCGACGACCAGCGGATAATCCGCGAATGTTTCGAGGATCTGCTTCAGGCGCGCGAGACTCTCGGGAGTCTGATGGAACGAGAAAGGGAACTGGAGCAGGACGGCGCCCAGCCGTCCCGAGTTGCGAAGGACGTCGAAGCCGGCTCGGACGGCCTTTTCATCCTCGGCATTCGCGCCCGTTTCGTGCGTGAATTTCTGCCAGAGCTTCGCCGTGAATTGAAACCGCGGATTTGCGGCGACCAGCTCGATCCAATGTGAAGCGAACTCCGGCCGAAGGGGACTGTAGAACGACGTATTGATTTCGATGGTGTCGAAGTATTGCGAGAGGAAGGCGGCTTCGTGGAACCCGTGCGGGCGGCGCGAGGGATAGACGATGCCGTTCCAGTCCTCGTAGGACCAGCCCGCCACGCCGACCAGAACGGTTCTGGCCGGCGTGCCATCGCTTTTCGTAGCGGCAGAATCGTGTTCGCTTTTCGATCGCATGGCTCGGGGACAGGGCCCCGAGGCCAGCCTATGACGCGTGGCGCAATGGTGTCAATCGCGCTTCGGCGAACGCCGCTGACTGCATCCACGTGGATGACGATTGCGGGTTCGAAAGTGTCGTCGCGACACCGCGCGGCGATCGGTTACTCGCCGGGCGTCTGGTGCGCCGGTTCCGCGACTGCCGAGGCCGCAACGGAGGGAGCGGCGGCGTGCAGCCCCCCTGTTAGCCCCTGCTTGATCAGTTTGAATATCGTGTGGCGATTCTCGAAAAACGTTTTCATCCATGCGCGCAATCCCATTTGCGGGAAGTAGATTCCTCGAAAACAGAGACGCGCGAGAAGGATATTGATGCGATAACCCAGGGCTTTGTGGCTGAGCGAATCCACGGCCTTCCCGATCGCCGCCGAGCTGTAGGCATTCGCCCACGCAAGACGCACTTCGTCATGGGCTTCGTCGATGCTCATCTTCAGGGGCTTATGGGCCATCGCAAAGGGTATGAATTCCTGCCAGTGCTTGGGACGCGTTAAGCGCCCAGCAGCCTCGAGGCGTTTATAGAGGGGCGTGGCAGGCAGCGGCGTCATCAAGCCAAAAATCGGCAACCCGGGCGGCCAAGTGCGAATGGCGTCCAGGGTGCGTTCGGCCACGCCGGGCGTGTCGTTGTCCATGCCGAAGATAAAGGATGTGATGGCATAAACGTTGTGCCGGGCGAGGCGTTCGAGAACTGCGGCATACTCGCCGGGCTTGTTGAAGCCTTTCTTGACGTCCGCCAGGTTGGCCGGGTCGATCGATTCCATTCCAATGAAGATCCACTTGCCTCCGGAGGCCGCGATCAGTTGAACCAGCTCCTCGTCGCGCAACAGATTGGCGCTGATCTGCGCCACCCAATGCACCTGGGCGTTGGCGGCGATGATGTCTCGCAGCAATGATTTTGTTCGCCGCACGTTGATTGCGAAATTGTCGTCAATGAAGAAGACGGCGATCTGGCCGCGTTCCTCGGTCGCGCGGGCTTTCAGAAGCAGGAGTTCGTTCACCACGCTCTCATTGGTGCGGAAGCGGATGGAGTCGCCGAAAAACCCCGTCACCGTGCAGAATTCGCATCCGTAGGGACACCCGCGCCCCGATTCCACCGGAATGAGACGAAACGTTCCCCAACCTGCTCCCACGCGCTTTAGCAGCGGATGCAGCATGCCTGGGATCAAGTTAAACTGGTCCAGTTTGATTTTGTCCCAGGGAATCTCCGGGTACGGCTGCAGGGGCGGTTTGCGCTCCTGGCCGAAGGCGTCGACGGGCGCGTAGACATCCTTGAGCGTGCCGCGCGCGACATCTTCCACGATCCGGGGCCAGGTCTCGTCGGCTTCGCCAAGGGCGACTGCGTCGGCATGGCGCAAGCCGCCGTCTCGCCCGAGGGCCTCGTCGGCCATTTCGGTGACGTGAGGGCCGCCCATTACAACCTGGACTCCTGTGGCGCGCACTGCGTCCGCCATGCGATAAGCCTTGGCGATCATCCGGGTCATCGCGCCAATGCCAACCAGGTCGATATTTTGTTCGCGGACGTAACGCGCGATGCCCGGTTCGTCCATGGGCTGCGCGTTACCGTCGATCAGCACAACTTCGTGTTCAGGGGGAGTCAGGGCTTGCAGCAGGAACATCCAAAGATGCGGCATGAAATTGCGGGTGACACCGTTATCCGGGTTGTACAGTAAAATTTTCACGTAGTCCTTTGCAGGTGCGGTTCGCGGCCGAAATTGAAGTTGCGGTCCGACGGGCCCTTATTATGGACGCGAGGGCGGCGACTGCTTAGAATGGCCGCGACTGATTTATTTACAAAATGCTTTTGCGGCAACAACAGATAAAAATGACCGATGCGCCCGACAGCCAATCGCACCGTCCACAAGCTAACCATAGGTTCGTGGGGCGCCACAACAGAATTGTCAATTTGGTTGTCAACGCGATTAGTGGACCCTTGGCGGATGCCTTGCATCGACTCGGCCCGGCCGCCAAGTACCTCTGCGGGCGGTGTCGCCGGCTCGTGGCGAGCCGCGATTGCACCCCGTGCGGAGCAGGTGTAAGCTAGCGACGATTGGTCGAGCCGAATCGCGGCCCGGCCGAGGTGGCGCGGGGCAGAGCCACACGGGAGGTCTCCATGGCTTCTCCACGAAGCATCGCGTTGCCGGTTGCTCTTCTGGCACTGTCTGTCTCCGCTGTCCCTGCTCACGCGCAAAGGAGCGGCGCGCGCGGGCCTGCTCACCTTCGTCCGGCGCAAGGCCGAATGACGGCGCCTCCGTTCACGCCCGCCAGAGGACGCGGCCGTCGAGGCGAGCGACGCGGTTCGAACGGTCTCTTCTTTTACCCCGACTACTTCTCTGATGACTACGAGCCGTACGCGGAAGGGACACCAGAACAGCCGCCCGTCCAGCAAGTCGTGATTCAGCAGCCGGTGCAGCAGGCTCAACAGCCGCCGGTGAAGCCGATCGAGCCACTCGTTCTGGAAGAACGCGATGGCCAGTGGATGCGCGTCCCCATCGGCAGCGAATTGAAGCAAGCGAATGGCGCCGCGGGCTCTCATGTTCAGGCGCCGGCGCTTGGTGACGAGAGATCATCTCAGCCGCCAGTCGAATTGCCGCCTGTGGTTCTGGTATTCCGTGACGGCCACAGGGAAGAAGTCGGGAACTACACGATCGAGGGCGACGCGCTCTACACGCACGCGGATTATTGGGCGACTGGTTCCTGGAGCAGGAAAATCCTTATCGCCGATTTGGACGTTCCCGCCAGCCTGAAACTCAACGCCGAGCGCGGCGCGAAATTCAGTCTGCCGCGGGGGCCGAATCAAGTCGTGATCCGATTTTGAATCTTCACGAGCTGCTCCTTCCTGCCCGATTGCTAATTCCGCGTCCTGTCGTAGAGTCCCACCTGAAGCGAACCCGTCGGTTCCTTATGCCGCGGTTCGGGCGGATGAGGTGAATGAATGTCAGTACAAGACCTGAAGTTCGCGAGCCGGACGCTCCGCAAGAGCCCCATCTTTACGATCACGGCGGCAATTACGATTGCGCTGGGAGTTGGAGCAAGCACTGCCATCTTCAGCGTCATGAACGCCGTTCTTCTGCAGCCGCTGCCATACAAAAATCCGAATCAGCTGGTCGTCGCGTGCAGCGACCTTCAGGTGCGTCACGTTCGCGACTTTCCGTTTTCCAACGAAGACTTCATCGACCTGCGCGACGGAACGAAGAATGTGTTCCAGGATATGGCGGGAGTCTTTACTCTCCGCAACGTTTTCCCCCGCGAGGATGGAACGCCCGAGCAGATCCGCCTCGCAGTGGTCACCACAAACTTTTTTGACTTGATGGGGGCCAAAATCGCGCTGGGGCGCGACTTCACGAAGGAGGATGGACTGCCGCAACCTGCTCCTCCGCCGCCCGGCACGCAGGCGGCAGCACAGCAGCCTCGCCTCCCAAACATGGTTATTCTGAGTTACGAGTACTTCCAGCGGCGCTTCGGCGGCAATGCTGCTGTGCTCGGGCGCACGATCCAGACGCAGGGGCCGTTCAGTCCCACGATCATCGGTGTGCTGGCGCCGCACTTCCGGTTGTATTTTCCGCCCGAAGCGGAAACCGCGTCCGATCCGGAGATGTGGGTCGCGAACCGCCTGAGGTATGACAACGCCAACCGAAACGGCGTTTCAATCCACGCGGTTGCGCGGCTGAAAGACGGCGTCTCGCTGCCGCAGGCCCAGCAGGCGGCTGATAACGTTGCCGCGGAGGGGCGGAAAAATTTCCTGATCGAGCGGACGTCCGGCTATGCCATCCGGCTGGAGCCGATGCGGCGGAATCTTGTCTCGGAGGTGCAGCCGACGATTCTGGCGCTGATGGGCGCGGTGATTTTCCTGTTGCTCATCGCCTGCGCCAATGTGGCCAACCTGCTGCTGGTGCGCGCATCGCTGCGGGAACGCGAACTCGCGATTCGCGCGGCTATGGGAGCGAACAGGTGGCATCTCGCTCGTCAGATGCTGACGGAGGCATTTCTCCTCGCGGGCCTTGGCGCGGCAGGGGGACTCGCGCTGGCGTGGATTGGAATCGAGGAACTGCTCGCCGTGGCGCCGGCGAATCTGCCGCGGATGGAGACAATCCGTATCGACGCGCCGGTGCTCGCCTTCACGGCGGTTGCTGCGCTGGTGGCGGCGGCCATTTTTGGTTTGATGTCGGCCTGGCGAGCGTCGCGGCCGGACGTGGTCAGCGTGCTCGGCGGAAGCAGCCGCAACGAGGGTCTCACCAGCGGAGGACTGTTGAGGAAGCTGGTGGTGGTGGTGGAAGTGGCGCTCTCGTTCGTTCTGCTGGTGGGATCGGGGCTGATGTTTCGCAGCTTCCAGGAATTGCAGCACATCGACCCGGGCTTCGATCCGCACAACCTACTGACATTTCAAGTGCTCGGAAATCGCGGCGGCGCAAAGCCGGAGGAGCGTGCCGCCTTCACGCGACAAATTCAGCAACGGTTGCAGGCTATCCCGGGCGTCCAAAGCGTCACGGCGGCGTTCCCGTTTCCGCTGGGTGGCGAATTCAGTCCGATTCGGTGGGGTAATCTCGATGCCGGTGCCGACGCGAGCAAATTTCAGGCGACGGATTTTCAATTTGTGTTGCCGGGCTACTTCGAGACGATGCACACGCCCTTGATCGCGGGGCGGACGTTCACCGATGCAGACAACCAGCCCGGCCGGAACGTAGTGGTTGTCGACGAGATCCTGGCCAAGAAGGCTTTTCCGCACGAGTCGGCGGTCGGCAAGCAGATACTGATCCGGATCCGCACACCCGAGGCTGAGCCCGTCGAGGTGATCGGCGTGGTCGCGCACACGCGTGATGAGTCGTTGAGCATTCCGGGGCGGGAACAGGTCTACTTTACCGACGCATTCATCGGATCGGGCGCTGTCGGGGACTGGGCCATCCGGACGAGCGGCAATCCCGCGGAAGTTGGAAACGACGTTCGCACGACGATCAAGTCGGTTGACTCGCATCTGCTTGTGGCGGGGATGGAGCCAGCCGAGGCGCTGGTCGATCATGCGCAGGCCGGGACGCGCTTCTCCCTGTTGCTGATCGGCGTGTTTGCCGTGATCGCGGCGCTGCTCGCGGGCGTCGGGCTCTACGGCGTGCTTTCCACGGTCGTGCGGCAGCGCACCGCCGAAATCGGCGTTCGCATGGCGCTGGGCGCGCAGCCTGCCAGAATCTTCAAGCTTGTGGTGGGGCAGGGGCTGCGGCTTACAGCCGTGGGGATTGGCGCCGGCTTGCTGGCCGCTTTTCTGCTGACCCGGCTGATGACCACAATGCTGGTTGGCGTCAGGGCAACCGATCCCACTACGTTCTCCAGTATGGTGGTTCTGTTCTTTCTGATCGCGGGACTCGCCTCCTGGCTGCCCGCGCGGAGGGCCGCGAATCTCGATCCCAATACGGCGCTTCGCGAGCCGTAAGATCCTCCTGCGGCGCGGGACGGCTATTCGGGAAATGTAAAATCCCAGCCTAACTACTTGAACAATAAGCGCTTAGAACGTTTTTGCGCATTCGGTTGCAACACACTCGGGTCGGCGTTATCTTCGACTTGCCCGGCAAAATATCCCGGGAAGCCCCTTCAGACCGAAGAGACGCTACCGAGAAGGTGCTCATGAAAATCAGCTACAGCAACGTTCACTCCGAGCTGCGCAAAGAAGTCGAAAAGCAGTCCCAACATCACATCGAAAAGCTGAACCGCTTCCTAAAGAGCTATTCCCCCGACTTGGTCCATCTCCATGGATGCCTCGACAAAACACCCCGCACGTTTGAGTTCGAGCTGTCTCTGAACCTCATCCTGCCCACGGGCACGCTTCATGCCACCGGCACAGGCGCGGACATACGCCGCGCGGTCAAAGTCGCCTTCTCCGAAATCGAAGTCCAGGTGAAGAAGCACCAGCAGAAGCTGCGCAAAGATTTTCTGTGGAAACGCAAGCGCGGCCGCGCCAGTCTCAAACTTTCCGAAGTCACGCTGGCTGACTGACTCTTCTCCGCCATCTAGCGCAGTAAGCGCAGAGGAAGCCGGAGCTGTGGGCTTTCGGACAGTCCTCCGGGGTGGGGGCGTCAACATCCGATCGTTGCGTAGGGAAATGGTTTAGTGTAGGTTGGGCCCAATTAGGAGACGAAGAGTCGAGATTCCGGAGAAAACGACTCATGTCGATCGAGATTCCCGGTTCCTGCCGGCGTACGGGCGAGGCCGATCTTAGGGAGGATTGACATGCGGCCCCTGCGAATCCTTTGTGGCATACCTGTGGTGCTGACCGCCGCTTTCTTTCTGCTTCCCTTGAATGCAACCGCTGCGGGAGCGAATCTGCCTTCGGATCTCTGCTCGTTGCTCACCCCGCAGCAATTGCAGAAGACGTTCGGCCAGCCCTTTGGAGCCCCGACAAAAGGCAGTTTTCCCGCGCCGTACATGGGCATGTCTGAGGGCACGAAATGCGATTACGAGCAGAAGGGCGGGCATGGGGGCGTGACGCTTATCGTGTACGTCGATCGATCGCCCGCGGAGGCCAAGCAGAACTTCGACAAATTGTCGATGTGGTTCCCGCCCAAATCGAAGCCCGCAGGAATCGGGGATTCCGCGTACATCGACTCCAACCACGCGATCCATGTTCTGAAGGGTAAGGTTCGCTATTTCATCAGCATCAACTCGAATCCTTCCGACAAACAAACGATTGACCTGGCCAAGTCGGTAGCGGCACAGATCTAGCCGTCGCAAGTTCGCGATATCGCCTGCCGGGCGGCCCTTCGGCCGCCCCACAAATTATCCGCGTGCGGCACGACACTCGTTTACAATCGGTCGGCGCGTGCCGGCTATGAGTCTCCCCATTCAGCAATCGAACGCAGGAATCGCCGTCGAATCCGGCGCCGTGCCTCGCCGCCGGTGGACGATCGCGCTGCTGCTGGGTTTCGGCGTCCTCGTCAACTACTTCGATCGCGTGAACGTTTCGGTATCTCAAACGGCGCTGCATGCCGCCCTCGGTGTGACCACGGTCGAATTTGGCTATCTGCTCGGCGCCTATAGTTGGACCTACTGCTTCATGCAGGTGCCCTGCGGCTTGCTGCTCGACCGCTTCGGCGTGCGCAAGGTCGGCCTGATCGGCTCATTTCTCTGGAGCGTGGCTTGTTTCGGCGGTGCAATTTCGACCGGCATCCCCAGCTTTTTCGCTTCGAGGCTGGTGCTGGGCGTGGGCGAAGCGCCGAGCTTTCCCGCCAGCTCGAAGGCCACCGGTTACTGGTTCCCCGACCGCGAGCGAAGTCTTGCCACCGCGATCTACGACGGCTCGGCCAAGCTGGGAGCGGCGATTGGCGTGCCGTTGATGGGCATCCTGTTGATTCACTTTGGCTGGCGCTGGAGCTTCGCGGCCACCGGATTCATCAGCTTCTTTTATTTTCTTCTTTTCTGGTGGCTCTACCGAAATCCCAGCGAGGATCGCTCGCTGACGGAACGAGAACGGCGATACATCCTCGGGGGCGGAGCGAATCCCGAGGGTTCGAGCGGGAGGACTCAGAGAAGTTCACTCGCCTATCTTCTACGACAGCGCAAAGTGGGCGGCTTGTTGCTCGGGTATGCGTCGTACAACTACACGTTCTATCTGCTGCTGACATGGCTGCCGAGCTATCTCTACATGTCGCTGCACGTCAACCTGCTGCACTCCGTGATGTACACCAGCATCCCGTGGCTGGTCGGCGCGATAGCGGAATTCGTAATCGGCGGATGGATGATCGACGCGCTGATTCGTCGCGGCTGGGACGCGAGCCGCGTGCGGCAGACGATCCTCGTGAGCGGAACTGCGCTCGGACTCGGAATCTTCGGCGCGGCGCACGCGCACACGATCGAAACCGCTGTCGTGTGGATTACGCTGTCCCTTGGAGGGCTTTCCGCCGCTTCCGGGGTGGGGTGGTCGGCGCCGTCATTGATTGCGCCGAAGGGAAGCGTCGGAACGCTGGGGGGTGTGATGAACTTCTGCAATCAGTGTGCCGCGATCGCCGCGCCCATTGTGACGGGCTACATCGTCGCGTTCACGCACTCGTTCGCAGGAGCGTTTATCGGAGCAGCGGCATTTCTGGCTCTCGGCATCTGCGGCTACATTTTTCTGCTTGGCCGCATCGAGCCCATCCCCGAGTCGGTCTAATGTCCTGTTTCTCCGTCTTCGGTCCGGCCTAGGGGTGCCGCTCCGTTTCTTCTGGTTCCGGGGAGGGGGTTCGCCGCGCCCTATATTCCTTGCTGTTTTGCGTGCGGGAGTTAAAGACGGAGAAGCTGCCGCTGGGACTGGCCGTTACCTCAATGTAATTACCCGCGTCAGGTCCATCGAGATTCGCTATGTAGTCGGGCGCGACATTGTGCTTGGCGCCGCCTTCGTCCGAATAGTGCAATTGCCACAGCGCCTGCAGGCCCGGCGATCTCTCGATGATGTCCCACACGGACGGAGTTCCGCCCTTCTTCGCTCCGTTATCCATGATTGCTACGCGAGGCGCGATCCCCCAAACCAGCGCGGGGCTGCTGCTCTGGTCCCACCCGTGATGCGAGACGATGTAGATGTCGATTTTGCCCAGTTTGTTCACCGGGCACATCAAGCGCACTTCTTCGTCGTGCGTCAGGTCGCCCAGGTCGAGGATGCGCAGCTTGTCGAATGTGATCACCATGCCGACCGAGCGCCTGTTCTCCGTTTCGTCGGTCGGATATTGGGGCGAGGCTCTGCACGGTGCGGTATTGCTCTCGCCGGAACCGGGAAGCGGATTCGCGATCGTGGCGCCATCGGCGCTCGCCACTTCCGCGTGCATTCCCGCGATCGGTAGCGTCATACCCGGTTTAGCCACGATGTGTTTATATTTCCCCGTCGCAAGCACCTTCTTATACGCCTTGTAGCCCTCAACCGTCGCTGCGTCGCCTCTCTCTCGGTTCACCCCGTGGTCGATGAAGGTACCAACCGGAATGCGCGCGACCAGTTGCGGCACGCCTCCCACGTGGTCCGTGTGGAAATGCGTGATGACGACGTAATCGATCTTGCTGACGCCCGCTTTCTTGGCCACAGCTACGATGCGGTCGGCGTCGCGGCCATTGTTGTCTGGCCAGCCAGTGTCGACGAGCATCGATTCGCCCGCAGGTGTCACGAACAGCGTCGATTGTCCGCCTTCCACATCGACAAAATAGATCTTCAGGTCGTTGCCTTTCGCAGTCTGTTCATCCTTTGCGAACGTTCTCGCTTTCGAGCCAGCCGCGCCCCGGGCCAGCACAACGGCCATAACGGACAGAGGAACAAAACAAGCAAACAAAGCTGCGGAGCGCAAGAGGCGCAACCTGTTATTACCCTGGGAGCGATGCAAGCGAGCCAGTCTCATTTCGAGTCTCCGGTAGAGCGCGCACGATCATCATCCTCCCGCGAAGCGGGGTCAAGCGCTTGTTCGCGCTCTTGGGTCTTTTCAAGGACAAAAGGCGGATAGCGGATTGAAACGTCTCGCCGGCGCTCGATTGCTCCGGGCGGAACGAATCCTCCAGGGACTGTCCCTGTGGTACAGGTGGACACCTGCTCCCAGCAAGTGTGGACGGTTCGCCACATCCAGATACATAATTAGTCACCGGGCCCAATAGGCGTGGACCGCCGCACCCAGGGAGGAAGGCTTTGTCCTTCGTCCTCCGAGGGCATGTTGCGAAACGAACGCATGTCCACAATCCGGTTTAGCTCCTGGCCATTCTGGCTCCTTCCTTGGATTGTACCTGCCGCCGCCAGCCTCTATTTGAAATCTGCGCTGTTGCTAGCGTCCGGATACTGGATCACGGCGGCCTCGCTCGGCATGACGAGAGACTTCGCGTTCTGGGAGAAGCTTTCATTCTTCAAGATGGACATCGCTGCAGCTGCGCTCGTCGCCCTAGCGCTCCTCTTGATTGGCGATCTCCTGCCCCGCCGTTTCAGACTACCGTTCGTTTCCGTGGTGAGCGCGGCAGTGACTCTGACGCTCTACGCTCAGCTCCGCGCGTTCCGGGTAGTCGGGCAGTTCCTTTCTTTCCGTATGTTCTGGTCGGCTATTACATGGGGACTGCGCGCACCGGCTGCCTACGCGGCTTACCTCGGCATCCGGACTGCGTTGCTCCTCGCCGTTGGGACCGTGGGTATCCTGGCGGCGCTGTGCTGGCTCTTGAAACGACGAGAACAGGCCGAAACTCCTTTGGAAGCCAAGGTCAGGAATGGCATGCTTGGGACAGTCAGTTGGGTGCCGATCCTGTGTTGCGCCCTTCCACTCTTATTTGCATTCTCGTTGCCGCACGTCCCGTCCAACCCTTACAACTCGAGCGTTCTGGTGAGAGCCATTCGAGCGTCCTGGTACGAGGACGAGACAGTACCCACGGAGGAGTTTGCAGGCCTGACCACGTCCGGCCTGTTCTCTCGCTACCGGGAAATCGATCATGCGCCCAATTCCCAGGGGGATGCGCGGTACTGGGGGAAGGCAAAAGACGGCAACGTCCTCTTCTTCGTACTCGAGACGATGCCGACTAGATTCTTGCCACCCGCCGGAGATATGGACGACCTTCCAAACCTGCAACAGTTGCGGGAGCACTCATTCGTTGGCTTGGACCATTACACAACCTTCCCACGCAGCCATGAAGCCCTCTTTTCTCTCCTCACCTCCTGGTATCCCTCCGGCGTGCCCGAGATGTTTGAAGACAGATATCCCAGCATGAGGGTTCCCGGAATAATGGCGGTCCTTTCGGCCCGGGGGTACTACACGGCAATTTACAGTCCCATGCGCGGCGGGGCGTCGCCGGACGAACGAATGTTTGAGCAGCTCGGGGTGGAGCACCAAATTTATCCGGCCGACGCGTTCGCGCCGCCGGCCGGGAATCTTCGAGACGAGTGGCTGCGATCCAGAGTTACTCGCGATCTAGCCACCTTAGGCTTTCTCAAGCAAGACATCCGACGATGCGCCTCGCAGGGGCGTCACTTCGCAGCGGTATTTCTTCCCCAAATCAGCCACCTGCCTTATCCCGACCTGCCGCACGAGGAACCCGGGCAGGACATTCGTGAGCAAGCCCGTGCGATTCTGAGGATTGAGGACGGATGGTTGGGCCAGTTGGTAACGCTGCTGCAAGAGGAACATCAGCTCGACAACACCGTGATCGTCATTACCGGCGATCATGGCATTCGCAACCAGGAAGAAGACCCTCGTCTCGTCCCCGGCATGATCGACGAGTACTCGTTCCACGTTCCCCTCTTCATCTATGCGCCAAAGGCTTTGCAGCACACCATGACGATCCCCTGGGTTACCTCTCACATTGACGTTGAACCGACCGTGCTCGATCTGCTGGGCATCCATCAGGAACGATCCCTTGAGGAAGGCTCCCCTATTTGGGACGCCCAGTTGGCGGAGAGAACCACCTATTTCTTCGCCAATTCACTGTTTGGCGCGGCCGCGTATTACTCGAACGATCGGTTTTATATGCGGAGCGACATGTCCGATGCCGTGTATGCAAGCTCGACGCTGCATTTCCAAACCAATGACGTTGTATCAATGAATTCTCCCGAGTACACCCGGGTATCGAACCATCTCGCGCGGATGGCGGGATTGCAGCAGGTGATCGCGGCGCATTTCATCCCGGGAGATAAGATACGCAGACGCGTACTCCTTCCATCAGGCGACTAACTTGTGGTCATGCGCGGCAGACCGTCGCGCACGAAGATTGTCGTTCCCGTACCGCCTTCCCCCAAAGAGCACCGAGAGGAGCCGCGCAATGTAATCGGGGTCTAGCAATTGTTCCTGTTAACCAAAGGCTTGTCCGTCCGAGTCTTGCCCGGGGAGCCAACTTTCCTCTTTACTACTCGTTGGAAGTCTTGATGCTCAGAGTACCCGCACGAAGCGCGCGTTCCTTCATAAAGGCAAAAAAGACCGGCACCAGAATGAGGACATGAATTGTTGATGTGATCATGCCGCCGACAATTGGGGCAGCGATGGGTTTCATGACATCCGACCCGATTCCGCTCTCCCAAAGGATCGGGATCAGGCTGGCCAGGACAGCCGTCACGGTCATAAGCTTCGGGCGCAGACGCTGCACGGCACCCTCGATCGTCGCCGCTTCGATATCTTCGTGTTTAAGTGTGATGCCCGACGCAATCCTCTTGTCCAAAGACTCATGGAGATAGACCACCATGACTACGCCCGTCTCGACGGCAATTCCAAACAGCGCGATGTAGCCTACCCAGACGGCCACGCTGAAGTTGTATCCAAGCCAATACTGGAGAATGAGCCCACCTGTCATCGCATAGAATGTGGGGAAGATAAGAACGACGGCTTCCGTGACTGAGTGGAAGATCAGGTAGAGCAGAAAAAAGATTACGAAGAATACGATGGGCACGATGATCTTCAGCCTCGCTTTTGCGCGGAGCTCGAATTCATATTCGCCCGACCATTTGTAGGTGTACCCGGGAGGCAGCTTCAGCTTCTCATGCAGGAGCCGATCCGCTTTCGTCACGAATCCGCCGTAGTCCTTCGTCGCAAGGTCGAGATAGACGTAGCCGGTGAGCAGGCCTTCCTCATCGCGAATCATTGCTGGCCCACGCGAAAAGTAGACCTTGGCGACTTCCGAGATTGGAACTTGCGCGCCAGTGGGCGTAGCAATAACTGCCCGCTGCAACTGCCCGATGTCATCGCGAAAATCCCGGCTGTAGCGCACGTTGATGGGGTAGCGTTCGCGGCCTTCGACGTTTTCCGCGATGTTTTCGCCCCCGATGCCGGAAGTCACGGCGCGCTGCACATCGGCAACGGTAAGGCCATAGCGCGCGGCTTCGGGGCGGTTGACTTCCACGTTTATGTAAAAGCCTTCGGCGACACGCTCGGCAAAGATGGACCGTAGCTCAGGCATTCCGCCAAGAATCTGCTGTAACCGCGCGCCAGCTTGCTGGATTCCCTGGACATTCGGACCTTGAATCTTAAGCCCCACAGGCGTCTTGATTCCGGTTAGCTCCATATCAAGCCGATTTTGGACGGGCATCGTCCAGGTATTCGTCAGGCCGGGGAATTGAAGCTTTTCATCCATCTCGCGTATCAGCTTTTCGTAGGTGATGCCAGCACGCCACTGCGCCCGTGGTTTGAGCATGATCGTAGTGTCATACATGTCGAGCGGGGCATTGTCCGTTGAGCTATCGGAACGGCCGACGGCACCGAAGACACTCTCGACTTCCGGGAAAGACTTGATGATGCGGTCCTGTTCTTGAAGCAACGTGGAGGCCTGGGTGATGGAGATACCGGGAAGAGCGCTCGGCATGTACAGCGCCGAACCCTCGTAGAGTGGGGGCATGAACTGGCTGCCGATGCGCCACGCGAGCGGAATTGTGACGGCCAGGAAGATAAGATTGAGAACCAGTGTTGCTTTCCGATGCCGAAGACAGAATCGAAGGACGGGCAGATATAAAGCCTGCGTCCACCGCGAGAAAGGGTTTTCGGATTCCGGTCTCAGATGGCCGCGGATGAAAATCACCATCAGGACGGGAACGAGCGTAATGGCCAGGAGAGAGGAGAACGCGACGGATAGGGTCTTGGTCCATGCGAGAGGACGAAACATTCGCCCTTCTTGCGCTTCCAGCAGGAATACCGGAAGGAAGGACACCAGTATGATAAGCAGCGAAAAGAAGATGGCCGGTCCCACCTGTTTTGCCGCGCCGAGAAGAATGCGCTTTCTATCCTTCTCTGTCAGCGCTGTCTGAGATCCAGCCGATGAGAGGGCATGTTCCGACAGGTGACGGTAGCCGTTTTCAACCATCACAATCGCCGCGTCAACAAGGACACCGATGGCTAAGGCCAAGCCGCCCAAAGACATGATATTGGAACTGACGTGCAGGAAGTACATGGGTATGAAGGACGACAGGAGAGCAATGGGTAGAGTCAAGATCGGAATCAACGCGGAGCGGAAGTGGAACAAGAAGGCAATGGTCACGAAGCTGACGATGATTACTTCTTCGAGCAGGTCGCGTTGCAATGTGTCGATGGAGGCCTGAATCAATCCGGAGCGGTCATAGCCAGAGACAATCTTGACGCCGGCAGGAAGGGACGGTTTGATTTCAGCAAGTTTTCGCTTCACCCCGTTGATCACGTTGAGGGCATTCATCCCATATCGCATCACGATGATTCCGCCAACGGTCTCGCCTTCGCCGTTCCATTCCACAACTCCACGCCGAATGTCAGGACCCAGGGTTACGGCACCAAGGTCGCGGATGAGCACGGGAGTGCCGTTCTTGGTCGCGACCGGCACGTTTTCGAGGTCTTGCGTTGAACGGAGGTAGCCAAGGCCGCGAACCATGTACTCCGCGCCGCCCATTTCGAGCACCCGGCCTCCAACTTCGTTTGTGCTGTCGCGTACGCGGTCGATCACCGTCGAAAGTGGGATGTTGTAAGCGCGAAGCTTGTTCGGGTCCAAATTCACTTGGTATTGACGAACGAATCCGCCGATGGAGGCCACTTCTGCCACACCCGGGACGGTCTCCAGCTGATAGCGAAGATACCAATCCTGCAGGCTGCGCAAGTCTGCAAGACTGTGCTGGCCGGAGCGGTCGACGACCGCGTATTCGTAGACCCAGCCCGCACCTGTTGCGTCGGGTCCGATCATCGGAGAAACATTTTTCGGGAGCACTCCCTGAAGCTGTTGAATGTATTCAAGGACGCGCGAACGAGCCCAGTAGAGATCGGTGCCATCTTCGAAAACCACGAAAATGTAGGCATCGCCAAACATTGTCTGCGCGCGGACCGCCTTCACATGAGGAGCAGCCAGGAGGGATGTCACGATGGGGTAGGTGACTTGGTCCTCGATGATATTCGGAGGTTCGCCTGCCCAGGGGACGTGCACGATCACCTGCACGTCGGAGATGTCCGGCAGAGCATCAAGCGGAATATTCTTGAGAGACCAGATTCCGGCCAGAACGAGCAGCAACGTTCCAGTGAAGACGAGGAACCGGTTGCCGGCGCACCAATCAATCACGCGGGAGATCATGGTTACATTCCCCCTTCTGCGTTCAGGCTCAATTGTTTGGTTGCGAGGACGGCTCCTTTCTTTGCCGCCGTGACTGTAAGCTGCCACGTGCCGCCGCTATCGAGGTTTACCTGGCCCTCGTAGATGCCGCTCTCTTTCTCAACCATCGACGTCACAACACTCATTGCTGCCATTCCCATCCCCGGCATTGCGGGCAAGTAGCTCCGAACGCTGACTTGCCCGCCCGTGACGGGCGATCCATCGGAGGCAGTGAGCTTGACGCGGTAGAGATTCATTCCCTTGCGCGGCGTTGTCGGCTCAGTCGAAAAAACGATTGTCGCTGCGGGCTGCGTGCCCTGCCGGTTCATTGCCGCTGCTGCGCCGGCACCGGGCGGCGGTGGTACAAATGATCCGATCGCGGCTTGGAGTTGGCTCTCCGAATCAATCAGAAAGTTGGCGGACGTAACGACCCGCTCTCCGGCTATCAACCCGCTCAGAACGATGTATTGATCCCCTGCCTGCGCTCCAAGTTGCACGTCGTGCGGTTGAAGATAGCCCGCACCTTTATCAATGAAAACAATCTGCCGCGTTCCGGACTGCAAGACGCCACTTGTAGGAATGACGAGCTGATTCCCGAGCGGAACTTGCAGCGTCACGTTGACGAACATTCCGGGTGTGAGGGTGAGTTTGGCATTCGAAAAGACGAGACGGGCTCGGACGGTGCGCGTGGTCATGTCCACGTCGGGATAGATGAAGTCAACCCGTCCCCGGAACACTCTGCCCGGATAGGAATCGACTGTCAGCGTGGCCGGTTCACCAACTCTCACTCGTCCTAAATCATTCTGGAATACCTGGGCAAGGACCCAGACCGTCGAGAGATCGGCGATTGTGTACAAGCGAGTGTCGGGCTGAACAGTCAGATTGGGGAGCGCATTCCGCTCCGTGATGTAGCCTGAAACGGGTGAATCAATCTCCATCTCCCGTTGTACCTGGCCGGACGATTCGAGCCGTGCAATTTCGCGCTGCGGCAGGTTCCATTGTTTCAGTCGATCCGCGGACGCTTCGACCAGCGAGGCGATGCCTGCGGCAACGCCTGGCACGGTGCTCTGCGAAAGGGCCTGCGCATTCTGCTTCGCGACTAAGTATTCGCGCTCGGCGGCTGCGAGCTCTGGGCTGTAGACCGTGAACAGCGGCTGCCCCTTGTGGACGTATTTGTAAGTCGCATCGGCAAAGACCTTCAGGATGTAGCCGGAAAAGCGCGTTTGCACGTAAGAGAGCCTCGCTTCATCAATGGCGACAGTTCCGGTTGTCCGGATTTCATCTTGGATCGGTTTTCGTTCAACCACTCCGAACTTCACGCCGATGGATTGCAACCGCTCGGCGGAGAGTTGGACCGGCACGAGTGGAGTTTCTGGCGGAACTGCAGCGGAACCAGGCGCTCCCCCTTGAACCGGTTGCTCCACGGCGCTGGTCGCGGATGCGGAGGGGCGTTGTGCCGTGCGTGCTCTTCGCGCGTACCACCAAATTGCGATCAGCAGAGCGCCGAGTACCAGGTTCCCGATGGCTGCCAGGAAGAATGCCCTTCGATAATTCGTCATAATCTTTCTCCTATACGCGTGGCTCAACGGAGCGATAGTCCCGTCGCTTCCTCAATTTGGGCCAGCGATGTCTCGTGTTCGGAAAGTGTCTGCCAGTATTCTTGGTCAAGTTTGAGCACGTCAAGAAATGAGGCCAGCAGCGCTTGAAAGTCCTCGCGGTTCGATTGATAGGCAGCTAATCCAGCCTGTAATTCCGCGCGGGCTTGTGGAAGCAGTCCATCGCGATAAATCTTGAGGAGTTCCGCCGCCTTCTCGACGCTGACGAACTGCTCGCGAAGTTCGAAGGCGACTTGTTGAGATCGCGCATCGTATTCGCTTCGGGAGCGACGCTGTTCCGCTTCGGCCTGGGCGAGTTCCGGCTGCTGGCGGCGCCCTCGATAGATGGGAATGCGGATGCCGAACGTGAGCATGTAGTAGGCGCGATATTGAGTTGGGTCGGTCCGCTGCCACATATATTGCAGATTGAAATCGGGATAGAAGTCTTTCCTGGCGAGTTCTACCTGGAGCTTTTGTCTCTCGACCATCTTTTGCATTCCGGCGATTTCGGGATTATTGGCATTGGCTGATGCCAGCAGCTGGTCATACGTGTAGGAGAGTGCGGTCTCGGAAAGCGGGGCAGTCTCGATGTCCGGCGAAGACTGCGAACGATTGAGAAGCTGCTTGACGGCCGCCTGGATTTTGCCGATTTCGAGCTGGTCGGTGGTGATTTCCCGGAGAAGCTTGGTCTGTTCGAGTTGTGCCTGCAAGACTTCCTGCTGATTCCCCATGCCGCTGCGATAGCGGGCCTCGGCTGATTCCTCAATCTGCCGTAGCAATTCTCGATCACTATCGAGAATCTTTTCCCTCTCGGACAAGTAGCCTAACTGGAAGTATGTTTTCTTGACGTCAGCCAGGACCGCCCTGCGAACGGATTCATATCCTTCTTGGATGACGCCCGCATCCTTCTTCGCGATCTCACCGCGAAGGCGGAGCTTTCCCGGATACGGAATGTCCTGCGAGAAACCGAGGCCGATGTACCCAAAGTCACTGTTCGTGTAGCCGGCGAAAGGCCGGGGACTCCCCACGCTGAATTGCTGCACGACGAGTTGCGGGTCGGGCAGAGTAGAAACCTGTGTGGGAACTTGCTTCGCCGCATCCCACTCGTGGCGAGCAGACTGAATCTGAGGATTATTGCGCTCAGCCTCGACGAGAAGATCCGCGAGCTTTACCGGCTGACTGGTCGAAGGCGCCTGCTGTGCTCGCGTGATCGATGGCGGCGACAAAACCAGAAGAGCAATCAGCGCGTAACCGAACCTCATAAGCTGTCCTTTCCGGGTCCGGAGTCAATGACCGGGCCGGCTCAATCGTCTCGTTAAGAACTCCATTCGGGCGCACAGAGACACACCCGGGCGCATTTCGAGGCGAGTCAGGACAGTCTTAGATTAGAAACGTGCAGAGGAGGGACTGCAGACCGGGCGGAGAAGTATCGTGCGGGGATACCGCCTGGTATATGTTCTGGACGTGGGGAGCGATTCCTATGGGATCGGGAACGACTGCATGGGCCGATGCGAGTGCAAGATCAGATGATTTATATTGCGATACGGGAAGGGGCGCTTTGGCGAAGCAGCAAGACCTATCGGGCGAGGCGACAAAACGAGTTCCGCTCTCGTTCATATTCATTTTGTCGCATTCGGATTGTGTTTGAGGTGTAGCGCATTCCGCCAGCTTCGAAGACCGCAGCGCGCACGCGGAGAGCGGCAGTGGCCCCAGCCCTACCAGGCTCAATGCCAAAGCGAGAATGAGCGATCGTCGCACCGGAATCCACTCTACCACGTCAACTGACCTCAGGGTAGAGGCTCCATCTCACCGCAGTTTGAGCCGGATGGCCTCTCCGCGCTGTGATGCGCATCACTTTCGGGTGTGACCCTTCGAAGCTTGATTTTGGAAGCAGGATCTACGTGCAACTAGAGAGATGACAATGGCTCCGCAAGAACGACGCCGATGCAGCACTTAGATTCTTAACAGCGTCGCGGCGAATGTGGCAAAAAGAAAGCCCCGCTGCCATCGGCGCACGGGGCTTCCGTTCGAAGTGGTCTTGGTGGTTTTCCAGCTATGAGCCCGGGCCGTCGGGACCTCCGGGCTTCTTCTTCGGCTGCGGGTGTTCCTTTGGCGGTGGCTGGGGCCGCGCTGCCGGCCTCGGGGCTGGACGTGCAACTGGCGGCCGCGCAGCTGGCGGTCGTGCTTCTGGCTTGGGCCTCGGCTGAGGCCGCACGGGCTCGCGCGCGGGAGGACGAGGCGTCATTTCCCGGCTGGGGGTTGGCCGAGGCTGCGGGCGCTCGGCCGGTCGATTTGGCGTCGCCGAGGGTCGATTGGGTGGCATCGTTGGCCGGTTCGGTTGTGTAGGAGGTCGATTTGGTGGCGTGAATGCCCGGCCAGGTTGCGGCTGACGCGGTGGCTCCGCTGGCCGATTCCGCGGCGGAAACGCGGGTCTCGGCTGATTCGGCGCTGGCCGCGGATTCACACCAGGCCTGTTGGGAGGTGTGAACGGGTGTGTCGGTCGCGCGTTATTCGGCGCCGGCCCAGAAGGCGGGAATGTTGACGGATTTACCTCCGGACGCCCCGGCTGTCCGGGCCGGGCAGGCTCCGTCCCCGGGTGACCTGGAGTCGGACGCGCCGGCTGGATCCCGGGTCGAGCTGTGGGCTGATTTGGCGCCGGCCTCGCTGACGGAATTCCCGGTCGATTGGGAGTTGGGCGTACGGGCTGAACTTCCGGCCGAGCAGGCGGCTGTCCGGGACGGGCTGTTCCGTTTGGTGCGAGCGCGTTTGGCGTGCGAGACTCCGGAGTCGTTCCCCTGGCCGGTGCACTGGCGGCCGCTCGCGCGTGGGCTAACTGAAGCTGAGGCGAGTAGCCCGAGCGCTGCAGGACCGCGTTCGTCAAGTTTGGATTGGTACTGGGCCGGGGCCGTCCAATGGGTTCGGCGCGCGGACTTGGCTTCAGCTTGGTCACCACGCGTTGGCTGGCAGCGCGCACTGGCGGTTGCCTCCGCGCCGGAGCAACGGCGGCACCTACAACACTCGTCCGCGAAGGGGTTAGCGCCGCCGTGGTAATCACTCGCGGATGGTTGATTTGCTCCGCGTTCACGCGAATGGCCGAGTGCTCCACCCGCCTGCCGCTCACAAATCCTTCCCGGCTTACCACGGTCACCGCGCGGGCGTTATTCGCATACGTGTAATTCACGTTCGTGATGTGGTTCACCGTGTAGTTGTTGTACACCGTCGTGATGCTAGTCCGGTTGACGTATCTCGTGTCGCCGTCATTGATTCTCTCGACGTAGCGCTCGTCCACCTGATACGCCGGCACATACACGTCGCGCGGACCTAACGGGTACCAGCCCACGCCTACGGTCGAGCCGAACGCGACGGCCACGCCAAACCCGCCCCCACCGACGAATCCGACGAGCGCGGGCGCATAGACGGGTGCCACCGCGACGGGGCCGGGCACCCAGCCCCACCGCCCTTCGATCTCTGCCCAGCGGCCGTAGTGAAATGGCGCGAAGCCCCAAGGCTCGGCGTCAACCCACGTCCATCCCCACGGCGCAATCCAAGCCCAGTGTCCAACGTGATAAGGAATCCAATCTGAGGCGACGTCGTTTGGCACCCAGTAGTTGCCATACTCCGGATCGGAGCGCCAGGATCCGTATGCGTCCAGATCTTCATAACCGGTCACCCCGGCGGACACATAGTGCAACGAAGTCGAATGCTCATAGCGCATTTCGCGCGACCGCGCCCAGCTGTGAAACGCGTCCGGCGCCGGAATTCCTTCCACGTTTTCGCTAAGTTCATTGCTCCCGGAAAAGATTGCGCGCTGGCCCGGCGAAACGTTGTAAGTTTGCCCTCCGCCGGTGACCGAGCCCTGTCCCGAATAGACGGTAACTATCGTCGACGCGCCGTTGGGGTCGGCCTGCAGCCGGTATTCGCCGGGACGGACAATGGAAAAGGCCAGATTCGGGGAGTCAATTTCGTAGGCTTCGCCAGGGTTGAGGTAGCGAACGTCAACTTCCAACGTTCCCTCGGCGAGTTGAACCTGCACCGCTTGATCGTTCAGGTTCAGGAACGAAATCCCTGTCGAGTCGCCCATTCGGAATGCAGTGCTACCGATCACAAGTTCGGCGCGGGAATCTTGATCGGTCCAGAGATTGTCGCCCGTCGTAAGCGGACGATTGATTTCGGCCTGCACCCAATTCTGTTCGCCGGATGGTTCATAGGACACCGATCCTTGCATGTCGTCCAGTTCAGCGACGCGTGTCGGCGGAGCCTGCCCATCCTGCTGATCGCCTTCATACTGCTGGTCTTGCGCCCTGGCGGCTTGCGGCAGCGCGAACATCAGGAAGGCCGCCAATAGCAGGCAAACGTACGGAAAGAGTCTTGTTTTCATGGTTGAGTTCTCTCGATATCTGGCTCTCGCAACGCGGATTTAAATCCGTAGGGAGGCCGAAAATTCGGGCCCAGAGTCAACTCCTTAGGGCCGGGCGGCAGGTTCGAGCGCTTGCATTCTTCCGGCCTGGTTTGCTTCGTCTTCGTGAGACCTCCAACTTGAACAATACGAAGAGCCTAGGCTATCGCTCGGCGGAATGGTATCGGGTACTTTACGGGTGAGGTCTCGCGCGTTGCCTTAATTTGCATCGTTGCAGCCACTTATGTCGGGCAGAGCAACCCAGAACCACAGGGGATACAGGCTTGTCCGAACGGCAACTGCTTGAACGTCGGCCGAATCGCGGGGTATGATGCGCCGCGCAATACGGTAAGCAATTCTAAATCTGCATCCAGGGAGCCTCTTCGAATGAATTCCAAGCGCGCCGGCTTGTTTCTTGCCTTGCTCTGCCTCATGCTTGCCGTTTCGTTTGCATCGAGCGCAGTTTTCGCGCAGTCGGGCACGATTTCTCTCACCGTTGACGCTACGAAAACGCCGCAGAAGTTCATCCCGTGCACGGAGGTGATTCCGGTCAAGCCGGGCCCGCTGACGCTTTACTACCCGAAATGGATTCCCGGCGAGCACTCGCCTAGCGGACCGATCGTCAATCTGACGGGGCTGAAGTTCACTGCGAACGGGCAAACGATTCCATGGCGCCGCGACTTGACCGACGTCTTCACGTTTCACCTCGACGTGCCAGCGGGCGCGGATCGGGTCGAAGCGAAATACGACTACCTCGAACCGAGCGGCGGCGGAATTTACGGAGGGTCGCTCTCGGCCACCGACAAGCTGATCGTGCTTGAGTGGAACCAGACCGTTCTTTACCCGGCAGGTTCTCCCGTCGACAAAATCATGGTCGCGCCGAAACTTGTTCTTCCCGATGGATGGAAATTCGGTACGCCGCAGAAGATCGAGAGCCAGTCGGGAAATGAGACGACGTTTGCCACGATCTCTCTCGAAGAACTCGTGGATTCGCCGGTCATTGCCGGCGAATACTATCGCAACATCGACCTGACTCCTCCGGGCGAGAAAATTCACCATGAAATCGATCTCGCTGCTGACGATGCGGCCGACCTCAACATGAGCCCTGAAGTTGAAAAGGGACTGAAGAATCTTGTCGCCGAAGCGGGCGCGCTTTTCGGCGCGCGCCATTACCGCAATTATCATTTTCTCCTGGCGCTCAGCGATCATGTCGCCCACTTTGGACTCGAGCACCACGAGTGCAATGACAGCCGCCTCCCGGAGAGAATTCTCCTCGAGCCCAATGCCGCGATCGCGGTCGGCGGCCTTCTCGCGCACGAGTACGTTCATTCATGGAACGGGAAATTCCGCCGCCCGGCCGATCTGTCGACGCCGGATTACGAAGTTCCGATGAAGACCGATCTTCTCTGGGTGTATGAGGGCCTTACCGATTATCTTGGACCGCTGCTCGCCGCGCGCAGTGGACTCTGGACGCCGGAACAGTACCGCGCGAATCTCGCAAATATCTCCGCGGGTCTCGGCGTGGGCCGCCTTGGCCGCACGTGGCGCCCGCTGCTTGATACGGCGGTCGGCGAGCCTGGCCTCGGCTTTGCTCGCGGCTGGCTCAACTGGCGCCGCGGCACGGATTACTATGACGAAGGCGATTTGCTATGGCTTGAAGTCGCCACCATCATTCACCAGCAGACTCACGGCGCGAAGAGCATCGACGACTTCTGCCATCTCTTTCACGGAGGACCGAATGACGGTCCGCAGCTCAAGACCTACACGTTCGAGCAGTTGGTTGCGAGCCTGAATCAGATAGTGCCCTATGACTGGGCCAGGTTCTTCCACGAGCGGCTCGATTCCACCTCGCCCAATCCGCCCGTCGGCGGAATCGAGAATGGCGGTAGGAATCTCGTTTTCAACGATAAGCCCATCAAAACGCACAGCCGCCGTCCCGTGATGAACGATGAGTACACCATTGGCTTGGCGATCGACCCGGACGGCAGCGTCTTCGACTCGATCGTGAACGGTCCTGCGTTCAATGCAGGAGTCACGTCGGGCATGAAGGTGGTGGGCGTCAACGGCCGTCTCTACACCCACGATTTGCTCGAAGATGCGATCAAGGCTTCGAAGGATAACTCGCAGCCGATCTCGTTGCTGGTTGTAATCGACGATTACTACAAGACCTGCAACATCGATTACCACGGCGGCGAACGCTACCCGCACCTGGTTCGCGACGAAAGCAAGCCCGACTATCTCGACGAGCTCGGCAAACCGCGAGTGGCAGGTGAGTGAACCTGGTTGAGGAACGGGCGCGGGACTGGCTCGATCTGTTGCCGCAAGTCCGCAAGGTATGCGGCAACCGGAAAATGAAATGCCCCGGACGGGCCTTGCACGCGCCATTTCGAAGCTGGGGTATTGTTCGCGGGCGCGAGCCGCGGAGTTGGTCCGCGCCGGTCACGTCCGCCTGAACGGTGCAGTACGTCGAGATCCTGAAACGCCAGTTCGGCTGGACGGCGATCGGATCGAAATCGATGGCCGTCCACTTCGCGCGCCGGCGAAGGCTTACTGGATGCTGAACAAGCCGCGCGGCGTGCTCACCACAGTTTCCGACGAGCACAGCCGCGAAACGGTTTACGCCTATTTGCCGGAGGGTGTGCCATGGCTCGCGCCGGTTGGACGTCTCGACAAGGCAAGTGAAGGCCTGCTGCTGCTGACCAACGATTCCGCGTGGGCTGCTCGGATCACGGCGCCGGAGAGCCACGTTGATAAAACGTATCACGTGCAGGTCGGCACGGTCGCAGATGCCGCATTGCTGGAAGAACTGCGGAAAGGCGTGCGCATCCAGAGCGGGGAAGTGCTGCGGGTGAAGAGCACAGAAATCTTGCGTCGGGGTGAGAAGAACTCGTGGCTCGCGATCGTTCTGGACGAAGGCAAGAATCGCCACATCCGGCGCACCCTCGAAGCGTTGGGTATCGACGTTCTGCGGCTCGTGCGCGTCGCGATCGGCAAACTGCAGCTTGGCACATTGCCCAAAGGCAAGTGCAGGGAACTAGAGCCTGACGAAGTCCGCGCGGTCAACTCGGGCGCCGGCCGTTGAGTCACCATCTCCCGTTTAAGCGGAGCGCCGCGGGCCTGCCTCGAGCGCAGGAATCGGGGAGTCGCCCAAAAAGAACCCAGAGAGCACGAGTACCCAAAAACCAACTCAACTCGACTTCGCCCGCTGCACCACTTCCACCGACATGCGACTGAGTTTGCTGTAAACCCGGCCACGCCGCCGCAGCGGCCACCAGTCGTAGAGATAGATTTGCATGGGCCGCCACATGGCGACCCATCCGGCAATGGTCAGGCTCTCACGAGTAATCTCCGCCCAGGTGGCCGGCTTATTGCCCAACAGCACGTTGCTCAAGACGAGGCAGGCCGAGAGAAACAGCAGGCCGATCACGAGACTGGTGCGGCCCTCGCTCAACAGAGTCTTGAACTCCAGATTCGTCATCCGCGCACGGTGAGCGAAGTAGTTGTGGATGGCGGTCTCGACCAATTCCTTTGGGTCTTCCGTCGGCCACTGGTCCAGATAGATGCGCAGCCGGATTTCAGCGTCTGAGGGAAATTCGCGCGCCCAGCTCACGATGAATTCTTCCGCGTCGCTGTCCAGGTCCTTCTCGATGAACGGGGAGGGGTCCATGGAGTTGAAGAGTTGGCTCAGATCGCGGAGGCTCATTCGAATGTGGTGGGGACGCTCGGACTTCGTTGCTGCGGCTTTGATCCACGGAAAGCGCATCACGAGATCAGATTGTGGGATTCCCGCCGGCAGGCGTCAAGATGGTCGGGCTCATTTCCCGCCGCTAAGCGGCACGACAGAGTTCGAGGTGAGACATTTCGCTCGTGACAACTGGAACCGTCGCCACGAAAAATTTGCGCTTCGCGGGCGAGAAGGAATATGGTTTGGCGCGGTTGGCCGCGATCGTAACCAGAATCGACGGGGGCGGGCGATGAGAATCGTTGAACTGGCATTGCTGTTTTTAGTGTGGGTGGTCCCGACGGGGGCGCAGGGAACCGGCGATCAAGAAATGGCTGGCCGGGAAAAGCCGGTCATCATCCATGCCGGGCTGATGCTCGACGGGCGCGGGCATGCGTCGCGCGATGTCGACATCCTCGTGCAGGGAACGAAAATCCTTCGTGTCGGGCCGCATAAGGGCGACGGAACGGCGAAGGGGACGCCGGTTTACGACCTGCACCGGCTCACGGTGCTGCCGGGCTGGATCGACGTTCACGACCACGTTGTCTGGCACTTCGGTCCGAACGGGCGCTTCGGCGACAAGAACGAAACGCCGGAACAGTCCACGCTGGCCGAGGCGTCGAACGCCTGGGTGACGCTCGTGGCGGGCTTCACGACCATCCAGAGCGTGGGCTCGCCGGAAGACAAGGACCTGCGCGACGCCATCGCCAGCGGCGGCCTGCCGGGACCAAGGATCCTCACCTCGCTCGAACCCATTGTCGATGCGAAGCTGACGCCCGAGGAGCTTCGCGAAATCGTGCGTCAACGCAAGGCGCAGGGCGCCGACCTGATCAAGATTTTCGCGTCGAAGAGCATTCGTGAAGGCGGCGTGCGTACGTTCGACGACGAACAGTTGCGCGCAGTGTGCGGCGAAGCGAAGGCGCAGGGTTTGCGCACGCTCGTCCATGCCTATCGCGAAGCGGTGCGCGCCGCGTCGGCCGCCGGGTGCACCGAAGTCGAGCATGGCGACTACGCCACGAAGGACGATTTGCGTTTTCTCGCCGAGCACGGCACGTACTTCGACCCGCAGGCGGGGCTCGTGATCCACAACTATCTCGATCATAAGGCGCAGTATCTGAACGTGGGGAATTATACTGAAGACGGCTTCGCAAAAATGGTGGAGGTCTTGCCCGTGATGAAGCAGTTGTTCGCGGACGCGGTGGCCACGCCGGGGCTGAAGATCGTCTTCGGGACGGACGCCGTCGCGGGCGCGCACGGCCACAACGCCGAGGAATTCATCTATCGAGAGCAGGCGGGACAGAAGCCGATGGACGCGATGGTGTCGGCGAATTCGCTGGCGGCAGAGTCGCTGCGGATGCAGAACGAGATTGGCTCCATCGCGCCGGGCCTGCAGGCGGACATTATCGCGCTCGCTGGCGACCCTCTTACCGACACAACGGCTGTGCGTCGCGTCGTTTTCGTGATGAAGGGCGGGAGAGTGTACAAGAACGAGGCCGAGTGAACGCCTACCGGTCCAGTGGGTGCGAGATCGGGGGCAGTTGAATGCCACTGTGCCGGAGCGTCGAAAGCGGCGGCCCTTCGACTCCGCTCAGGATGAACAAGCGGCCGCACTCCCCAATAGCCTTCGCTCGCGGAAGAATCAAGAAATGAAAGCGGTTCAGTGTGGCCTGTAGGGGCTTTCGCTGCCGAAATTCCACAGAGGAATCGTCGCGGCGACGGCTACTCCGGCTCCAATCAGGAAGAACAACAGCTTGCGCCGGTGCTTCCGCGCCGACTTGGGCGGGGCGTTCTGCACCGCTGGCGAGGAAGAATCGTCCTGCTCGACCACGATCCGGTAGGACTTGCCTTCGGGGATTGTGTGCAGCTCGCCGTCATTGTCCAGAATAAGCGCGCCGCGCGATGCTCTGACTACGAGTTGATTCGCCGCAACAATCACAACCTGCCCATTGGTGGCATGCGTTCCCGAACCGCGCAGCGTGCCGGCCGGCGTTTCCAGCTCGAACTGCATTGGATCGGGCAAGGAGAACGTCGCCGAGCCTCGCTCAAGGGTCACGGTGGCAAGCCCGGCGTGGCGTTCGAGGCTGGCCGAACTGGAGGCACTCAGGTAAACCTGGCCCATGCCCAATTGGAGGCGCAGCGCGCCCTGGCTGTCGGTGGCGACCACGTCGCCGGAATAAATCGTTGCGCCGGTTGTAGCGGAGATTCCGTCGAGCTGCGCCCGTGCGCTTTCGGCGACTGACCCAAGCGGTTTCTGATATGTGTCTGAAGCGAGTGCGGGCAGCGCAAACATGGCGCTGCTCAGGAGCGCCGCAAAGCAGCGATGGCCAAAGGGCCGTCGGATTTCGCCGGGCATATGCCGACTTTGACGGGACGGTAAGGCGGCGTCAATGGACTGCAGGTACAGGATTGTTACACCAGCAACAAAGTGGGACCTGTTCTTCCAGCCAGTACCTGGGGAACACTCAAGTCAGGGAGACTGTCGCACCCCGCGGTGCGCGTATAATGCGGCTATGCGATGGAACACCATCGCGCCCCGGTACGTATCCAAGGTAGATTGGATCGTTGGGCTCTTGAAGGGAGCGCGCGCATGGTCAAATTCCTGCTGTGGTGCATCCTGCTGATTCTGTGCTGGCCGCTGGCGCTTCTGGCGCTGGTACTGTATCCGATTGTGTGGCTGCTGCTTCTGCCGTTCCGTCTGATAGGCATCACGATCGAGGGCGTGCTGGAGCTGGTACGAGCCATTATTTTTCTCCCCGCGCGACTGCTGCGAGGCCCGCGCGCCGCATAAACTGACCGGTATGGTTCGCAGTCTTGCCCGCGATCAGGGGTTTTTCATTTTCGGTTCGCGCCCTCTTTCCGGCTGACCGGCCAGGATAAAACAGGTCCGTTCGCGCACTCCATCCTCGGCGATTGAGGTGGTTCATCGCCGTTTTTCAGTCCGGATGGACAAGCGGCTCCGTTCCAGACTGGGAAAGCTATACGACGGAGGAACCGGCCAGGACCGCGTCGAAAAACGCGCCCAGGAGTCGGCGGACGTCAGCTTCCGTCATCGTTCTCGGGTCGACCACATGCTCCAGGAGCAGCGCGTTCGAAAGCGCGCCCAATGCGGCCGTGGCGGCCCTGGCGGAGACGGGAATGGCACGGCGCTCGGCCGGGCCCCGGCCGGAGCGGACTCGAGATCGGGTAATCTCGCGGATCAGGTCGACGCCATGGGCACGCAGGCGCCGCTTGCGAGTGCGGAGGCGCTCGTGAGCGGAGGGGTGGCGAATCGCGTAGAGCGTGAACTCCAGCGACAAAAGAACCAGCCGGCGGTCCTTCGCGCACTGCGCGTAATAGCGGCGCAACGTGTGAAGCCTGGCGGTCGGATTGCGCGCCTCTTTGCGCAGCAGAGCATCCAATTCGGCGACGCGCTCGCCGATCCATGCTTCGAGCAGCGCAAAAAAAAGTTCCTCTTTATCCGCGAAGTTGGCGTAGAAGGCGCCGCGGGTGTAGCCCGCGGCGGAGGCGATGTCCTCGAGACGGGCCGCCTCGAAGCCGTCGCGCGCGAAAATGCGCGCCGCCGAGGCAATCAGCTTCTGCCGCGTAGCCGCGGTGCGCGCCGCTTGCGACCGGCGCCCGCTGCGAGTCGACGGCCTAACCGGAGGAGCCGAGCCGCGCCGCCACGTTCTCTTCTTTACCTGATACATACACGCATGTATATTTGTAGTTCATTCCCGGGCGGAACGCAAGAGGAACTGAGTGGCTTCGGAAGCGGTCACGAACGCGGGAGCGATCGAGAGCGCCGTCTGGCGCCCGCGCGCGAATCCATGGCTGATCGCGCTGACGGTGACGCTCGCGACGTTCATGGAGGTGCTCGACACTTCCATCGCCAATATCGCCTTGCCCCACATCGCGGGGAGCTTCGGCGCCAGCGAAAACGAATCGACCTGGGTGCTGACGAGCTACCTGGTGTCGAACGGGATTATCCTGCCGCTCAGCGCCTGGCTCGCGACTCGCTATGGCCGCAAGCGTTTCTACATGTTTTGCGTGGCGCTCTTCGCGGCCAGCAGTTTTCTTTGCGGCTTGGCGCCGACACTGGGAATGCTCGTTCTCTTTCGCGTGCTGCAAGGCGTGGGCGGCGGAGGTTTGCAGCCCAGCGAGCAGGCCATTCTGGCGGACACGTTTCCGCCCGCGAAGCGGGGCATGGCTTTCGCGGTGTACGGCATGGCGGTGGTGGTCGCGCCGGCCATCGGTCCCACGATCGGCGGCTGGATCACGGACAACTACAGCTGGCGCTGGATTTTTTACATCAACGTGCCGATCAGCCTGATCTCGCTTTATCTGACGCAGCGACTGGTGGAGGACCCGCCGTTCCTGAAGGTGGAGCAGGAAAAGCGCCGCGGCGTGAAGATCGATTACATGGGACTGGCGCTGCTCTCGCTTGGCGTCGGGTCGCTGCAGATGGTGCTCGACAAGGGCCAGGAGAAAGACTGGTTCGCATCGCACTGGATCACGGCGGCGGCGGTGATCGCGGCGGCGGTGCTGATCGCCTGGATCGTCTGGGAATGGCGGCATCCGCATCCAATCGTCGAATTGCGGCTGTTGAAAAACCGAAACTTCGCCGCTGCCGTGTTTTTCATGTTCATCCTCGGCATGGTGTTGTATGGCACGACGGTCCTGATCCCGCAGTATTTGCAGCTTTTGATGGGGTACTCGGCGGTGCTGGCGGGCGAAGCGATGGCCGGAGGCGGTTTCGTGATGATGCTGACGATGCCGCTTTCGGGAGCGCTGGTGTCGCGCATGGATGCGCGGCGTGTCATGTGCGGAGGCTTCACCATCACCTCGGTCGCGCTGTTTTACATGTCGACGCACCTGGTTCTAGGCATGGATTTCACGACGGCGGTCATGCTGCGTATTTACCAGACGCTGGGCCTGGCGTTCATCTTTATTCCGTCGAACACGCTCTGCTACGTGGACATTCCGCTCGAGAAGAATAACCAGGTTTCGAGCATGATCAATTTTGTGCGCAACATCGGGGGCAGCATCGGGATCGCGCTGATCAGCACGCTGATCACGCGCACCACGCAGATCCGTCAGAGCTATTTGTCGGCCCACATGCAGAACGGGAACCCGCAGTTCCGGGGAATGGTGAACGGCCTGGCCTCGACGCTGCAGCGCCGCGGACTCGCCCCGGCTGAGGCGATGCGGCAAGCGTACGGCCGCGTGGCGGTGCTCCTGCAGCAACAGGCGGCGGCGCTGGCTTACAAGGACGTGGTGTCGATCCTCGCCCTGGTGGTGGGCTGTCTGATTCCGATGGCCTTCATCATGCGACGCCCGAGGGTCCGCGTGGAACCTCCCCCGACACACTGAGCAGGGAACTGCGGCGAGCGATGCGGTCGTTTCGCGTATCGAAAGCGCTATCTAAACCACTCAGCGGGCGGCACTTAGCGACAGACCGGGTAGGGTCTTTGCGGTATGGACAAGTTCCAGGCGCTCACCTACCCTTGTTGCGCATGCGAATTCTCCTTGTTGACGACCACGAGATCGTGCGAAGAGGCCTCCGGAACCTTCTGGAAACGCAGGAACACTGGCTCGTGTGCGGGGAAGCTATGGACGGAGAGGACGCCGTAGAAAAAGCGAAGGCTCTCCACCCGGACATTGTGATTCTCGACGTTTCGATGCCCCGTCTCAACGGCTTTGGCGCGGCGAAGCTAATCAAAGAACTCTTTCCGGAAACGCCGATCCTCCTCTATTCGATGCACTATTCCCGGGTCTTTGTCGACGAGGCGCGCCGCATCGGGGTTACGGGTTACGTTTCCAAATCTGAGGATGCGCCCACATTCCTCATGGCAGTCGACGCAGTGCAACGCCACCGGCCCTTTTTCGCCCCTTCTTAACGCTGCAGGTTTTCCTTCCCGCAATTTCCCCCTCTCCGCTTAGATGGCTCGGATAGCGGCGCCGCGTCCCGCACCGGTGACGAGGCATCGCTGTGCTATGCTCGCGTTTTGTCTGAGGACTGGGAAGGAGACACGCGGTGACCGAACGTTTGTATTATCACGACTCGTTCTTGCGCGAGTTCGAGGCGCGCGTGGTGTCTTGCGAGCCGGACGAGCGCGCCGGTGGTAAGCGCTGGCGGGTCGTGTTGGACCGGACCGCGTTCTATCCGGCATCCGGCGGGCAGCCGCACGATACCGGCAAGCTGGGCGATGCGAACGTCCTGGAAGTGGCCGATGCGGAGGACGGGCACGCCGTCGTGCATTACACCTCGGCGGAATTGCAGCCAGGAACCGTGCGCGGAACGGTTGACTGGGCGCAGCGCATCGACCATATGCAGCAGCATACGGGCCAGCACATCCTTTCGGCCGCTTTCGTCGAGTTGTTCCAGTTTCCAACGGTCTCGTTCCATTTGGGCCGCGAGGTCTCGACCATCGACCTGGTCGCGCCGTCGATCGTGCCGCGGCATCTCGAAGAAGCCGAGCGGCGCGCGAACGAGATTATCTTCGACGACCGGGTGGTCACAGTTCGCTTCGGGACCGCCGAAGAACTGGAAGAGGCCGGGATTCGGAAGAAGGTCGATCGCGAAGGCGTGCTGCGGGCTGTGGAGATCGAGGGTTTCGACCGGCAGCCCTGCGGGGGAACCCATTTGGCGCGAACGGGCCAGGCCGGGATGCTGCTCTTGCGCGGGCTGGAACGGCGGCGTGACGCCTGGAGGCTGGAATTCGTTTGCGGTTACCGCGCGCTCGCGGCGGCGCGCTCGGACTTTGCCACGCTCACCCAAACGGCGTCGCTGTTGAGCTGCGGGCCGGCCGATGTCCCCTCGGTAGTCGGCAAGGCGCTGGAGGAACGCCGCGCGCAACACGGCACGGTGAAGCGGATGGAAGATCGGCTGGCCGAGTTTCAAGCGCGCGCTTTGCGGGCCGAAAGTGCATCGAGCGGCGCAGCCGGCGTAAGAATTGTGAGCGCCGTTCTGGACGAGGCGACGCCCGGCTATCTCGCGCTGCTCGCGGCGAAAGTAACGTCGGAAGCTGCCGTGATCGCGCTGCTTGCCGCGCGCGCGTCGGGCCACATCGTCTTCGCCCAGACGAAAGGCGCGCAGACGGATATGGGGGCGCTACTGCGAGATGGGCTCGGTGCATTGGGCGGAAAGGGCGGCGGCGCCAAAGACTTCGCGCAAGGGAAAGTTCCCGGTCCGGCACAGGTTGAGGCCGTGATTTCAGCCGCAAAGGACCGGCTGGCCCGAGCTGGATGAGAACGGAGCCCGCGGCCGCCCGTGACTCCGGGCGTAGCATAAACCTGAATCGCGTTCCTGTCCTCCCGTTCGAGGCCGACGAATTCGACGGCAAAGCCGCCGAGCCCGCGCGTTCGAGTCCAGTTGGGTTGCCCGGAAGGGATTTCGCGTCGCAGTGCCGTATGGGCGGCGCGAAGCCATCGAGAGATCGGGCGCCCAACGAGCAAAAACGGTAAACGGCGCGGAGAAATGACGGGGTCCCTTCCTAGCTCTTAAGCCACTCCCATACTCCGATCGCTGCGCAGACGGCTGCCAACATGATGATGACGAACGCGAGACGACCCGCAAACCGGCTCCCATCGGGCGCGAACTTGGGAACGAACAGCGCGAAAATGAACGCACCTGAGGCGATCAATAGCCACGTGGACCACGCAAGATCGGGGAGACCAAACGGCATTTGCCAGGAGTCTAGCATGGTTTTCGCCTGGGTATCGTGGGCGCGCTCGTCGCGAGGAACCGACTCGGGCGGCACACAAACGTTGCATCGCAGGTCGTTCAACCTCTTAACGCCACAACTTTGCGGGAAATGCCGCTTTCTGAGAACAGGGACAATTCCCCGGAACCAAAAACCTAAGTGATTGAATAGATTGGTGGACGGCAGGGGATTCGAACCCCCGACCCCCGCGTTGCGAACGCGATGCTCTCCCAGCTGAGCTAGCCGCCCACGGTATGCTAAAGCGAAGTGTGCAAACGAGTTCCACTATACAGCCTTTGCCGCCGGAAACTCAACAAGGGGTGATGTGTGCCTTTTCGTGTGAGTTTCGTTTTGGTTTTCTGTGCCGGTTTTTTCGGCTTCTGTGACGGGTTTTGATTCGAGCGTCGCGACGGCCGCGCGGAGCTTCTCCAGATCCGCATGTGCGTAGCGCAGCACCATCCGCAAGCTGGGTATTTTGTGGTCAGCGAGCGCCGCGTAGTCCTCGATACTGACGCCGTTTCTTCGCAGTCGCGTGCAGAACGTATGCCTCAGATCGTGCCAGCGAAAATCTGAGATGCCGGCATCTGCCAAACAGTTTTCGAACCACTTCCGGCAAGAGTGGGGTTCGAGTCCGCTCGGCTTGCGGATCACCGGGCCGGTTCCATCGCGCGCACGTTCGCGGAGTTTCTCAATGGCCGCGAGCGCGACTTTGTTGAGTGGAACCACGTAGCCGCGCGGACTCGCTTTCGCCCGCGGGTTTCATCCGAGACTCGAAGTGCAGCCAACAGCCAAACGTGCCTAACGTGCCGCGCTCTGCGAGCAGGAAACCGCTCCTCCCATTCCAGATACTAAGGCGTAGTTGAACCGACAACCCTCACGTAAATCGCGTCCGTCGTCCCTTCAGGCAGGTTCCCCTGATAGGAGTGCGGAACCGTTACCAAGAATCCGAGACTGCGAGGAATGACAGTCATCTGGTGTTGGGCGTCTATGATTCTGAAAAGGCCCTCGCAACACCCTGCGAGTTGATTACAGTATGTTTCCAGTTTCGTGTTGAGTTCCCGCTCCTGCACCGCCTTTTGTATCTCCTGCTCATCCAGCGAAGCGCACTGTTCAGGCGCTTGCACGCCTAACGGCGGGAAAACATGGGCGATGAATGCGTCAGTGGAACCATCGTGAAGTGTGACAATCACCCCGGCAAACTCGTGGGACAAATTTCGATACTCCTGAACCTCATTGACTACCGGGTTGTCGTCGAGCACCCTGACGAGTTCGTTGTGCCGCTCTTTCGTCACAATACCTTCCTGCTTACACCGTCTATATGCCTTCCGCACCAATTCAGCAAGATGACCAAACTGCCAAAGAACGCCTGCGAAGTGGGCACGGAACACAATCGCGTCTTCCTGAAGATGCTCACGTTCAGCGGGAGACATTGTTTGAGTCACGGCATCACAACGCGTGCTTCCAGCCAAATGCATTGCAACGGTGTTCGCATAAATCCGCACGTATGCCGCGTGATAAAGGCAGGTATCCAACGCTTGCCAGAGTTCCAAAACCATGCCTTGAAAGTCTTGGGTCGGGAATGAACTCGTCCTGTCCATGGGCAGAGATTATATTCTCACGGCGAAGGTACCGCTGAATCGCAGAGACTAATTCCAACCCGAAGCCCAACCCGAAATGCCTTCGGCTACCACGTATTTTCAGAGGTCGCGGCCTGCCCCGGGCCAGCAGGGCTTAGTTCAATTCAGGGGAGACATTCCCGAATCTCCGTGCTACGGTGCCCGAGATTCTTGCAGCACGACAATTCCCGCAACAGAGTCCCTGCTCACTTCAATTGATTTCTCATTTTGGTTCGGTGACATCACCACATAGGATTTATCAGTCGCCACTAACAAGCCATATGGAATAGACCGATTCGTAGTAGATGTGTCCGCTTTGATTCCGTCGGGAAACTTCTTTTCACTCGCCATGAACGCAACTGTCAATGGCCTACCGCCGCCCAACGAGAACGGTATCAACGGATAAACTCTCACGGAAAACCATAGGACATAGGCTAGACCGGTCATAAGCAGCAGACTTAGATAAAAGGGCACAGCATGGCGGCGGTTCTTCCACCACGTTTCGTTTTCCGTTGGAATCCGCCAGGACATCCAAATGAGCTGCGCACAATTTATCATCACTAAGTAAAACAAATACAAACGAATACCGAGCCCCCAAGTCATCTTTTGCAGGATTCCGGGGATGCTGGCCAGCAACAAAGCGTATATGGCGTAAGGGACCTGCGTCAATGAGACCCCCATGAGAAAGCGACGCCAATTAAATAACTTGTTCGGAATGTCGGGTGCCGCCCTTTCTTCGAACTTTCGCGCCGTGATTAAGACTAAGGCGAGACCAACAGGCGGGCCAATGCTCCAGAACCCCGCGACCAAATATTGCAGCTGCAGGACAGAGAAACCAGACACTCCATATTGGGAAAGATGTCCAGCAACGACGAGAAAACCAACGAAGTAAAGGAGTCCGATGGACACAGCGACAAGTTTCGAGAACGAATCGACAAAGCCGAGTTCACTTCGTTGTGTATTTACGCTACTCATAGTCTTCCTGTCTGTTAGGTCTCCCTAGGGACTCGGAATCACGAGTGCCGATGAGAAATCTACCGAGTCAATCTGTCCCTTGCCGTTGGTGGTAGTTCCCATCGTCCAAATCCGTCCGGTCTGCTTATCAAGTAGAGCTGTTCCGTGGAAGTTGCCGTTGTAGATGTCATGCAACTCGTATCGGTCAAGAAACACTTTGGACGGTTCTGGCGTAGGCTTCTCGGGATTTTGGGGAGTCTGGTCACAAGCAGCCGTGGATAGAAGGATTGCAAGGGGCAGTGCCAAGAGATATCGCATGGGGTTCCCTCCCGCCGGGAAAGAAGCATCCCGACACGCAGAACCTACCCCCTACGTTTTGCAAAGTAAAGCGGGCTTCATTTTGTTCACGAACTGTGCACAAACGGGCGCGATGGCGGCCAGCCGCGCTTGCTCGTGAGTCGGGCTCTTTTTCATCGGGACGCTTTCCGCTGCCGCGCGGCGCGTACCGGCGCTACGGCGAGTGTGTGACCTTTTCGTGTGAGTTTCGATTCGAGAATCAGAGTCCGTGGTGGACGATAGTAGACACCTCGAGGCGGCTAACCTCGCTGTTTTTTAGTCTGAGAGTTTCTAAGTCGAGTGTTCCGAGAGGGGGAAAAACAGATTGTGAACGCGATGCTCTCCCAGCTGAGCTAGCCGCCCACACGACAGCAAAATCCGATTGCTGGCGGGAACACTCACTATACAGCCTTCGACGCGAGCAATTCAACCGCTCGACCTTTGATCGAGCTACGATGTTTCGAGGTTTGGATCCATCGCGATCGCTCGGCCGGCGGGTACCGCAGGCCCACCCGGTCGCGACCCGGCACCAACCCTGGCCGACGAACGCTCCGCATCCTCCAGGAAGTCCGCGAGAAGCAGGCGGAGATTGCCGGCATTGGTCGCGTAGGAGAGCCCCGTAGCGACATCAATCATCTTCGAGCGGATCAGCTTCTCAATTTCCTCATCGAAGCACTGCATGCCTTCCGTCGAGCCGTCGCGGATTGCATCCAGAAGGCTCTTGCCCTCGGTTTCGCCGCGCTCCACGTATTCCCGCGTGCGCACGGTGGACTTCAGAATTTCGAAGGCAGCCACGCGGCCGGTTCCGTCGAGCCGCGGGATCAAGCGCTGGGAGATCACGTAGCGGAAGGCTTTTCCGAGCCGGTTGCGTATCGCGTTCTGCTCGCCCAGGGCAAACACACCGATGATGCGCTCGATCGTTTTCGATGCGTCGATGGTGTGCAGGGTCGAAAACACCAGGTGGCCGGTCTCA
>DATGHM010000181.1:0-33016 GCA_035307985.1 Candidatus Acidiferrales bacterium
TTTATCGTCTTCCGCGAGAACACCGAAGGCCTCTACGTTGGCGTGGGCGGCTTTTTCAAGAAGGGAACTGCCGAGGAAATCGCCACTCAGGAAGACGTCAACACGCGCCGCGGCGTCGAACGCATCATTCGCTACGCCTTCGAATACGCCCGGAATCATGGCCTCACGCGCGTTTGCATGAGCGACAAGTCGAACGCCCTCACCTACGGTCACGACCTCTGGCAGCGAGTTTTCAAACAAGTCCGCGCCGAATATCCCGGGATCGACGCCAGCCATCAATATATTGACAACCTTCTGCTGCAAATGGTTCGCGACCCCTCGCAATTTGAGGTGATCGTCACCTGCAATCTTTTTGGGGATATCGCCAGCGACGTTGGTGCGGGATTGATCGGCGGCCTGGGGGTCGCGCCTTCGGCTAATCTCCACCCCGGAAAAATCTCGCTTTTCGAGCCCGTGCACGGTTCCGCGCCGAACATCGCCGGGAAGGGCATCGCTAACCCGATGGGTGCGATCCTTGCGGTTGGAATGATGTTTGATTACTTTGGCTGGTTGGAAGCCGCGAAGAAAATCGAAGACGCCGTGCGTACCGCCTTGCGCGAGGACAAGACGCCCGTTGACTTGGGCGGCTCGCTGGGCACACAAGCTATCGGCGACTTTATCGCCACGCGCATCTCCTCGTGATCTCGCAATGCCTTGTTTTGTGCATCTCGACATGTTGAGTCGGTGTGGTCTTGGGTGTCCACGGAAGGCCCTGCCGCCGATGCCCTGGAAGTAATGTAATACTTGAATTGCGGTTACGCACGATTCCGCGAACCTCAAAACGCAATTCCGACCGCGGCCAAGGAAGGGGGTCGCAGGTTAAGTGTTACTTTACGAGAGACCGCTGTCTTTGGAGAGAAGTTGCGAGCGAACCTTTGCAGCCTTCTCGGGCAAAGTAAGAGTTGAACTTGGTGGGGACCGTTTGCGCCAGCCCCAGAAACCTCGAAGTGATGCTTTTGCGTGCGCAGATTACGTGAGATTTTACTTGATGAGTCGGCTGGTCGACGCAAGCGTGATTCACAGGCGCAAAACGGGACGCGCCTGCCCGGGGCGCAATGAAGGCATCACTTTGCGAGTACGCTCAGGTCTTCTTCTTTTTTACCGACGGGTCCGCCTGCTCCACGCTTCCTGGAATCAGCGCCGTCTTCAGCGTGAACTTCTGATGCGGCTGCAGATTCACTTCCGTCGTGAAGTCCTGATATCCGACCAGCGCGATTTTGATCTGGTGCTTTCCGGGCGCGATCAACATCGCGCGGCCCCACCCGCCAAACTGCCCTGCGTAGCCGACGAATTGACCATCCACAAAGACTGCCGCCCGGTCGGGATCAACCTCAAGTTTCACCTGCGCCGTCACGGAGGGATACTCTGCCTGCGGGTTCTTTTCGAGTTGGATTTTCAGATCCAATTCCTGGCCCGGCTGAACCATTGCGTCGTCAGTCCAATCCTTGTAACCCGTTTGCCGAACCGTAATCGTGTGCCTTCCCGGCATAAGCAGGACCTTCTTGTCCCCCTTCAGTTCATCGACATATCCGAGATACTGCCCGTCCACCCATACACCGGCTGATTTTTCGATCTTGCTTGCCGGGATGAAATTGACGTGTCCGAGCACCTTGTTGTCCGCTCGGGTCGCGGTAGCCAGCGAAAAAACTCCTATCGCCGTGAACGCCCCAACCATCAGCCAATTCTCTACTCTCCTGCGTGCCATTCGTTCCACCCCCTCCATTTTGTTGTTCACGTTCGTCGTTCGGTCTCGCGCGACTCTGGCTGGGTGAGAACGCGCTTCGATTTCAGTTGCTCGTCCCTTTGGAAGTCCCTCTCCTCTTCTATCCTCCTCCACAGGGATTCGAAACGTAAGAAGGTTTTACAGAAATGTCGTTGGGTAGCCCCTAAGCGTCAGCTGTACCGGACCGCCTGGCCCGTCATTCTGGTCTCGAGGGCGATCAGCACTCCGAGCACGAACCCACCTACGTGCGCCCACCAGGCAACTCCACCCGTGTTGTTCGCGGCTCCCAGCGATCCGAGTCCGCTGAGGAACTGCACAACGAACCACAGCAAAATGAAAATGAACGCCGGGATCCGCGCCGTGAACCAGATAATGAACAAGGGAACGAGCGTCAGGATTCGCGAGCGCGGAAAGAATAGAAGATACGCGCCCAGCACTCCCGAGATCGCTCCACTTGCGCCAATCGACGGGATCGCCGATCCCCACGAAAAAAGCACCTGCGAGATCCCCGACCCGATCCCGCAAACCAGGTAAACGAGGAGATACAGCAACGGGCCAAACCGGTCTTCTACATTCGCTCCAAAGATCCACAGGAACCACATGTTGCCGATGATGTGCAGCCAGCCCGCGTGCAGAAACATGCAGGAGAAGAGCGGCCCGAAGGCGTGCGCGTAGCTCACGCCGTGCGTCCCCGCCAGGGCATACTGGATCCGCGCAGGCACCAACCCATAGGTCCGCAACAGAGCCTCATACGCCTGTGGCGAGAGAGAGATCTCATAGAAGAACACGGCCACATTTGCCGCGATCAGCAACAGCGTGACGACCGGCGTCGCGCGACGGGGTGTCATGTCTTTCAGCGGAATCATTTTGAAGTTCCCACCGTCGCCGCCCGTTCCGCCTCAAGTAATTCTTTAGCTTCGAAGGCTGCCTCTGATCGCGTTCCTTCGCGCTGCATCCGCCGGATTTCGTCCACGGCCCGTATTCCGCCGCGAGCTCCGAGGGCTTCACAATTCAGCGCCGCAGCCGCGCAACTGAATTCAAGTGTTTCTTGAATTTCCCATCGCTGTACTAACCCATACAGGAATGCACCGTGGAAGACGTCGCCGGCTCCCGTAGTGTCGACCGCCTCCACGTGGAAACCCGGGCAGAGCACGAATTGTGCGCCGTCCCAAACGAGCACACCCAACCGCCCGAGCGTTGCTCCCGTCAAGCGACACTTGAACTCCGCGCGCATCTTAGGCAGCGATTCCAAAAGGCTTTGTTTTCCCGTGAGTCGTCCCGGAAAGTCCTTCGACGTGATGGCGTAATCCACAAATTCAAGTAACCCTTCAACTCCAGGGTAGCAATTGTCCAAGTCTGCCAGCACGGGAACTTTTTCCTCGCGCGCCCAACGTGCAGCCAGCGCTGCTGCAGCCGTGTCGTGCCCATCCACGAGCAACGCCGCCGCGCCCGTGATCCACTCGCGGCGAATGTCTTCGGGTCGCAGCGCGATTCCAGGCTCTCGCTTCCACAACACGGTGCGCTCGCCGGACGGCTGATCCACTAGGATGAAGGCGCTCTGGCTTACTTCTCCTCGGGCGGTGATCCAGTGCGTTTCGACGCCTTCGCGCCGCATCTCGTCCATCTGAAAGCGCCCGGCGAGGTCATCGCCGATTTTCCCCGCATACCGCGCGCGCAATCCCCATCTGCGGCACGCAACCATCGCGCTGGCGACCTGCCCGCCCGCCTTCACTTCCGCTGAGGTAACTTCAACTTTGCTGTCGACAGTAGGGAATTGCGGCAGTCGGATCACCGTGTCCGTCGCGTTGATCCCCACACCGGCGACCAGCGGCGCATTACCAGCGCTTCCATTGTTGCTCATGTAGCGCCACTGTAGCGGCAGACAATCTTTTCCGCAACCCGTGTTTCAGGTGGACACCTCTCCGGGTAGCGGCTCAATGAGATTTGTTTCCGCCACCGCGAACTCCCGCCGGCGCGCAATTCGATTGCGCCTCCCCGCCTGCTGTGATACAAAAATTTGTTTTGGTGCGCGCTTCAGCGTGAACTGCGCCAGCGGAAATGAACGCAGTCACTCTTCAAGTGCTGCTTTGCTTGTCGCCGCGCCGACACGCCGATGCCGCTTCACGAATCCGAGGCCATTGTCCTGCAGAGTTATCCGCTGGGCGAGGCGGATCGGCTGGTCAGTTTTCTCTCGCGCTCCATGGGGCGCATGCGCGGCGTCGCTGCCGGCGCGCGGCGTCCGAAGAGCCACTTCGGTTCGGCGCTTGAGCGATTGTCGCACGTGCGCATCTGGTTCTTCGAGCGCGAGACGCGCGAACTGGTTCGCATCAACCAGTGTGAGATTATCGAGTCGTTCGTCGACGCCTTTCGCGACTACGACTCGAGTGTGGGGCTCTCTCTCTTCAGCGAGATCACGCAGGCTGTTCTGCCTGATCGGGAAGCCTCCGATGCCAATTTCCGTCTGTTGCTTCTGTGCGTGCAAGCCGTGAAGCGAACACGCAAGGTTGAGCCCGCGCTCGCCTACTTCACGGTTTGGACGGTGAAGCTCGGCGGCTGGCTTCCGCCGCTGGATGCGTGCTCGCGCTGTGGGCGGGCGTTGCACGGCAACGCCGAGCCGGCCCGGGCCGCCTATTTTTTGCCGAGCGCGTCGGCTATCGTTTGCGGCAATTGTCACCGGCCCGGCATGAGGGTCATGTCGCCTGCGGCATTGGCTGCGGTTCGCCTCATGCTAGCCGAACGGCTCGACCGTTTGAATGAAGATTCCGTGCCACCGCGCGCGGCCAGGGAAGTCACCGAGGTTATGCTCGACATCGTGGAACATCAGATCGATCGCAAGCTGACGTCACGCGAACTGCTGGAATCCGCATGAAAATTTCGCACATGGCCTCACGACGACGCCCGAGCGGCCGTTCGGAGCCCGCGACCGTCCGAACGCAAAGTAAAGCTTCATCGGCACCCGTCCGCCGCGGCCTCACCTTCCAGGATCTTCTACTAAGACTTGAAGAGTATTGGACGCGCCGCGATTGCATTCTTCAGCAGCCCTACGACGTCGAGGTTGGCGCGGGCACTATGCACCCCGAAACGTTCCTGCGCGTTCTTGGGCCTCAGCCGTATCGCGTCGTCTACGCGCAGCCCAGCCGCCGGCCCGCCGATGGCCGCTACGGTGAAAATCCCAACCGCCTCTATAAGCACACCCAGCTTCAAGTAGTACTTAAACCATCGCCCAACGACGTTCAGGACCTGTATCTCGATAGCCTGACGGCGGTCGGCATCAATCTGAAGGAACACGACATTCGCTTCGAAGAGGACAACTGGGAATCGCCCACGCTCGGCGCCTGGGGCATCGGCTGGCAGGTTCTCCTCGATGGTCTCGAGATCACGCAGTTCACATATTTCCAGCAGTGCGGCGGGCTCGACCTGGATCCCATCTCCGTCGAGCTGACCTACGGCCTCGATCGCATTGCTGCGTACTTGCAGGGTGTTGATAACATCTTCGACGTGCGCTGGTCGAACTCGACAACGTACCGCCAGGTCCGTCTCGCTGAAGAACAACAATTTTCTGCCTACAGTTTCGACCACGCGGACGCGGTCGCCACACGCAAGCACTTCGACCTCAACGAAGCCGAAGCCGCGCACCTGCTGGCCGCCTACCCCAAGGCGAAAGGCAAGGAGCGGCTGCATTTCCCGATTCTGCAGGCTTACGATCTGTGTCTGAAATGCTCGCATCTCTTCAACCTGCTCGACGCGCGCGGCGCCATTTCCGTCACCGAGCGCGCCGCCATGATCGGTCGCGTGCGAAAATTGGCGGTGCAGGTCGCTCGCGCCTGGACCGAGCAGCAATCCGGAGCACCAGCCGCGGAGGCGCGCGCATGATTCAGCCGCGGCTGGAAGGTCCAAACGTAGCGCCGAGCTTTGGCTCGGCGGGTTCAGGCGCGGAGATTTCGCATTCTCATCAGTTTGCGCCTCTGTTCGGATGTGGGTTCCGGTTTGCGGGCTCCGCCCTGGCTCGGCCAGAACGTAAAGAACTACTTGAGGTGCGTCCGTGACGCCGGTAAAGAAATCACGGAGCAATTCACAGCCTTCCAAATCCTTTGGCGACTTCCTTTTCGAGATTGGCTGCGAGGAAATCCCGGCCGGTATGATCGCCAAGGCCGTCGGGGAACTGAAAGTAATACTTGAAAAATATTTTCTGACGAACGAACTGCTCGCGCAAAATTTTCCGCCTGACTCGATCGAAACCCTCGGCGCTCCGCGACGTCTCACGGCAATCGTTCGCAATGTCCGCCTTCAACAGGAGGATCGCACGCGCGAAATCATGGGCCCGCCGAAATCCGTAGCCTTTGATAATGTCGGCGAGCCGACGCGTGCCGCCGTGAGTTTCGCAGAGAAGCAGGGAATCCCGCTCTCGAAACTCACGATCGTGAACACGCCCAAGGGAGAATACGTCGCCGCCGTCCAGATCATCCGCGGCCGGCTCGCCCTGGAAATTCTTTCCGAGTTTCTGCCGCAGGCCATCCAGGAAATCTCCTGGCCACGTTCGATGTATTGGACGGGCGCGCGCGGCCCGCGCTTCATTCGTCCCGTGCGGTGGATCGTTGCTCTACTCGACGGCAGAGTGATCCCGTTTTCTTTCGCCGGCGTGCATTCCGGCAATCGCACGCAAGGCCATCGCTTTCTCGGGAAGCGGAACATTCCGGTGGCGAACCCCGCAGACTACGAATCGAAGTTAAAGAAGAACTTTATTCTTTGCCGCCCTGAAGAACGCCGCAAGAAAATCGACTCGGAAATTCGCGCGATCTCTTCCCGCAAGATGCTCCACACGCACGAGGACGCGGCCCTCCTCGACCAAGTCACCTACTTGGACGAATACCCCTCGGTGATTGCGGGAGCATTCGACCCCGCATTCCTTGAACTTCCCGACGAGATCCTCATCACGGTCATGCGCGGCCATCAGAAATACTTCGCCCTCGAATCGCGCAACGGTGAACTCGCTCCTCAATTTCTCGCCGTCATCAATCTCGCGCACGATCCGAAAGGTCTCGTCCGCCAAGGCCATGAACGCGTCCTTCGGGCGCGTTTCGCCGATGCGCAGTTCTTCTGGCAAGCCGACCAGAAGGTCAAACTCGCTGACTACCTTCCGAAGCTCGCCGCCGTGACGTACGAATCCCGGCTCGGCAGCTATAAGGATAAGGTTGACCGCATGCGCGCGCTCGCGCGCTGGCTCGCCGATCAGTGGTTCAACTCGGGCGTCACGGAAGCGGACGTGGCCGGTTCCGATCGCGCCGCCGAACTTGCCAAGTGCGATCTCGTCACCGAAATGGTTCGCGAGTTTCCGGAACTTCAGGGCGTGGTCGGCGGCCTCTACGCGCGCGCGCAGAGCGAGCCTGACGACGTCGCCTGGGCTATCTACGATCATTACAAGCCCCTCGGCCTCGACGATCCTATCCCGCGCAATCTCACCGGCTGCGCCGTCGCACTTGCAGACAAGCTCGATTCGCTCGTCGCCTGTTTCGCCGTGGGCGCGATTCCCACCAGTTCGGGCGATCCATTCGCCCTGCGTCGCGCGGCTTTGGGAATTGTGAAAATGATCCTTGAGCGCCAGCTTCCGCTTTCTCTTTCTGCCGCTGTTTCCGCGGCCAGCCGCGGCGTAAGTGGGCATGGACCAAAGATCGCCGTCTCCGAGACGGTCCAGAAGCAGGTGCTCGATTTTCTCGTCGAACGCGCGCGCTACATTCTTCGAGAGCGCCGCGGGTTCGCCTACGACGAGATCAATGCCGCGTTCGCCGCAGGAGCGGACGACCTGGTGGACACAGTCGAACGCATTGCGGCGCTTAAAGCGATCCGCCATACCAAGAATTTCGGCCCGCTCGCTGCTTCCTTCAAGCGGATTCGCAATATCCTTGAAAAGTCCGCCGTCGCGAGCGACAAGAGGCAGTCCGGCGTCAAGCAAGAGCTGCTTTGTGAGGCCGCCGAGCTTCAGCTTCAGAGCGCGGCACAGCGCATCGGCGAGGAAGCGTTGCGCCGGAAGAAGGAAAAGAAGTACCGGCAGGCGCTCGAAAAGATTTCCGAGCTGCGCCCAGCCGTCGATTTCTTCTTCGACAAGGTTTTGGTCATGCACGAAGACGAGAACATCCGGCGCAACCGCATCGCTCTGCTTGGCGGACTGTTAAAGGAGTTTTCGACGATTGCCGATTTTTCCGAGCTGGGCGGGGAAGAATCAAAGGAAGCGACCCGAGTGGTCGCCCGCCCGTGACGGGTAAGTTGAAGTGATGCTTCGCCTCGTGGATGTGATACTTGAGGGGATGGACAGGCACCGAGCGAATTTCAAGTTGCGCTTTTGTCGTCGGATCGCCGACGCGGGAGACCTTCAGGCAACACTTGAGCGTTCGTCCGGCGTTACGGTGGAATGTTAAAGACAGGTTTTCATTGTCGGTACGCCGACGAAAAACTTTCAACCAGCAACAATCGCATCTTGAAGTAACACATGAATCCAATCTCCAGGGCTTGCACGCTGCCGCGGACGAACCCTGACTTTCATAGAGGAGCGAAATGAAATACGTTTATTTCTTTGGCGCGGGAAAAGCGGACGGTACGGGTGAGATGAAAGAAATCCTCGGCGGGAAAGGCGCCGGCCTCGCCGAAATGACTCGTATCGGTCTGCCCGTTCCGGCGGGCTTCACCATCACCACCGAGGCCTGCGACTACTATTTCAAGCACGGCAAGAAATACCCCAAGGAATTGCGCGCCGAGGTCGCCAAGGACCTGACGCATCTCGAGAAGTTGACCGGCAAGAGACTGGGTGACGATACCGATCCGCTGCTCGTCAGCGTCCGCTCCGGCTCCGCGCGCTCCATGCCCGGCATGATGGAGACGATTCTCAACCTCGGTCTCAACGACAAGTCGGTGAAGGGAATTGCAAAAGCCACTAACAACGACCGCTTCGCCTACGACGCCTATCGCCGCTTCGTTCAGATGTACTCGAGCGTCGTCATTGGCCTTCCCAAGGATGATCTTGAAGCCCGTCTGCGCGCCATGAAGAAGAAGTTTGGCGTGAAAGACGACACTCAGGTCACTGCCGACGGTTGGCGCGAGCTCGTTTCCGAGTACAAGTCTTACTTTAAGCAGAAAACCGGTAGTGATTTCCCGCAGGACCCGGTCGAGCAACTCTGGGGCGCCATCGGCGCCGTCTTCGAGTCCTGGATGGGCGAGAAAGCGGTCACCTATCGCCGCGTCGAGAAAATTACCGGCCTGCTCGGCACTGCCGTAAACGTTGTGCAGATGGTTTTCGGCAACACAGGAGACAATTCGGGCACGGGCGTTTGCTTCACCCGCGACCCCAGCACGGGCGAGAAGACTTTCTTCGGGGATTTCCTGCTCAACGCGCAGGGTGAAGACGTCGTCGCGGGTATCCGCACTCCCATGCACCTGAACGAACTCAAGACCCGCATGCCCAAAGTCTATCAGCAGCTTGAAAAAGTTCGCCAGACTCTCGAAAAACACTACGCCGATATGCAGGACATGGAGTTCACCGTCGAGAACGGCAAGCTCTATATGCTTCAGACGCGAACCGGCAAGCGCTCGCCGGCCGCCGCCTTCCAAATGGCCGTCGACATGGCCAACGAAAAACTGATCTCCGTGGAGGAAGCCCTCGAACGCATCAAGCCCGAGGACGTCGAGCGCCTTTTTTATCCCGTGCTCAATCCGAAGGCGTCTCGCAGCGAGCTTTCCAGCCGCAAACTCGGGGAAGGAATTAACGCCGTGCCTGGGGCCGCCGTGGGCAAGGCCGTTTTCACCGCCGAAGAAGCGGAGGAATGGGCGCTGCGCGGCGAGAGGGTAATTCTCGTTCGCCGCGAGACCAGTCCGGAAGACGTAGGCGGTATGTACGTCGCGCAGGGAATTCTGACCGCCACCGGCGGCAAGACGAGCCACGCCGCGGTCGTCGCGCGCGGCTGGGGCAAATGCTGCATCGTCGGCGCCGAGAAACTTGACATCGATGCCGAAACGAAAAAGATGAGTTCGAACGGTCACGTCGTCAATCAAGGCGATTGGATCACGCTCGACGGCGGGGACGGCTCCGTCTACTCCGGCCAGATCGAACTCGCCCGGCCCGAGCCCCCGAAGGCCTATGAAATATTAATGAAGTGGGCTGACAAGGTGCGCAAGCTCGGCGTTCGCACGAACGCCGATACACCACAGGACGCTCGCGTTGCCCGAGGGATGGGTGCCGAAGGAATCGGACTCTGCCGCACTGAGCACATGTTCTTCAAGGACTTCGAACATCCCGAAAAGAGCGCCGAGCGCCAGCAAGCCATCCAGGAAATGATCCTCGCGGACGCTCCCGAAGCTCGCCGCAAGGCCCTGGCGAAACTCCTGCCGTTTCAGCGCCGCGACTTCATCGGCATCTTCGAGGCGATGAACGGCTTGCCGGTCACGATTCGCCTGATCGACCCGCCGCTGCATGAATTCGTTCCCCACGATCCGGCCAAACAAGCCGAACTCGCCGCGAAGATCGGCATCTCCGCCGAAGCCGTGGCGCGCCGCGTCGAGCAGCTCCACGAAGCCAATCCTATGCTCGGCCATCGCGGGTGTCGCCTCTGCATCACCTATCCCGAAATTCTTGAGATGCAGGTGCGGTCGATCATTGAAGCGGCCATCGATTGCCAGAAGCGCGGAGTTAAAGTATTACCTGAGATCATGCATCCGCTCACCTTGGACAAGAAAGAGTTGAAGATCCTCGAAACCGAAACACGCAAAGTCGCCGACGCGATCATCGCCGAATCTAAAGTAAAGCTTGAATATCTGGTCGGCACCATGATCGAACTTCCGCGCGCGGCGTTGCTCGCGGACCAGATCGCCGAGGTCGCCGAGTTCTTTTCCTTCGGCACCAACGACCTGACGCAAACAACGATGGGCCTTTCCCGCGATGACGCGGGCCGCTTCCTCCCCGAGTATGTCGACGAGCACAAAGCCGGAATCTTTAAGGCTGACCCGTTTCAGACGCTCGATGTCGAGGGCGTCGGGATGCTCGTGAAGTGGGCCATCGAGAAGGGTCGCAAGACACGGCCCAAATTGAAGATCGGGATCTGCGGCGAGCACGGTGGCGACGGCGAAAGCGTCAAATTCTGCCACCAGGTCGGCATGAACTACGTCAGCGCCTCGCCCTTCCGTGTTCCCATCTCGCGCCTCGCGGCGGCGCAAGCCGTAATCGAAGAAAAAAAGAACGCCATGGGAAAGAAAAGCGTCAAGCGCAAAAGAAAGTAACGCTTCAACATTTGGATCCGCTCTTGGCACGTGGAAAAGCTGATTGATGCGGGCAAAGGTGTCGACGGCCTCGCCTGGGCCTCCGCGAAGTGAGGGGATCCGGCGAGGGAACTTTAGTGGGGTTCTCGCCACTCGACGCGAATCAACGACAAGGCCTGACGCGGGAGCGTGAACGACAAGTCGGCGGCGCCGGCGTGCGTTTGGGTCCATGTCGGCGAGCTCAACTGCTGAAGCTGACCGGCCGCTTTTAGCCGCGTGATCTGTTCGGGCGAGGGGTGCTGCGGGGAACCCATCGCTTTCCAAACGGTGAACGCGTTGCTGTGATCGCGGTCGATGCGGTAGTGGGTGATGCGAACACGACTGATGTCCCTCGGCAGGCCGTCGATGTGGAGGCTGATCTCGGCAGGCGGGGCGTCAACAGCGGTGTTTTCAAGCCGCGCTGCAATGGCAGCGTCATCGTAATTCCACACCAGAATACTGAGCCCGTGGTTGCCGCGCGTTGCGATGACGCAGACGTCCGGCTGGGTGCGCGCGCTGTTTTTCAGCAGGGCATCGAGGCCGATCTGCGCGCCGCTTTCCGCTGCCACCCGCTGCGGCTGCAGCAGGCCGAACATGCGGAAGGCGTTCATGATGGGCTTATCGATCCCGTGCGTTGCCAGCGAACGATAGCCATAGAAATAGGGTTGGCCGGGAAAGGTGAAAGCCCACGTGTCGGCGCCCTGCAAGTTCACGTGGTAGCGCGCGGCGAGAGCCAGAGTGCCGTCGAGAAGTTCCGCCTCGTAGCTGGCGTACTGCGACGTGTTGCGATACTCGTTTTCGGGATGAAGGCTCGAGGCGCAGGCGGCGCAGCCCTCGGGATCGGATTCGCTGATGACGATGGGAAGAGCGCGCAACGCCGGGAAGTCCGCGACGATTGCGAAGCCTGCCGAGATGTCCGCGAGGCTGTGTGCGATGTCCATTTCGGCGTGCCCATCAACGAAGCGCGTTCTGCCCTTGGCGTGAAATGAAATGAAATCGAGCGGGGACCCGATCTTGCCGGTTGCGTAGTTTTTGCCGCTCACGCAATGCGCGAGAAATGCGCGCAGGAATTCCGCCGCGTGGGGTGACGCGGTCCCTGTCGTCGCGGGGCCACCGACGTGCGCCTCAGGAAGCGCTCGCTTTACGGCCGCCGCTCCATAATCGTAGAGTTTGCAATACTCCTCGAGCGTGCCGTGCCAGTAGCCGATGTCCGGCTCGTTCCACACTTCCCAGTCCCAATGCGCAACGCTGCTCCGCCCGTAACGGGCGATCGAATGCTGCACCCAGCGGTAAACCACGTCCGACCACCTGTTGTAGTCATGGGGAGGATAAGACCATCCGGTAAACAGCGGACCGTTCGGCCACTCGTGGCGATAGGGATGGGGATGAGTGGAAAGCGCCTCTGGCATGAAGCCGATTTCCACGTAGGGCGTGATGCCAAGTTCCTTCCACGTGTCGAAGATGCGATCGAGAATCGTCCAGTTATAGACAGGATTGCCTCGAGCGTCCTCGGTGTAAACGTTCGTCGATCCCCACTTCAAGGCGGGAGTACCGTCGCCGGTCGTCAGCAGGTTGTGGACGCGGTCATGAAAAGCGTGCGGACTCAGCGCGGCGAGTTGCGAGAGAAGCGTGCGGCCTTCGGGCGAATAGGTATAGTTCGGCTCGTCGTGGCCCACGTAGGCCCACACAGGATTGAATGAGCCCGCGGGCTGATTGGCATGGACGCGAATTTGGAGCACGGGCTGAACGTGCTGCTGCGCGATCAGCGCGGGTGCCAAAAGAAGAAGGGCCAGAACCAGCAGGGTTTTCTTCCGCATTGCCCGGCAAGTTTACATGAGTATCGAGAAGACAGCGGGATTTCCCGGCTACGGACGGAAGAGTCGCGGGAGGAATGGTATGCCCATTTATAGGCCGCGAACGCGGTCAGGTCCGTCTAGGGCTTCGCTACCCTAATTCGCCGATTGACGCCCGGAACCCATCGTTGTGAAGTTTATCTGGCGGGAAGAGTTAAGGAGACTGCTTCTCAATTGGCGTAAAGAGTGGAGGCCTGTCGCGCATCTCAACGCTTCCACGGAGGCGCTATGAGCAAGAGATCAAAGGTTTTGTTCCTTTCCACCGGCAACGCGACACGAAGTCAGATGGCTGAAGGATTCCTGCGGACGCTTGCGGGAGATCACTTCGACGCGACGAGCGCCGCAACTGGAACCGGCGATGTGAGCCCGCTGACGAGGGAAGTGATGGCGGAGGATGGTGTGGATATTTCCTGGCAGCGGTCGAGCACGGTCGCGGATTCCTTCAGGGATTTTTTCGGTTACGTGATCACGTTCTATGATGACGCCAAAGAGCGCTCGCCTGTTTTTCCGTTTACGACGAATCTGCTGCGCTGGAGTTTGATCGATCCCTCCTCGACAAAGGGATCGTTCGAGGAGAAAAAGCAGACCTTTCGTCGCGTGCGGGACCAGATCAAGTTGAAGGTCCGCGAGTTTGTCCGGCAGGTCGCGGAGAAAGAAGAGAAAGAAAAAGAACCTCGGCAGGGGCAGGAGGCGACGGATCTAAAAGGCGGGCGCGGTCAAGCAGCATACCTTCTGGTGACTGCAGGTTTTGCTCGGGAACTTCTCGGCACGTCGAAGGCGGGCAAAAGCTAGGGGATTTCTGCGAATTCCTGTGTGATATAGAGCGAGCCGTCGGCGGCCCGCGCAATGCCAATTCCTACGCGGTTATAGTTTCTGTCGAGAATGTTGCCGCGGTGATTGGGCTGAAACTTGGGTTCGGCCATGAAGAGCGTTTCGGCCTGCGCCACGCTGCCTGCCTTGGCGATGTTTTCGCCCGTCGCGAGCCAATGAATTCCCGCTCTTGAAACGCGATTCATCGGCAGGCTCCCGTCGGCACCCCTGTGACTGAACACGCCTGTGGCCGCCATCTCTTCGGAGTGGCCGCGGGCCACCGCTGCCAGCTGCGGGTCCCACTGTAGGGGGCGAGCGTCCCCCTTGGTCTCTGTCAGAGCGGAGGGTGAACTACGATCGTCGTTGACCATCCGCAGCATCCGCGTGGCAATCTGTTCCAAATCAGCCGTGGGCACGTCCGCTTCCGAACTTGTGTTCACCAGACGTGCGCCGTCAGAAGCGCTGCCGGAAGGGCCATCGGTCCGGTGCTGAGGCGCAGCCTCCGCCGGCAAGACCAGTCCCGCCAAAGGCAGCAAGACCAGAAAAAGTGCCAGGCAGCCTGCCAGCGCTCCGGAGCGATCCAGGCGCAGAAGTTCCTGTATGCTATTGAAATCGTGTCCCTTACTTCCTTCTGTGTGGTCTGCCATGGATGGACCCTAATCGTCTGATTCATGAGGCTAACCCGTGGAATCATGGTGAGCTACTGGTCGATCGGCCAAAACTCGGACAGCGAATTACGAGCGAAAGAGTTTCAATCGGGTACACAGCGGGGTATCAGGAATGGTACTAGACCGAACTACAGCCTGGGCACGCCGAACGCGGAAGCACCACTCTCGCGGGCTCGAGGGGGCGGTTCGGCCGCGCGAGCAGTGGAAACGGATTCCGGTTCCTCCACAGCCGCTCGCAGATCAAACGACGTCTGTTTCTGAGCGGTCAGTTCGGCAGCCTTGAAAATCGAGTCGATCACGAAACGAAGCTCATCGCCGGTCGGTTGAATGACGGCTTCGGCCTCGCGCGCAGCCTTCTCGCGCTCCTCGATTTCCTCGCCCGCGGCGTGGATGGCTTTTCGGACGCGGCCAAGCTGGCTCATGGTCGCGAGCGTGGCAAGAAATACGATGCCGGCGGTCCAAATGATCACGTCGCCGAACGCCGGACGAAACATGATGAAGATCAACCAGCCGATCAGCAGGGCGGCGACGGAGGCAAGCGTCAGCCGCGCGGCAGTCTCCCGGCGATCCATTTCCCGGAACAGATCGGGGAAGTAGTGCCGCAGGATCAGGTCGCGCGCCGTGACCTCCGTCGGATATTCGGCAAGCCAGTCCGGATCGCTCCAGTGCACCAGCTTCCAGAATTCCACACGCAAGGAAACGATCGCGAACAGCAGGTGCCCCGCGAGATAGCAGGCCGCGATCAGCAGCAGACCGAGCGCCCAGGTAGGCGGATGGTACGGCGCGAAGTACGCGTTGATTTGTGCGAGATTCAGCCGGTGGGAGACGAGTCCAATGGCGAAGAAAACCCCACCAGGGAGCGCGTAGATGAAGATGTTGCGTACGAGCAGGCAGGCGTCCAGGAAAAACTCAGCGACGCCGGTCCATCCGGAGGCGGGTTCTGCGCGGCTCATCCTCATTAACTGGAGCGTATACCAGCCGCCCGTAAGTGACAAGCGATTGGTGGGCCCGGCCAAAGAATGGCAGAAGCAACGCCCCGTTGTGGGAGCCGAACGGCTCGGCAATGGATTCGACGTCGGCGGTCTTCCACGGCGCGTCGCCGAGGTTCGTCAGCAGGGCGACAACCACGGGCGAATTGGGCACAGGATGGCAAGCGACAGGCCAAGGAACCAACGCGATTCGCGTTTGCGGATGAGGAATCTCACGGTGTCGCTCCGGAAGCGCGGCATTGTACAACGAAAACAAACGATCGAAGGGACGCGGGAGGTAAGCCAGCGCGAGGAACTTTAGTGGGTTTGCGTTCCGAGTGCCGCAGAACGCGGCCGCCGGGTCCATAATCCGAAAACCGGGCGCAGCTAACGGTGGGTGCGATATCTGCCGAAAGGGATTTCGGCAAGGAACGCGAGAACGACCAGAATGGACACGGCATCGAGCAAGGCAACTGGAGCGAACGGTATCGCGTGAACGCTGGCAAGCGCCACGTAAGCCGCCGCAAGCAGGAGTATAGGGCCAGAGAGATAGCAATGGAGTCTCCCGCAGCGGGAAGCGTTGGCCAGGCAGGCCACGCCCATGATCAGGAACGCCGGAATCCACAGCCAGACGCGGGCGGCAGTCCAATCGAGGCCGACGATCAGCGCCAGGGCGGGCAAACACCACAGCAAAATACCGCTCGGGCCGCACGTCAAATCCCTGCCTCGGAAGCGTTGATTTGCTGAGGTCGGATTCGCGTTCTGCGAGTTCATGGCTGGTCGATCCAGGGAAGCGTCAGCAATAGTATGTGCTGGAAGCCGAGGGTTGGAAAGTGGCGGGACGAGCGCGTCGGGAGTCCATGATATAAACTCTCGTTCCGGTTCGTCGGGTCCGAGATTCTGCAAACTGCATGCATCCCGTCATTCAAGTTTCCGGAGTGCGCAAGACCTACGGCTCGACCGTTGCGGTGGACGACGTATCGTTCGAGGTCAACAACGGCGAAATCTTTGGCCTGATCGGGCCCAACGGCGCGGGAAAGACCACCACGATGGAGTGCATCGAGGGCCTGCGCACGCGCGACCGCGGCGCGATCTCGGTACTGGGTCTCGATCCCTTCAAGGATGTTTACAAGCTGCAGGAGCGGATCGGAGTGCAGCTCCAGCAGGCGCAACTGCAGAAGCGGATCAAAGTGTGGGAAGCGGTGGACCTCTGGGCTTCGCTTTATCGGAAGACTGCGCTAGACGGTACGCGGTTGCTCGAGCAGCTTGGACTTGCCGACAAGCGGAACGCCTGGTTCATGACACTCTCGGGTGGCCAGAAGCAGCGGCTGTTCATCGCGCTTGCGCTGATCAACGATCCGGAGGTGGTGTTTCTCGACGAGCTGACCACGGGACTGGATCCGCAGTCGCGGCGCGCGATCTGGGAGTTGGTGCGCGGGATCCGCGAGCGCGGCAAGACGGTTTTCTTGACTACACACCTGATGGAAGAGGCAGAACGGTTGTGCGACCGCGTAGCAATCATCGAGCACGGGCGCATCATCGACATGGACACGCCCGCGAACCTCGTTAAGCGGCATTGCCCGGAGCGAACCGTGATCCTTGCCACAAACGACCCAACCGCTGCGGAGCAATTTCGAGCGATCCCGCGCGCCGAGACAGTGACCCGCGGCGACTCGCAGTTCACCATTCGCGGCCGAGGCGACGACCTCGTGACCGAGGTGATTCATTGCTTGTCCGAGAATCGTATCCGGGTCACCGATTTCCGCACGATTCTCCCGAACCTTGAGGATGTGTTTCTCAAATTGACCGGCCATTCGATTCGGGATTAGGCGATTCGCGACTAACCGAGCCAGGATCAGGATCGACAACCATGCTACGTGGCCTCTGGAAATTGACCTGGATCGAGACCAAGGTTTTTCTGCGTGAGCCACTCGGCGCTTTGGGGACGATCGGCATACCGGTCCTGGCGTTCGTCGTTGTGGGTCGGATGATGGGCGCCAGACTTACGCCTGCTTCCCTCGCCACCAATAATTTTATCGGCGTGGGTTTGCCGGTTCTCGCGGCAGTCCTGATCGCCATCAGCGCGGTGCTGTCGCTCGTCACCATTATTTCGATCTACCGCGAGGGAGGGATTCTCAAGCGGCTGCGCGCCACTCCGCTGCGGCCTCAGGCCATCCTCACGGCCCACGTGGTCGTCAAACTGCTGCTCACCGCAGCAACGCTGGGCTTAATGGTGCTGGCCGGGAAGCGCTACTATCCGATCGGTCTTCATGCACCGCTGTTCCAGTTCACGATCGCGCTGCTGATAAGCACTTGGAGCATCCTGTCGATCGGCTTTCTCATCGCCAGCATCGTCCCCACGGCGCGGTTTGCGCAGCCGATTGGCGGCTTCATTCTGTACCCCATGATCGGCGTCTCGGGACTCTTCATACCTCTGGCGTCAATGCCACCGCCGCTCCACGCAGTCGCAAGAATTGTGCCGCTCACCTATGCGGTGTCGCTACTCGAAGGAATTTGGAAGGGCGACGCCTGGTCGGCTCACCTGGGAGACCTGGCGGCGCTGGCTCTCGTGTTTGTCGTTTGCACCGCGCTTTCAGCGAAGGTGTTTCGGTGGGAGTAGCGAGCCAGCGGCCATCGGTGCGTATCCGCGTCGCCACGCCCGCCGACACGGACGCGCTAATCCCGCTCGTGAATGCCGCTTTCGCCGTCGAGGACTTCATCGAAGGGACGCGAACCGACGCAGCGCGTATGAGCGAAACGATGCAAACCGGAGAGTTTCTCCTTGCGGAGGACGACTCGGGACGGGTCATCGCCTGCGTCTATACGGAAGTGCACGCCGAGCGCGCCTATCTCGGCATACTCGCCGTAGACCCGCCGCGACAAGGAACGGGCCTGGGCCGCATGATGGTCGAAGCTGCAGAGAAGCACTGCCCGCAGCGAGATTGCCGGTGGATCGAGCTGCGCGTACTGAGCCCGCGACGGGAGCTGCTGCCGTTCTACGAAAGACTGGGTTACGCGCAGATGCGAACGGAGGATTTTCGTTCGCCGCGGCCGCTCAGGGACGGAATCGAGTGCTACGGGATCATCATGTCCAAAGCGCTGTAGAGGGATCAAATCCCAGGAATGCCGATCGAGCGCGTTGTCCCCTTGTCCATGCCCTCCCTCGTGAGCATCAGAACCTCCGGGCTGCACACTGGGGCTCTTGATGGGCCGGCCCGTCTCTGCTACGTGGGCATTTTGAGAAAGAAGTAAACGGCGAGGAAGCCAAAGATCGCATCTGGAGCCCACCCGGCCAGCACCGCGGGAAGCAATCCGACGGTACCCATCGATTCGAGCAGCGCGGCGACGGCGCGATAAACAATTCCGATTCCAACCGCGAGCGCCAGCCCGCCAATCGCTCCGCGCGTTCCCACCAGGAACGCGAAGGGCGCTCCCAGGCACACAATGATCGCGGCAATCAATGGATAGGCAAACTTCTCCTGCCACTGCACGTTGAGACGCGACGTGTCGAATCCAGCCTGCCGGAGACTCCGAATGTAACTCCTGAGTTCGCGCCAGTTCATCTGGTCGGATTGCAATACCTCGCGCCGGAAATAATCGGGCGGCTCCGAAAGCTCGGCGAACGACGAGGCGCGGAAGGAAACGAAACTCGTGATCCGCCCATCCCGGAAATCGCGGATCCAACCGCCAGTGAGAATCCAGATGTTCTCCGTGGGGTCCCATGTGGCGCGGGAAGCGAAGACGCGGCGCCGGATCTGGAACGTCGTTGGATCGAGTTCGAACACATTCAAGCCGCCGAAAAGCTGGCGGTCGAAATCGAAAAATTCGTAGTTATAGACTTTGGCGTGCTCGCCGAAAATCCATTGGTGAGTTGGCTGAAAGTACGTCTGCGGCGGATGTCCCTTGATCTGGTTGCGCAACGCGTCCTGGCGCTGATTCGCGTAAGGAAGGAAGGTTTCGCCCATGGCGAACATTCCTCCGGCAATCAGGCAGCCGGCGAGCCCCAGGGGCAGAAACAGTCGATAGAGGCTGATCCCGCTGGCTTTGACCGCGATAATTTCGTTGTTTTTCGTCAGCGTGGCCAGCGTGATGAGCGTCGCGACCAAAGTCGCCAGCGGAGCGAGCAGATAGACCATGTAGGGAACCAGAAAGCGGAAGTAACTGAGCACCACGGTAAAGGAAACGTGGTTTTTGGAGATGTCTCCCAGCAGATCGAACAGCGTGAAGGCATCGAAGATCAGGACGAACGCAACCAGCAGAAGCACAAGGTAATAGAAGAATCGCCGGAGGAGATAGAGATCGAGGAGAAGAGGGAATCCCAGCGTCCGCTTAGCGATCGTCGCGCGGAGATTCGAGGCGTATTGCGCCACGCCTCCATTGGCCGCCAAACCGTTCTTCGCCGCCCCGTTCGTCACCGGACCGTTGGAAATCGGGACGGTCGCGCCGTTCATATGCTCTCGTAATCGCGTCCCGCGTTTGCGGAGTGAATCGAGCCAGGCGAGCACGCGGCTTGGCCGCCGAATGTGCTCGATACGGCGCAGGAACGCAAACGCAATGATGGCAGCGACAATGTTCGCGGTCCAGACCCCGGCCCACGGAGGCAGTTTGCCTTGCTGCGCGAAATGGTCGCCCGTGACGAAAATGAAATAGTAGCCGCCGATCAGCACCAGGGTCAGGATCAAACCGGCGGCGCGCCCCCCTCGACGCGGTCGAACCCCGATCGGCACGCCCAGCAGCGCAAACACCAGGCACGCCACAGGAAATGCGATGCGCCGCTGGAATTCGATACGCGCGTTGCGCCATCCGGGCCCGCGAACGGCAAGCAGCGTCGGAAGAGTCATCTCCGCGTCCGTGACGGAGATATTCGTGACGCTCGCTCCCGAGGACTTCGACAGGTCGATCGGAATTTCCGTCGCGCCGAACGTGCTGACGCTGTAAGCCTCGGGTTTGCGAGGGTTGTAGGTCTGGGTATCGCCCGCACCAAGGCGAATTTCGATCCTGTTCTTGCCCGGCCCCGCCGAAATGTACGCGTCCTCGGCAGTCGTAATGCTGGAAGAGGACGAGTTGCCCGATGACGCCAAGAAAACGCCCCGCCAATGCGTGGCCGCCGCGGTCACATCTTGCACGTATAATACCCACCCGGGAAATCGTTCGTCGAAGACCCTGGGCTGAACGGCAAACGGCGCCTGTGACGAGAGGATCTCGTCCTCCAGCCCGCGCAGGGTGCGTACCGCAAGCGGGCTTAGCCATAGCGTGATGAACAGGGTGATCCCGAAAAACATCGCCGCCACGTATCCGATCGGGACCAGCAGGCGGCGAAGACTGATTCCGCTGGCGTGCAGCGCCACGATTTCGCTGTCCGCGGAAAGCCGTCCAATACCGATCAGCACGCCGACCAGAACGGCCATCGGCATCGCGAACACGAGCACCGGGGGCAGCACGGAGACAAACAGCAGCGCAATCGAGCCGGCGCCTCCCGAATGGCGCACCACAAGATCCATCAGCCGAACGAGTTGCGGCACGAAAAAGACAAACGTGAAGACGGCAAGTCCCAGCAGGGAATGAGAGGCTACTTCGCGGGCAATGTAGCGATCGAGCAGGCGCATTTTTGCGCGGCGCCATAATAGCATGACCGATGAGATGCGATGGCGAGCGTCGAGGACAGATGTTCCAGAAGAAAATTTTCAGCAGTTGCCGTTAGTGTCGCGATTCTTTTGTCCCATTCGCGGGAGAGCGTCGACGGCGACCCGATGAAGGGGCAGCTTCTTGTTTCGGACAAACTCTGAGGAGGTTCTGAGGAGTTGAGTCGGGTACATCTGGTCATCTTGTGGCACATGCACCAACCGCAGTACCGCGACCCGTCGACAGGGCGGTACGTCCTGCCCTGGACGCGCCTGCATGCGACGAAAGACTACTGGGGGATGGTGCGCGTCCTCGAGGAGTTTCCGGACGTGCATGCGACGTTCAACTTTGTGCCCCTCCTGGCGGCTCAGATCGAGGAATATGCCAGCGGCAATTTTCGCGAGCCCTGGTTCGAGATCGCCTTCGCGCCCGCCGAGGAACTGCATCCGGAGCAAAAACGCGAGGCGCTCGAGCGCGCCTTTCACGTCAACGAGAATTTTCTCGAGCGCTGGCCGCGCTTCGGCGAACTGCGGGCGATGGTTCAGGCGGGAGGCGTCGAGGCTTGCGTCGGCCGCTTCAGCCCTCACGACTGGCGCGATTTACAGGTTCTCTCGCAGCTCGCCTGGATGGACGAGGAGTACCTCGCCGAGGATCCGGTGATCAACGTGCTTTCCGCAAGAGGCCGGGATTTTACCGAGGAAGACAAGCTCGCGCTGCGCGAAAAGCAGCACGAGCTGCTCAACTTGGTCCTGCCCGAATACCGCAAAGCCAGCGACCGGGGCCAAATCGAGATTTCGACCACGCCCTATTACCATCCGATCCTCCCGCTGCTCTGTGATTCCGACATCGCTCGCGTCTCGAACCCGCGCACGCCGCTGCCGCATCCCGCGTTCCGCTACCCGGCGGACGCTCGCGAGCATCTGCGTCGCGCGCGCGAACTCCATGAGCGCGTTTTTGGCAAGCCACCCGCCGGTTTGTGGCCCTCGGAGGGTTCCGTTTCAGATCAGGCGCTTGAAGTCGCCATGGACCTCGGGTTCCGCTGGTTCGCCACGGACGAAGGCGTCCTCGGCCGCACGCGAAACGTCGGATTCTGGCGGGACGCGGGCGGCTATCCGGAGAACGGACCCGAACTGTATACTCCTTGGCGTCTCCGGCGCGCCGGCGGAGAAATCACAGGATTTTTTCGCGATCACCATTTATCGGACCTCATCGGCTTCGTCTATAGCCGTATGGATTCGCAAGCTGCTGCCGACGACTTGCATCGCCGCATTCGCGCCATCGGCGACCGCGAACCGCCCGGCCGCGCCGCCACCGTAAGCCTGATCCTGGATGGCGAAAATGCCTGGGAGCATTACGCGGGCAACGGTCGCGAATTTCTGCGGAATTTCTACCGCCGCATCCAGCAGGACCCCGACATCCGCGCCCTCACCGCCACCGAGGCGATGGAAGCCATTCCGGATCGCCCTGCGCTCCTCGGGATTTTTCCGGCTTCCTGGATCAGCGCGAATTTCGACGTCTGGATCGGCAGCGACGAGGACGTCCGCGCCTGGGACCTCTTGCGCGATGCCCGCCAGGCCTACGATCGAGCCGCCCAGCGGGCCGAGCACGGCCTGCCCGCAGATCCCGGCGAATTGGCGCGAGCCTACGAATCGATTCTGGCGGCCGAAGGAAGTGATTGGACCTGGTGGTTCGGCCCGGAACACGCTTCATCGAATGACGCGGAATTCGACGCCCTTTTCCGAAAGCACCTGACCGAAGTTTACGCGGCTCTCGGCGAGCAGGCCCCCGACGCCCTAGCCCATCCGATCAAGCGAGCGGCCGAGCGCGCGCGCCGCGAGCCGCCGCTCGCCCTGCTCGACGTCAAAGTCGATGGACGCGAGAGCGGTTATTTCGAATGGCTCGGCGCGGGCTTCTACGCAGCCGAACGCCAAAGCTCGGCCATGCATGGACGCGTCTTCGCCTTCGGCGATTTTCGGTATGGCTTTGGGCCGGAGAAACTGTTCCTTCGCATCGATCCGGTCGCGGAAACGATGGCGGAGATGTCCGACTTCGAGCTGCGCATCACGCTATGGGACTCGCGCGAGACACGCATCACGTTAGTCGTTGAGAAGAGCAAACTCACCGGCTGCGTGGTCGAGCAAGGCGGCACGTGCTTGCTCCGGCCCGAGGCGGCGGTCCAGGCTGCCTACGGAAAAATTATCGAGGTGAGCGTCGCGCGGGAGCTCTTCGACATCCGCGACCGCCGCGAACTGCTCGTGCGCATCGCGTTGTGCGAAGCGGGCCTGCCCGTGGACGTCCTCCCGTCCGAGGGCGTCCTCCCGATTGCTCTGGGCGAAGAGAACTTCGCCTGGGAAACGATATAAGAAGAAGGGAGGGGGCAGGCAGAAAAGGAAGCAAGGGAATGGCGTCCTCCTTGTCTTCTCCTTCCTTATTGACATTTTGAGCCGCGCGGCGGATAGTTTGCGCGTCAAGTGCCTCCCGCCATACCGGGAGCCTTGGGATCCAAAACTAATAGCAGTTGGCTCGATTTGTGAGCCGCCCAACCTGAAGGCGACGGCCAAGTTGCCTTCGGAGGAGGGCCTAAACGATGGCCAAACGGTATTGGGTGTCTCTTTTTGCGCTTTGCGCGAGCGCGGGCGCGATCCTCTCCCACGAAAATTCCCATCTGGCCGGAGCGCGTGGCCGCTCACTTCGCCCAGCCAACGCCGCCGCCACAAGAGCGTCTGAACACCCGCCACTCGTTCAAACCGCTCCCGGCCGCCCGTTCTCTGTCCCGCTGGCCTTCGAACCATCTCCGCGCCCGAACCGCAACGGCCTCCAGTTCATCGCGCGCGGCGCCAAAATGGATGTTGCTCTGACACGGCAGGGAATTGAACTTGCCGCGGCTTCGAGCGCGACCGGGCGCGCCGAAGTTGTCTCCCTGCGATTTCTGCCGAGCCCTGCGACGCGGGACGACGATCTCGATTGGCGCGGCCTCCGACGCCTTCCCGGCCGGAGCAACTATCTCCTCGGAAACAATCCCGCGAAGTGGCGCACGCACGTCCCTCATTTCGCGCGCGTCGAAGCAAATGTCGCCGGCATCGGATTCGCCGTCCATGCGCACGGGCAGGGAATCGAATACGATCTGCAAGTCCCGCCGGGCGCCGACGCCTCGAAAATCCGCCTGGCGATTTCCGGCGCACGCAACATTCGCCTCGACTCGCGCGGCGATCTCCTGATGCGCGTCGGCGATGCCAACCTCCGGATGCAGAAGCCCACGATCTACGAGGAGGTCGGCCTCGACACGGAGAGAGGGGGCGATCGCGACCCCATCGCCCTCGAATCCACAGCGCTCTCGCAGTCGAAATTCACGACTCGAAGCCGCAGCGCGAAAGGCCGCGGAAGTTCAACGCACCGAACCCGTTCCCCCCGCACCTATCACGCACCGCGCACCGGCCATCGACGAAGCGGCAGACCTCGAGGTGATCGTCCCAAACGGATTCGAGTCGGCGACAGCAATCGCCAGAGCCGCCGCCGCGAGACCGTTCGAAGACGTTCCCGCAGACGCAGGCCTAAGAGCTCCGAGAATCCGTCGCGGCCCAATCAGCCTGTTGCCGCTGCGCAAACGGCCGCCGCGCACCCGGACCGTCGAGAGAGCCCGCAATCGGCGGAAGCCAGAGGGCGGCGTCCCGTCGACGGCGGCTACGTGCTCGAAGCCGATGGCACCATTGGCTTTCGCGTGGCGCGACGCGGCTCGCGCGCAACACTCGTGATCGACCCCACGATCTCGCTCGTTTACTCGAGTTTTCTCGGCGGCATGGGAAACGAAACGGCCGCCACCATCGCCGCCGATTCAGCGGGGAAGATCTATTTCGCTGGAACGACCACTTCGCCCTCCACCTTTCCCGAAGCGGCCACCGCGAGCAGCCTCGGGCCCGGGATCCCGCCAAGCAGCGGGTCCACCGGAACCGCGCGCGAATTCTTCGTCGCCAAGCTCGACCCCGCGCAATCCGGCGCGAATTCGCTCGTTTATCTCACGTTTCTGGGCGGAAGCGCGGATCAGGTGGGCGGCCTGATCGCCGTGGACGCCGCGGGCGACGTCGCGCTCACCGGAACGACCACCTCCACCGATTACCCCGTCACGGACTCGAGCGCCCGCACCAGCGGCGCGAACAGCACCGTCCTCACCAAACTCGATCCCGCCGGAAGCAATCTGCTCTACTCGACTCTTTTCGGCGCCAGCGGCATGCAATCGCAGCAGGCTCCCGGCGGAATCGCGATCGCCCAGAACGGCAACATCTACGTCGCGTCCGATACGAACTCGAGCGATTTGCCCGCCACTGCCGGCGCCTACGCCACGGCCTACACGAGCCCCATCACGGACGGCTTCCTCGCGGTCTTTCAACCCGGCGCGACGCCCGCGCTCGTCTATTGCACCTATCTTGGCTTGAACGGCCAAGTCGGTGTCGGCGGAATCGCGGTGGACGCATCCGGCGACGCCTATATCGCTGGCTTCACTTCCGATCCAAACGCGGACTTTCCTTCGAAGAACGCCGTGCAATCGGTCTATCAGGGTGGCGCGCTGGATGCGTTCGTTATGAAAATCGCGCCCGCCGCAAACGGCCCCGCCGATCTGCTCTACGCCACGCTCTTGGGCGGCAACGGCTCGGACCAGGCGTTTGCTGTCGCCGTCGATTCGGCGTCGCCGCCCGATGCGTACGTCACCGGGACGACCAGCTCCACGAATTTCCCTACGAGCGGCGCCGTCGCGGCCTATCAGTCAACGCTGCCGTCGAACGCGACCTCTGCAACGTCCGACGCCTTCGTCAGCGTGATCACGCAGAACGCCACGACGGGCCAGACCTCTCTTGGTTACTCGACCTATCTCGGCGGATCGCAGACGGACGTCGGCCGCAGCATCGTCGCGAACGAACCTTATGCGGTGTACGTCACCGGCACGGCCAATTCCTGGGATTTTCCCTGGCGTGACAATGTCCAGCCCTTCAACGGATACGGCGACGCCTTCGTCGCGAAGCTCGACACCACAACTCCCGCCGTCGGCTCCCTGGTTTATTCAACGCCGCTCGGCGGCACGTCTCCCGCCGGTTTGAGCTTGGGCTCGCAGGGAAGCGCGACCGCCGTCGATGCGTCCGGCAACGTTTGGTTGGCCGGCCAGACGGAGTCGCTCGATTTTCCGAGCGCCGGAAATCCCGGCAACGGTTTTCAGATCATTTGCGGAAGCTGTCAGGAGTCTCCCGTCGCTGCCGATGCATTCGTCGCTGAGATTCAGGAAAACGTGTCGGAACAACTGCCGAGTCTTTACTTCGCCGCGCCCGGTATTCCGCTGAATTTCGGCAGGCAGGCAATTGGAGCCACCACCGTGCCGCCGCAGTTCGCCGCCGTAAAAAACGGAGGCGAAGCGCCGCTCACTATCTCCTCAATCGCCATCGAGGGACCGAACCACAGTGATTTTTCGCTCAGCAGCGCGAGCGGTTGCACCGCAGCGAGCATCAGCCCGGGCGGCCTCTGCTCGTTCGAGGTAAGTTTTATCCCTGGAGTGGCTGGAGCCGAAGAGGCTTTCGTTCAGGTCACATCAGACGCGCCGGGAAGTCCGCAGGTGCTTGAGGTCGTTGGAATGGGCGCGGGGCTCGCCTCGTCGCCGGGCGGTATCAACTTCGGGAAGCAGGTTGCCGGCACCACCAGCGCGCCGCAAAGCGTGACTCTCACGAATACGAGCAACGAATCGCTCTACATCGACTCCATCGCCGAAGCCGGGCCGAATGTCGCCTTGTTTGCGCCCGCGAGTACAGCCCAGCAGTGCGTCGCCAGCGCCGGCGGCATGTTACCCGGCAGTTCCTGCCTCGTTGACATCACGTTCAGCCCCACCGCTTCCGGAACGTTCACTGCCGAGGTCGATATCCAATATCATCTCTCCACCTTGCCCGAGCAATTGCAGGCGATCCCGCTTTCCGGCACCGGCGTTGCAGCCGCGCCGGTCGCGGCCATTCTTCCCGCCGCGCTCGACTTCGGCACCGCCACCGTCGGTACGACAACGGGGGCGCAGGTTGTCACGCTCACCAACAAAGGCAGCGTCGCTCTCGATTTGACGTCCGTCAGCCTCAGCGGAACGAACGCGTCGGATTTCAGCATCGTCGCAACCGACAGTTCGCCATGCCCCTCCGCAACCGGGAGCATTGCCATCAATGCCTCGTGCACCGTGGGCGTGCAGTTTGCGCCGCAAACGGCCGGCACTAAATCGGCAGCTCTGACTTTCGTGGACGATGCCTCCGGAAGCCCGCAGGCCGTTCCCCTGACGGGTACGGCTCAACCGCCGCCGGCAGGAATTCAGATCTCTCCGTCCTCGTTGACGTTCGCCGCCCAGGCCGTCGGCACCAAGAGCGCGGCGCAGCAAATCACCATCGCCAACAACGGTGGCGGTCCCCTCGCCATCAGCGGTATTTCGTTGGCAGGCACGAATTCCACGGATTTCAGCCAGACCGACAACTGCCCGCCCAGCTTGGCCGCAAACGCGAACTGCGTGATTAACGTGATCTTTGCGCCCGCGTCGCCGGGATCTCGCTCTGCTTCCCTGCGCGTCGCCGACAATGCCAACGGCAGCCCGCAGCAGATCGCCTTGATAGGAAGCGCAACGCAAGCGGGCGTTACGCTTTCGTCGGCCTCTATCAATTTCGGGAATCAGGCCGTGGGAATGCCGAGTGCGGCTGTCACCGTCACCGTGACGAGCTCCGGCAATGGCACGCTCGCGGTCAGCGGTGTTTCCGTCAGCGGTACGAACGCGAAGGACTTTGGCGAGACAGACGACTGCTCCGGCAGCGCCGCGTCGAACGGCATCGCGCCCTCCGGCACATGCGCGATTCAGATCACCTTCAAACCCGCGTGCGGAACGGCAGCCGCCGCGCGAAACGCCACCCTGAGCCTTGCCGACAATGCCCCGGGCAGCCCGCAGAACGTGACGCTCGACGGAACTGGGACGGGCGCGTTCTGCTTCCTGGTTCCTTCGGGAAGTTCCATGTCGGCGAGCGTTTCTCCGGGCCAGACGGGCAACTACGGGCTCCAGGTCGAAGCCGCGAACGGTTTCACAGGAAACGTAAATCTGGCGTGCGCCGGCGCGCCCTCGGCGGCGACGTGTGCCATCGCACCCGCGACGGTCAATGTGGGAGGCAGCGAACTGGCTGCTCTGCAAGTGAGCGTTGCCACCTCGGCTGGCACCGCGGCGAGCATCTGGCGCGGACCCGGCGACGTACTCGGCGGGCGCCCGGGATGGCCTTTGCCACTTGCGCTTTTGGCGCTCGCATCCCTGACTGCGCTCGTCTTGGCTTGGCCAGGATTGCCTGGGCGGGATCCCTGTGGCGAGCCGCGCTTCCATGGCGACGATGGGCTACGTGTTCGCCGGTTCGCGGTGCTCGCTGGCGCTACGTGCGCGCTGGCAATCGCACTCATAGCCTGCGGCGGAGGTAGCGCTGCACCCAGTACACCGTCTGATCCCGCCACGCCCCCCGGAACCTATATGATCACGGTCACCGGTGCCACCAGCACCGGCGCCTCCCAATCAATCACGCTCTCCCTGACCGTGCAATAGACCGCCTTTGCGACTTGCGTGAGCTACAGAATCGCGCGAATCACGCCGCCATCGACGCGCACCGCGGAACCGGTCGTCGCCGAAGCCAGAGGACTGGCCAGATAGGTCACTATGCTCGCCACTTCGCCCGTAGTCGCGAATCGCTTCAGCAGAGAACTCGGACGAACGGATTTGAGGAACTCTTTCTCGAACGCCGCCTGATCGACTCCGGCCTGCGCGCTCATCTTCGAAAGGAACGCCGCGGCCCCCTCCGAGCGCGCGCTACGGTTCGATCCAAATCTTGCGCCCAGCCTCGGGCCAACACAGCCCCGTCGTCGGCCCACCGACATGAGTGGTTCCAATCCGCCTCGAGTCCACGCAACTTGGATTCGGTACGCCGAGAGAGAGATTCGGCGACTTAAAAAGAAGCTGGCAGAGAAAAGGGAAGGGAAGACCTAGAACAGCTTCACCGCCAGGTCCCGCGGGCGCCCTCCCAGCGGAATCAGCGTGATCGGCCCGGGAGGAGGCGCCATCGTATTCTCCTCGGGCCCGGCGGTCCGCGTGCGAATCACCGCGAGATCATCCGAGGAGGAGTCCACCACCAGCAGTTCGTCGCCGCCCGGAGTCAGTTGGCAAGTGCCCGGCGCCTGTCCGACAGGAATCGGATGAGCGATCTGCCGCGAGTCGATCAGTATTGGCACCACGTCTCCGCCCGCCGTATCGGAAACGTAGAGCATGCCGCGATTCGGCGCGAGAACCCCGTCCGTCGGTGACATTCCCAGCAGCAGAAATTGCACCACTTCGTTGCTTTGTGTATTCACGATGAGCAGCCCGTGTGCCTGGCTCGAAGGAAGGAAAAGCTCACCGCCGTCCGGCTTCAGGATCAGGTCGTCGGGCCTTCCGCCTAGCTCCAGATTCGTCAGCAACACCTTGCGTTTCAAATCCACAACCGAAACCTCATCGGTCGTGCCGGACGTGATGTACGCCTTTGAAGAGTCGGGCAGGATCGCGATTTGCTCGGGCTTCGGCGCAACCTTCACCGTCGCGAGCGCCGCAAGCGTCGACGCGTCGAGAATCGACACGGTCGAATCATCGCGGTTCGACACGACCAGCAGCTTCCCATCGGGCGAAACCCGCGCGATCCACGGCCGGTGTCCGCCGCTCCAGCGCGCGACCATCTGCCGCGTTGTCGAGTCGATCGCCACAACCGCATTCGCGCCCGACGCTGCCACGTAGGCCCGCGAGCCGTCGGGCGAGAAATCCAGCGCGTAGGGTGCATTGCCAACCGGAATGCGCGCCACGACTTGATTTGAATTCGTGTCCAGAACCCACGCGTACCCTCCAGCCGTACTCAGCCCCCAAATTTCTTCACGCGTAGGATGCGCTCGAATTCCCGTCAGTCCGGCGCCGACGGGAATTGTCGCCACCGCCGCGAGCTTCACGAGGTCGATTGCCGTCAGCGTCCCGTCCGCGGTATTTCCTACGTACGCGAACAGGTGCAGGCCCGGCCTCAGAAACGTCGGTCGAAGCTCCAGCGCCACTTCGCGTGCCGCCAGCCCTCCGAGCAGCAGCAGTAGAAACACCAGCCGGTAATTGAGGCGGAATTTGAAATTCATTGACGCGTGATTCGCATGTTCGGCGCGGATTGAAGACGGAAGGTAGAAGATACAGGATGGCGTCCTGCGAGGGAAGCACGAGTCCCATCGGCGCGGTCGCGTCTCGAGCGCCCGTCCTCATCAAACTATCGAATTACGTTGTTGACCTTGCTACGTATTCCTCACGAAGCCTGCCCTCTCCGCGACCGTTCCTTGTACTGTTTCTCATGCCGCCACCACAGCAAATACCCGACCGCCAGGAGGCCGGCCGCCAAAGCCCACGACACCTTCTCGAAAATGCCAAGGAGGTTCCGAAACTCCTTCGCGAATCCGAACCCAATCATCGCCATCGAGGTGACCCAGGTCACTGCCCCCAGTGCGTTGTACAGGAAAAACTTCTTCCACTCCATTCCCAGCATTCCGGCCAGCGGCCCCGCGATCGTCCGCAGACCGAAGATGTAACGCGACCAGAAAACCGTCGCCGCCCCGTGCTGCCTCATCTGGTTCTTCGCCGCACCGATATCTTCGTCGTCCAGACGCGCCAGCTTTTTCGTCCAGCGGATCGCGCCGTCTCCCAGCCTGCGGCCGAGCAGAAAGCCGATGTTGTCACCCGCCGTTGCCGCCACGGTCCCCACCAGGATCACCCACTGAATCTGCAGTCCCGCATGCTTGTGTGCGAGAAAACTCGCGAACATCAGCACCGTCTCGCCGGGGAGGGGAAGTCCCGCGTTTTCCCCGAGCAACCCGGCGAAGACCGCCCAATATCCCCATCGTAGGAGCCCTTGCTCCACTGCGTGATAAACCCAGTGCATCGCCTGCCTTTCAGGATTCCGTTCCTGCCTTGACCGGTTCCACTCAATCCTTCTCTCATCTTACGTTGTTTAGGCAGTCTTGCCGCCGTATCCGCTGCGATGTGTCCGCTACAATGGAATCCCTGAGCCCGCAACCAGAACCGGAGCGGAGAAAGGGTCGGTTCGCTATCGTGTGGGCTGGCGCCCCTTTGGCCGACATGGATGCAATTCGTTGTCAGGAGATGGCTGAGAACGAACGTAGGCTTCCGAATCGCGGCGTTACCGCGCCTGCTCGGCGGTTCGCCCCATCTGCGTCACGAAAATCTCGCCGTCATATCCCCAGTCGACGGCCTTGCAGTCCGTAAAATAAATGCTCTTGCCGTCAGGCGACCAGCGCGGCTCGGTCGCGCGTCCCTCCGTATTCGCCACCAGCCGCACGTTGCTGCCGTCCCGATTCATGATGAAGATCTGATAGTTCGAGCGGGATTCGATGCGAAAGCAAGTCGCTTCCCGTCCGGCGACCATGACGGCCAGCCGTAGAAGGCCGTATGATTCGTCAAGTTTCGCTGGTTCGACCCATCGCTGTCTGCCACGAACACTTCCGAATTTAGCTCGCCCAGCATTCTGCGGAACGCGATCGTCAGGCGACATCGAGGCTTCGCCATTCCACGAATCCCACGGCGGGCTCTTCCGCTCGTTTGAGAAAACTGGCCCGGGCAAGTATAAACTCGCGCGCGCCTCTGGGCCGGCGACCTCATCCTCAAATAGCTTGCTCTGACCGCTAGGGACGCATATCGGCGCCAATAACGCCGGGCCTTAGTTCTGGGCTGCTTCGTCAAATTGTGTCAGAATCGCGTCTCATGATTCCCGCGGTATCATTGCGGCGCTCGTTCTCTTGCCGCTCATTTTTGTCTGGCAACAACCCAATTCGGAGTCGCCCGAGTCGCCTGTTGTCCGCTCCGCCACCCACCTCGTTCGCCTCAATGTCATCGTTGACGATAAGACTGGTCATCCCGTCTCCAACCTCAGACAGCAGGATTTCACCGTCACCGACCGCGGCCACCCAGAGAAAATCGGGTTTTTCTCCATTGACTCGGCGACCACCACAACCCAGCCGCGCGCGCCCTTGCCGCAAAACACCTTCTCCGACGAGCCCAGGTACCACCGCGGTTCGCCGAACGGCGTCACAATCGTCTTGCTGGACAACCTGAATACGCTGACGGGCGCCGCGCCGGATCCATACGAGACCACGCCGTTCTGGCTCGAGGACCACGCCGCCTGGGGCTGGAGGGGTCGGTGGTTGTGGGAAAGTGGAATCCGCGTGGCAAGCGACGTTTGCGCCGCTCCGCAGACTCTGCTACAGTAGCCCCGATGCCGTCCATCATTCACGAAGTCGCCGATACCTTTGCCACACTATATAAAGGCTTTAGCGTCACCCTACGGGCCATGTTCGGCAAGACGACCACGGAGAGCTTCCCGGACGCGCCCGCGACCGTGCAGCCGCGCTATCGCGGCATCCACGTCCTTCAGCGCGATGAGAACGGCCTTGAAAAGTGTGTAGGGTGTTTCCTGTGTGCGGCAGCGTGCCCCGCGAACTGCATTTACATCGAGGCCGCCGAAAATACGGAAGAGAACCGGATTTCAGCGGGTGACCGGTATGCCAAGGTTTATACCATCGACTATTCCAGGTGCATATTCTGCGGCTACTGCGTCGAAGCCTGTCCCACCGATGCGATCACTCACGGCCACAACATCGCCCTCGCGCCAACCGACCTCAACTCGCTAATCTATGCGAAACTCAATTTAATTACATAAATTACATAATATACATTAGCAATAGAAGTGGATCACGAAACGTTTTCTACGCTTGTTACGAAACGATGTCAAGAGAAATTTGGGAATTTCTGGAAAGAATTCTATCCCCTGCTGTGGTGGTTCATGGCCGGGGCGGACCGGTAAGACCGCGATTCCGCGGCCGCCCGAGCCACCAACGCACCCCGCCAGCCACTCGCAACCGCATCCTGGCTCTGGCACGCACGCGCTACGTTGGTTTCAACGATCATCATCTCCACGAGAAGCTCGTTGAAACAGAAGGACTCTCTCTGAGCCG
>DATGHM010000182.1:0-60965 GCA_035307985.1 Candidatus Acidiferrales bacterium
GTCGTAGGCCCGGGCTCCTCGATGCGGATTTCAGCGAGTTCGGAGATCAAGTTGCCGGCCCAGGTGTAGACGTTGTGTTCGCGAACGACGCGGCGCATCCGCTGCATGCGCAGATGGCGGTCCCCGGCGTCCATCTCGAGAGCCATCCGAATCGCTTCGGCTAGTTGCCCGGCGTCATAGGGATTGACGATCAGGGCGTCACGGAGTTCGCGGCTGGCTCCCGTGAACTGGCTGAGGATCAAAGCTCCTTCTTCATCCTCGCGTGTGGCCACGAATTCCTTGGCGACGAGGTTCATGCCGTCGTGGAGGGACGTGACCATGCACAGGTCGGCAGCGCGATAGTAAGGGAGGATCTGAGCGTGATTGTGGTGGCGCATGAGCAAGGCGATTGGTTTCCACTCCGTGGTCTGAAAGCGCGCGTTGATGCGGTCGGCCTCAGCCTGAACTTCGGATTGAAAATCGTGGTAGCGCTGGATGTTGGTCCGGCTCGGCGCTCCAATTTGAGCGAAGGTGAACTTGCCCACGTAGGAAGGATATTTTTCGAGAAAGTGTTCGATTCCGCGAAAGCGTTCGAGAATGCCCTTGGTGTAATCCACGCGATCGACGCCGATTCCCAGGAAGCTCGCCTTGATTCCGAGATTATCGAGCAGCGTGGACCGGAGATCATAGGGCGAGGCGGTGATCGTGGCGGCCGACTCGGTCTCGCGGAAATCGACGCTGATCGGAAACGGACGAACCATCGTGGTGTGGCCGCGTCGCTTAACCGCGAAGCGTTCCCATTCGATGCGCGATTCAAGAGCGGCGTCCACCGTTTCCAGGAAATTGTTGCAGTGAGCCTGAATGTGGAAGCCGACGAGGTCGGCGCCGAGCAGCCCGTCCAGTAGTTCGCGCTGCCAGGGGCAGATCCTGAAGGCTTCTGGATTGGGCCACGGAATGTGCCAGAAAATAGCAACGCGAGCGTCGGGGCGGGCTTCTTTCACCATTCTTGGCAGCAGAGCGAAATGATAATCCTGAATCAGCACGAGCGCCTGCTCGGCGCCTTCCATTTCTTCCAGGAGGGCGTCTGCGAATTTTCGATTCGCGTCCTGATATGCCTGCCAGTCGCTTGCGCGGAAAACAGGTCGAGTATGGGCAATATGGCAAAGCGGCCAGAGCCCTTCGTTTGCAAATCCGTAGTAATAGCCCTGTTCGGTTTCCTTGGACAACCACACCCGTCGCAAGGTGTATTCAGGGTGGTCGGGCGGGACGCGGAGGTGATCGCGATGATCGACAGTGGCCCTGTCGGCGTCACCGGAACCGAAAGCGACCCAGGTGCCGTCGCACGCGCGGAGAACGGGTTCGAGGGCGGTGACCAGACCGCTCGCCGGAATCACGGTTTCGATGTTCTTGCCATGCCTGACGTGCATGTACGGCTCGCGGTTGGAGAGAACAAACAAAGGTCCGAGGAGTTTGCTTTGCAGGCTCACGCGGAGGCGTTCCGCAGTCCACATGGAGACACCCGTTTCGCGAAGGCGAGCTTCCTCCGCAGCAGTTGCGCGAGCTTCGGCAAGACTGCGCGTGAGGTTGACGACCTCCTGTGAAAGCGGGGCAAAAAAATCGTCCTTGGGAAGCGGCGGACGGGCAGTTGCGCGGCCGCTACGAACGTCCTTCATCCACTGGGCGGTGCGCGAAATGGGCAGAATGATAGTCCAGCGAATAATGAGCACGGTCACGAAAACGATGAGGAGAACCTGGGCGATGACGTGCCACAGAGTGTCGCGCCAAATTCGCTGGCTTTGCGCCTCGATGTAGCCCGCGTCGTGGAAAATCCCTAGGATGCCGTCAATTCTATCCGACGAATGAGAGTGAAGCGGCAGGTAGTACGCGTGCATGGGCTCGTTGCTGAGTCGCACAAACTCACTCACGCCCCGAGTGGAGTTTTCGACCTGCTCGACCGGGACCGGCGGCGTCGGATACTTCGTGACAAGGCTCGCGCTCTGCGCGAGGACCTGACCAGAGGCGTTGTAGACGGCGACCCCTGCAAGCCGCTCTCGGTTGCCAAACCGCTGCACAATGCGCCGCAATTCGGGCCGCGACCCCTTTTCGACCGCAGGCTCGACGATTTCCTGCAGACTCTCCGCCAGGATTTCGGCGCGCCTCTCCAGGTCATCGCGAAGGCCACGCTTTTCGGCGCGGACCTGATTGCGGGCGATGACGAATGTGACGACGGTGATCCCGATAACCAGAAACAGAATCAGTCTAAGGCTGAGTCTCACTGTGTTCCTGAGTGGGACTTCCTGGGATTCCGGCCGCTCGGCTTGTACGAAAAAAGCCGGGCGACGCCAGTCTTGCGCGCCACCCGCCCGGGACAGCCCAGGCAGGAAGCTCGGTATTCCAGACGCTCGCCAATTTTCCCGCCGGTGCGTGGCCCAGGTCAACGTTATCTTTTTGCGAAGTGGATTGGGTCGCTACCGATTCGCGTCTACGTCCCGATCAGGGTTGCATCTGCTTGACGAGACAAGAACCGAAGTGTAGTTTGCGGCGGGGCACAGGATACGTTTGAGATGAATCCGGTAACTTTGAGGAAGATTTGCTGGAGCTCGATCGTCGCGGTAGCCGCGCTGGCGGGGGGTATTCAGGTGCGTTCGCAAGACGAGCAGGAGTCGAACGTTCGCGAGCGTTACATCAAGCACGAATACCGCATACCGATGCGCGACGGAAAGCGGCTGTTCACCGCCGTCTATACGCCCAAAGACAAATCGCAGGCGTATCCGTTTCTGATGACGCGCACGCCTTACAGCGTGGCGCCATACGGACCGGACGCATACATGCGCGATCTCGGGCCATCGAAGGAGTTTGAGAATTCGGGGTACATTTTCGTCTATCAGGACGTGCGCGGACGCTACATGTCCGAAGGCCAGTTCGTGGAGATGCGCCCTGAGATCGATCACCCGAAATCGAAGAACGACGTGGATGAGAGCACGGACACGTACGATACGATCGATTGGCTGCTGAAGAATGTTCCCAACAACAACGGGAAAGTCGGCATCTGGGGCATTTCCTATCCCGGTTTCTATACCGCCGCCGGGATGATCAATTCCCACCCGGCGCTCAAGGCCGCCTCGCCGGAAGCGCCCATGATCGATTTGTTCAGAGGAGACGACTCCTACCATGGCGGGGCGTTCATGCTCGCAGCGAATTTCGGCTTCTACGTGTATTTTAAGCCGCAGCCGGCGCCCACCCCGCGTGAGCAGGGTTTCCGCGGCTTCGACTACGGCACGGAAGACGGCTACCAGTTTTATTTGGATATGGGGCCGCTCTCGAACGCCGAACGCCGGTACTTCAACGGGCAGAATTTCCTTTGGGACGATCAGGCGGCGCACGACACTTATGACGATTATTGGAAAGTACGGAATCTCGCGCCCCATCTTCGCAACATTCATTGCGCTGTTCTGACCGTTGGCGGTTGGTTTGACGCGGAGGACCTGCAGGGTCCTCTGACCACCTATGCCACGGTGAAGAAAGATGATCCAGGCATCTTCAATGGACTCGTCGAGGGACCGTGGGTTCACGGCGGATGGGCGCGCTACGACGGGAATCGCCTGGGGAATGTAACCTTCGGCTCGAACACCGGCGAGTTTTTCCGCAGCCAGATCCTTTTTCCATTCTTCGAGCAGTATCTGAAGAACAGGGGCCAGGCGAACCTGCCGCAGGTCTATGCCTTTGAGACGGGAACAAACGTGTGGCGGAAGTATCCAAGCTGGCCGCCCGGAAACGCAGTTTCAAAAACGCTCTATTTCCAGGAAAATGGCGGGCTGTCGTTCGACGCGCCGGGCCCAGCAAGAGCTTCCGGCTACGACGAGTATGTGAGCGATCCGAATCGTCCTGTCCCGTTCGTGGGCTATCCGACGATCACTGTCCCTCAGGAATACATGGATTCCGATCAGCGCTTCGCGGAAACGCGGCCTGATGTACTCGTGTATGAAACGGAGCCTCTCGATCATGATGTAACGATCTCCGGGCCCGTTTCGCCGCGGCTCTTCGTTTCGACCACGGGAACGGATTCGGATTTCGTGGTGAAACTGATTGATGTGTATCCCGCCGAGGAGAAGAAGGATCCCGGCGAAAATGAAAAATCCGGAAACGACGTAGGGCCGCCGCACGTCACTATGGCCGGTTATGAACAGTTGGTGCGCGGAGAGCCATTCCGGGGCAAGTTCCGCAAGAGCTTCGAAAAACCGGAACCGTTCACACCCGGAAAAATCGAAAAGATCGATTTTACGATGCCGGACGTCAACCACACGTTTCGGCGCGGGCATCGGATCATGGTGCAGCTGCAGAGTTCCTGGTTCCCGCTGGTGGATCGCAATCCGCAAAGATTCGAGAACATTCCCGACGCCAAGGCGGCCGACTTTCAAAAGGCCGCGGAAAGAGTTTATCGGAGGGAGAGGTTCAGTTCGGGAATTAGGGTCGATGTTCTGCCCTGAAGTTTCGCATCCGGCGGTTCGCAAGTCTTGAACGACCAGCATAGATTCCGATTTCATGATGGGCGAGGAAGATATACCGCGTCTCGTGGGTTCCTGTTTCATAAACTTCTTCTCGGGAGATGAAAGATGATGAGATCTCGCACTGTTTTTGCCGTTCTGGCAACGCTGGCACTTTTATTCGTTGCGGCGCTCGGGGTTCGTGCTCAGGAGGAAATGAGTGGAAAGAAAAAGACTCCTGATGTGTTGGCGAACCTGAAGTTCCGAAACTTGGGTCCCGCATCCGCGGGAGGTCGCGTCACGTCGGTAGTAGGCGTTCCCGGGAATCCGAGCGTGTACTACGTCGGCGCTGCCGGAGGAGGGGTCTTCAAGTCAGTGGATGGAGGCCTGACGTGGAAGGCAATTTTTGAACACGAAAGTACGGCTTCCATTGGCGCGATTGCGCTGGCACCCTCGAATCCGAATTTCGTCTGGGTCGGAACGGGCGAGGGAAACATCCGCAACGACCTGGTCGACGGCCACGGCGTCTATTTTTCTCCTGACGCGGGACGTTCCTGGAAATTCATGGGCTTGGCGGAGACGCAACATATATCGGCCATTGCCGTCGCTCCCGGCGACCCGAACACCGTGTTCGTCGGCGCGATGGGCCACGCCTGGGCGCCGAATGCCGAGCGCGGCGTGTTCAAGACGACCGACGGAGGCAAAACCTGGAAGAAAGTGCTGTTCGTGAACGACACGACCGGCGTTTCCGATCTGGCGCTCGATGCAGGGAATCCCGAAGTGATTTTCGCGGGGATGTGGCAATTTCGGCGATATCCCTGGAACCTGGTGGACGGCGGACCCGGCAGTGGCCTCTATCGCTCGACCGATGGCGGCGAGACCTGGGAAAAACTGACAAAGGGTTTGCCGGAGGGTCCGCTGGGACGGATCGCAGTCGCGGTAGCCCCGTCGGACCCGGATCACGTTTACGCCCTGATTGGAGCGAAGAAGGGAATGCTATGGCAGTCCGTCGATATGGGCGATACGTGGACGCCGGTAAGCGACAATCACGCTCTGGACGTTCGCTCGTTCTATTTCTCCAAAATGCTGGTCGCGCCGCACGAGGAGGACAAGGTATTTTTCATGTCCTTCAATCTTATGGAGTCGGACGACGGCGGAAAAACCGCACATGTGGCCGACCGCGGCGTTCACTCCGACCATCATGCGCTTTGGATCGATCCGAAGGATCCGAAGCGAATGATTCAGGGTGGCGATGGCGGCGTTTTTCTCTCGATGGACGGCTCGAAGACATGGCGATTCCTCGACGGCTTGCCGATCGAGCAGCTATACCAGGTCGCAGTCGACAGCCGCTCGCCATACGACGTTTGCGGTGGCCTGCAGGACAACAGCGCGTGGTGCGGGCCTTCCTCGGACGTGAGCCATAACAACGTGCCGGGCAGCGCCTGGTACACGACGACCGGCGGAGACGGCGAGTACTCGGTCCCCGCGCCGAGCGATCCGGACATCGTGTACAGCGACGCGCAGAATGGTTCGATCTCCCGCCTGGATCTGAAAAACCATCTGAGCGACTTCATCCGACCGTCCGTCGAGGGCGTGGAAGAGATGAAACCGGCCGATCTGAAATATCGCTATAACTGGACCGCTCCTATCGCGGTCTCGCGAACCAATGCGAACGAGGTCTTTCTGGGTGCTAATGTTCTCTTCAAATCCACGGATGGCGGGAAGAACTGGACTCCCATCAGCGGCGACCTGACGCGCAACGACAAGAGCAAGCAGGAAATCGCCGGCGGTCCGGTGAATCACGACATCAGCGGAGCGGAAACCTACGGCACAATCCTGTCGATCACGCTGGCGGCTACCGATCCGAATGTGATCTGGGTGGGAACCGATGACGGATACGTTCAGGTGACGCGCGACGGTGGAAAGACCTGGAAGAACGTGACACCGCACGGCGCACCCGCGTGGGCGCGCGTGTATCAGGTCGGAGTGTCGCCATTCAACGCGGGAACTGCGTACGTGTCCTTTGACGGCCGGATGATCGACGATTCGCACGCTTACGTCTACCGCACAAGCGACTACGGCGCGAACTGGCAGAAGATCACCCAGGGGCTGCCGGACGATGCGTCCGTAAACGTAGTGCGCGAAGACTCAAACCAAAAGGGATTCCTGGTCGCGGGGACGGACACGGGCCTGTACTATTCGCCGGATAACGGCGACAACTGGAAACCGATCAAAGCGAACTTCCCAACGGTTCCCGTGTGGGATGTGAAGTTCGTGAAGAAGAACCACGATCTCGCCGTGGCGACACACGGCCGGGGCTTTTTCGTGCTCGACGATATCCGGCCGCTGGAACAACTCACGTCCGAAGTAGAGGGCGGCGAGTTCCATCTGTTCACTCCGTCAGGAGGGATGATGTTCCACCGCTGGAGGAGCGACGAGGGTCAGCAAGCCGGTTATGCGGCTCCGAATGCCCCGGATGGCGTGATCGTTGACTACTACTTGAAATCCGAGATCAAGGTTTCTCCAGCACAAAAGAAGGAGCATGAGAGCCCCGTGAAGATTGTGATTACGGATGAGCGGGGCAATCCTGTGGCCACAGAGTACGGCCCTTCGAAGGAGGGGGTGAACCGGTTCGTGTGGAACATGCGGTATGAGGGTCCCACGCCGCTCAATTCCATGCACATGCCGGCGAGTGAATACTTCAACCCGAATCGGGGGCCGATGGTCATGCCGGGAACGTACAAGATTTCCGTGACGGTGAATGGGCAGACCCAATCGCAAACCGCGACGGTTGTGCCGGATCCGAACCTGCACGTCGATCCCGCGGTATTCCGGGCGCAAACGGAGGCAGGGCTTCACGCCCGCGGCGAAGTGACGGCGATGAATGAGATGTTGAATCGCATCGACGACATCCAAAAGGAAATGAACAGTTTCGCGGTGACCGTGCAAAGCAGCAAAGACGAGGAGCTCAAGACGAAGTACGAGCCCATCGTCGCGCGCGGGAAGGAGCTCTCGAAAAAGCTCGACGCGATCAAAGATGTGTTCATCGATCCGAGCGTTCAGATGAACGTCCCGGAAGACAGCATTCACGGCCTCACGCGCCTTCAAGGGCAGATCGCGCAACTCGGCTTCCGTGGTGCGGGAAGCTACGGGCAGATGCCGAGCCCTGTGATCCAGGCAAAAGCAAAGGAACTGTACGGGCAGCTCGGGGAACAGTTGGAGAAGTTCAATCAACTGCTGAAGACAGACGTCGCCCAGTACAACAAGGCTGCGGAGCAGGCTGGAGCTCCATCTGTTTTCGCGGGCACTCCGGTCGAGGTGAAGGCAGCGAAGGGCATGTAAACGAAGCGGGCGGGGCGCGCGTTTGCCAACTCGGCGGATTTCAGGCCGGGAGCACGGTGCGCGCGCGTCCCGTCTGTGCAGGCTTGAAAAGATGAGTGCGCCTTCGGGCAGGCAATACAGGATCGCCGTAATTCCCGGCGACGGTATCGGCACGGAAGTTGTCCCTGAAGGGATCCGCGTCCTTGAGGCTGCGGGAAGGCGCTTCGGCTTTTCCTTCGCATGGCGCGAGTTCGACTGGAGCTGCGAGACCTGGCTCGCAACCGGCCGGATGATGCCGGCGGATGGGCTGGATCAGCTCGGCTCATTTGACGCAATTTTCCTTGGCGCGGTCGGACACCCGCGCGTGCCCGACCACGTTTCGCTTTGGGGATTGCTGATCCCAATCCGTCGCACTTTCCAGCAATACGTCAACCTACGCCCAGTCCGCATGCTGCCGGGCATGGAGCCGGCGCTGAAGGGGTATCCTCCCGGCCGAATCGATCTCTGCATCGTCCGCGAAAACACGGAAGGCGAGTATTCGGAGATAGGCGGACGGATCTTCCAGCGAAGCGAAGAAGAATTCGCCGTGCAACAAACGATCTTCACGAAGCGCGGATGCGACCGCGTCATGCGCTACGCGTTCGATCTTGCGCGCCAGCGCCGGAAGCACGTCACATCCGCAACGAAGTCAAACGGCATCATCCACACGATGCCTTTCTGGGACGAACGGTTCGCGGCGATTCGGAAGGATTATCCCGATGTTCGCGCGGACCAATTTCACATCGACATACTGGCCGCACACTTTGTGACGCGGCCGGATTCGTTCGACGTCGTAGTGGCCTCGAATCTTTTTGGCGACATTCTTTCCGATCTGGGCCCCGCGATTGTCGGTTCGATAGGGATTGCGCCCTCCGCGAACCTGAACCCGGAACGAGAGTTTCCTTCGATGTTCGAGCCGGTGCATGGCTCGGCGCCGGATATCGCCGGAAAAGGCATAGCCAATCCGATCGGACAGATTTGGTCGGGAGCGATGATGTTGCGCCACTTGAACGAAACGGTTGCGTCGAAAGCCGTCGAGAAAGCGATTGAAGGAGTGATTGGAGAAGGCGGTCCGCGCACACCCGACATTGGAGGAACGGCGTCAACTCGAGAGGTGGGCGAAGCTGTAGCGGCGGAGATCGCGCGATGCTAGAAGTTGGCGACCGCCATCGTCACGGACGCCGCGAGCAGAACCGCACCCACCGGAGCGCTTAGCCGCCGCCCCCAAGGAACATTCTTTTCCACGGCCATAACGATTCCGAGCACAAGCATCCAGGCCAAACTGCCCGAGCTAACGGCGAACATCACCAGCATCAGCGACCAGCAGCAGCCGACGCAATAAACACCGTGAGCCGCGCCCAGCCGGAACGCGTCCGAGCGCCTACGCTTGCTGCTGCTCCATCGCTCGACGACGAAGAGCAATGGCGAACGACATTTATCCAGGCAGGCATACTTGAGCGGGGAGAATTGGTACAAGCCTGCGATCAGAAGAACGAGCGCGCCCGTGACCCACGCGTGCTGCGCCAGGGACGGAATTGCGGCGGCCGCTCGATTGAGCACGCAGGCGACAGCGCCAAAGCCCGCCCAGACGGTCAGGTATCCCAGGACCAGCAGGCCGACGAGCCCATGAGGATGCGAAGCGCCGGCGACTATTCTGTAAAACAACATCACGAGGGGCGAACTGGTGGGCAGCATCATGGCAATTGTCATGACGGTCCAGCCCGCGATGAACATCAACCCGAAAGTAAACGGGCTGATGTTCATATGCATGGCGTGGGCAGGGTGAAGCAAGGCATGGCCCCACAGTGAGTCCCGGGTGCGCCATAGCCAAAGCCAGGCGAGCGCGGTAAGGCAGGCGAGCACCGCCGCGAGGACACGGCTGTCTTGTGCCTTCGCCCACGACATCAGACCACGAACCGAAATGTACCCTGGACCGCGTTGTGATTTTGAAGGTTGATGTCTTTCAGACCGAGGCTGCCTGTCTTCCGCTTATATGAAGCAGCCTTGCTGACGTATGCCGGAGAACCCGGAATGGTGGAGAAGACGCTGTCCACAAGAGTCGTGACACGATCGCCGGGGCCTTTGTATGGCGCCAACACCGCCTCCGCCACGGAGCCGATCTTCAGCGTGCCAGCTCCTTGGTCAATGGCGAATGTGATCGGGACGCGCTGCACGGACAAGACCTCGCCGACCAATTTGGCGAGATCCGCAACCGGTCCCCCCAGTTTGCCAGTCCACACGCCGAGGATTCCCTCTTCCTGTTGTTTGGTGGCGCGCTCGTCCACGAAAGCGATGATGCGCCAGTTCCCCTGCATGATGTTGCCGGGAATGTGCGCGCCGATCGCGAAGTTCAAGCCGGAAACATCGGTGTCGTTGATGCTGCCCTTGTTGATGTGGTAGGCGACGATAGCATCGCAAGTCCCGTTATCGGCATCTTCTCCGATCCAGCAGGGGCAGAGGACGTTACAGTCGCAAACTTCCAATAGTTGTCCTTCGAGGTTGTAAGGCATCGGTTGGGCTCCTTCGAGGGTTTAGCAGCGGGCAGTGTACACCCGGGTCTGAGGGCGTAGTCAAAGCAAAATTGTGAACGGCGGATACATGAAGGACTGTAGGGAAACCTGCGCAGATTCGGTACGAAAAGTCCGGACCCCAGGAGCCCGGAACATGGGAGTTTCTCCTCCAGATACGCGAAAGGCGGTATTGAGGGTCTCAGGAGCCGAACCTAGACTCTGAAGAGAGTTTCAGCGGAATTTGAAACCGACTACTTCGTTGCAGGCTCGCGCCCCGGTCTGAACAGGAGCGAGGAGTGAGTTGCTCGCAAATCCTTATGCCCAAAAACGAGCGTCGCGGTATCTCAGAGGAAGCGTTGCGGCGGTCGCCGTCAGCCGAAAGAGCGGCGAGGTTCAGTTTTTTTCGTCTTCTCCGGCCTCGGTGGCCCGCGCTCACCGTTGCGCTCGTGGCGGTTCTGGGCGAAACCGTCACCGACGTCCTTGATCCCTGGCCAATAAAGATCGTCATCGACAGCATTATTCAGTCGAAAAAACTTCCGCATTGGCTGGACACCATCGTCCGCAGCCTCTTCGGCCAGAACAAGATCGCGATCCTGGATTTTGCGGTCGCCGCTGTTCTGGCGATTGCGGTGGTGGGAGCGATCAGCTCCTATGTCGAGAAATATCTGACCACGAGCATCAGCCAGTGGGTGGCGCATGATTTGCGCCGAACGTTGTACAACCACATCCAGCGGCTGTCGCTCGCCGATTTCGATAAAACGCGAACGGGCGACCTGATCACTCGGGTGACGAGCGATATCGAAAGCGTGCAGGATTTTCTCGACTCGGCGCTCCTGGGAACTCTGGTCAACGCTTTGACGCTGGTCGGAATGATCGGCGTGATGTTCTACATCAACTGGCGATTTACGCTGATCGCGCTTTCCGTTGCGCCAGTGCTCCTGGTGGTCGTGTACACGTTCACGCGACGGATCAAGCAAGCTTCGCGGGCGGTGCGGAAGAAGCAGAGCGAGCTCGTTTCCGTGGTGGAGGAAGCGTTGACTTCGGTCCGAGTGGTCAAGGCCTTCGCTCGCGAGGATTACGAGCAAAAAAGGTTTGAATCAGAGAGCCTGGGGAACGTCGAAACCGCTCTCCAAGCGCGCGGCATCAAAGCCAAACTCTCCCCTTTCGTCGAAACCATTGTGGCCGTCGGCACCTGCCTCGTGCTCTGGTACGGCGCTCACCTGGTGCTGGCAGGCCGGCTCAGCGCGGGCGTTCTGGTGGTATTCCTCCTATATCTCGGGCGCATGTACAAGCCGATGCGCGAACTTTCGAAGATGACGGACACGATATCGAAAGCTCTCGTGGGGTACGAACGAATCAAGGAAGTTCTGGCTATCGAGAGCGACGTCCGCGATTTGCCGCGCGCCAAGCGAGCTCCTCGGTTCAAAGGCGAGATCGAATTCGAGCGCGTCTATTTTGGATATGACGACGAGACACCGGTGCTCAAAGACATTTCTTTCCGCGTAAAGCCCGGCCAGGTCGCCGCGCTCGTGGGGCCGTCCGGAACGGGAAAAACGACGGTGATCAGCCTGATTCCGCGCTTCTACGATCCTTCGTCGGGTTCGGTGAAAATCGATGACAGAAACACTCGCGATTTCACGCTGAAGTCATTGCGCGACCAGATGAGTTTCGTGCTGCAGGAGACGCTTCTCTTCCGCGCGACCGTCTGGCAAAACATTGCCTACGGACGACCCGACGCGTCGCGCAAGCAAATCGTTCGCGCGGCGGAACTGGCCAACGCGCACGAATTTATCGAAAAAATGCCGCAGGGCTACGACACGCTGATCGGCGAGCGAGGGGCAACTCTCTCCGGCGGGCAACGCCAGCGCATCGCGATCGCCCGAGCCGTAATTCGCGACACTCCCATCCTGATTCTGGACGAGCCGACGACAGGTCTCGATTCGGAGTCTGAGGAGGTAGTGCTCGAGGCACTGGACCGTCTGATGAAAAATCGCACGACGATCGTCATCGCGCACCATCTGGGGACCATTCGAAACGCGGACGTCATTTTTGTGATGAAAGAGAGCGAGTTGGTAGAGAGCGGAACTCATGATGCGCTTCTTGCTTCGAACGGACTGTACGCGGAGCTAGTCAGGGCGCAGTCAGCTCGAGGTGCTGAGAAGGGTGGCGCCCAGCCGGTTTCGGCTGGAGTTCATGTTACGGGCAGGTGAGCTTTCGTGCCTCGACAGTTAGCCGTCAAATTGACCTTCGCACTTCTGCTCGGGAGCCTGTCGCTATCTCTGCCGGCGCCTGCGCAAAAGCATGCCTCCCGGGCAGAAAAGGAACGGGCCGCTTCATTGCGCGAGGTAATTTGGCACGATCCGGGCGACGTTTCGAAGCTGAACTTGTTCTATGGCGCCGGCGGCCGGCGTGACGAACCCGATCTCAAAGGTCATTTCATGTTTCTGAAAGAAGACTTGAGCGGAACGAATCCAAAGTTCGACGTCGAGGACGACCTCGGCAGAAAGTGGAGGGTGAAATTGGGACACGAGTCGCGGCCGGAAACGGCGGCCACGCACCTCCTTTGGGCAGCCGGTTACTTCGTCGACGAAGACTATTTCGTGCCAAAGCTGAAAGTGCACGGACTCCCGAAGCTTCGGCGCGGAGAAAAGCTTGTGTCGGACGATGGGACGGTCCGCGACGCTCGGTTGGAATTGCGCCGGAAAGACGTCCGAAAACTGGGGCAGTGGAGCTGGTTCCAGAACTCTTTCGAAGAAAGCAGGCAATTGAACGGCCTGCGCGTGATGATGTGCCTGATCGATGATTGGGATCTGAAAGCCGACAATAATTCGGTTTACGAAGTGGGCGGAGAGCGGGAGTACGCCGTCACCGATCTAGGAGCTTCGTTCGGGAAGACCGGCAATTATTTCACCCGGTCGAAGGGCGTCGTGGCGGACTACGAGCGAGCGGAATTCGTCGAACGCGTGGCCTCCGACCGCGTGGATTTCGTCATGCACAGCCGTCCTTTCTTTCTCAGTTTTCTAAACGTTCCCAAGTATCGCGAGCGCACGCGCATGGAGAAGATTGGCGAAGATATTCCCGTGGCGGATGCGGAATGGATCGGGCGTCTCCTCAACCGGCTCTCGGCCGGCCAACTTCACGACTGTTTTCGCGCCGCAGGGTACGACTCTGAAACCGCGGACCGCTACACAGAAGCCCTCCAAAAAAGAATTGCGGAGCTGAATGAGCTGTGAAGACTGTGGTGGGAGCGCGCGATCCGCGGGAGCCTCCCGAAACGCGCGACGCGCCCCAGAAACGGAGCTTGGAACTTGAAGCTGATTGTTCAGCCGAATGACGGCGCGGGCCCGCTCCTATCGGCAATACGAGGGGCGAAGAAAAGCCTGGAGATTGCGATCTTCCGGTTCGACCACAAGGCGATCGAAGCTGAATTGCGCGCTGCCGCGGCACGCGGGGTAAAGGTGAATGTCTTGATCGCAAGCGTCAACCGGGGCGGCGTGGCGAGCCTTCGCAAATTGGAATTGCGTTGTCTGGCCGCGGGGCTCACGGTCGGCCGCACCAACGACGACTTGGTGCGCTACCACGATAAATTCATCATCATCGACCGGCGGACGCTGTACGTGATGTCGTTCAACTTTACGCATTTGGATATTGAGCGGAGTCGCGGCTTTGGAATCGTGACCAGGAATGCGCTATGGCTCCAGGAGGCAATCGCCCTGTTCGAGGCGGATTGTTCGCGCGCGAAATTCAGGGCTCGCTCGAATCGGTTTGTCGTGAGCCCGTGCAACGCCCGGACCGCGCTCGGCGGTTTCCTCCGCCGCGCACGGAAACAACTGCTGATCTACGACCCGAAGATCTCCGATAAGGAAATGCTCGGTATCTTGCGGTCCCGACGGAAATCCAACGTCGAAATCCGCGTGATCGGGCAGGTCGCGGGCAGTTTGGAATCGGAAGTAAGAGAGCTTGCGCCGATGCGCCTGCACACGCGGGCGATCATTCGCGATCGCCATCAGGCGTTCGTTGGAAGCCAGAGCTTACGCGCCCCCGAACTCGATGGGAGGCGCGAACTGGGCCTGATCATTCAAGACGCAGGAACGGTGAAGAAGCTGGTGGACACGTTTGAGTCCGATTGGAAGCGAAGCGGAGAGGCTACGAAAACGCGCGATTCCGAAAAGAAAGAATCCCGCCGTGACGACGACTCGGACGTGAAGGATACAGCGGAGATTCTCGCCGAAGAGCTGGACCCCCTGACCGCGTCTCTCAAGAGAACCGTGAAAAGGGTGGTTTTGGGAGCGGGAGAGGAGGCGTTCGAAGAAAAGGAAGTCAAAGCCACGGTAAAGAAGGTAGTCAAGAAGGCTGTCAAGGAGGCGATTCATGAAGTGGCGCAGGACACGAAAGTGTAGGGTGCGATGAAACGGGCCGTTCGTCCGGTCCGAAAAATGATGCGACAAGCCCAGCAAATCCTGGTTCTGGGTTCCCTCGCGCTGTTGGGTGCGGGGGGCTGCTTTGCACGGGACCAGCAGGCCGCGAAAGCCTCTCCGGAAGACGTCGCGGGGTTTAAGGAGTTTTCCGCGAACGTTCAGCGGTATGTCGACCTGCACAAGCGTCTGGAAAAGTCCCTTCCAAAGCTCAAAAACAACGCCTCGCCGGAGTTGATTGCCTCTCACCAGCAGGCTCTCGCGAAGAAAATCCAGGCGGCTCGTGGGAATGCCCGCGACCACGATATTTTCGTCCCCAAGGCTGCAAAGGCTTTCCGCGATGCGATCGATCGTGAATTTCAGGGTTCGCTGGCGAGGAATGCGCGAGCCACGATTCAACAAGGGGACCCGCTGAAGGATGTTCAGGTCGAAGTCAACCAGATCTATCCGAGAGGACTGGCGTATACGAGCGTTCCCCCGACCCTACTTCTAAAATTCCCGAAGTTACCAGAAGAACTCGCCTATCGAATCGTAGATCACGATTTGCTTATTCTGGACCTCAAAGCGAACTTGGTGGTGGACGTGCTCAGGGAAGTCCTTCCGTAAGAATTTTTGTTGAGACTTATGAATCGCCGACTCCTCATCCTCGCAGTTCTCGCAGTGTTATGCGCGCCGCTGCAGCGAGCAGGGCAATTCAAGTTTCCGGTCAAGCAAGGTTCGGTTCGGTTTGCCGTCATCGGAGATATGGGGACGGGCAAAAAGGGCCAGTACGAGACGGCTCAGGAAATGGTGCAGATGCGCCGGAGTTTTCCCTTCGATTTCGTAATCACGCTCGGCGACAACATATACGGTGGGAACGCGCCTTCCGATTTCGAGAAAAAATTCGATCTTCCCTACAAGCCGCTGCTCGATGCTGGGGTGAAGTTCTACGCCTCTCTTGGAAATCACGATGGACCCGCCGAGCGCTCCTATAAATTCTTCAACATGAATGGTGCGAATTACTACGCCTTTACGAAAGGGAATGCCCGCCTCCTGGCTTTGGACAGTAACTATATGGATCCGAAACAGCTGGAATGGCTCCGCTCTCAGTTGCAGGATGCCTCCCCGTCAGATTGGAAGATTTGCTATTTCCATCATCCTCTTTACTCGTCTGCCAGGAAGCACGGCCCGGCGACCGACTTACGCTTGTTGCTGCAGCCGCTCTTCGTTCAGTACGGCGTGAACGTCGTTTTTTCCGGGCACGAACACGTCTACGAGCGCATGAAGCCCCAAGATGGAATCTCCTATTTCATCGAGGGCGCGTCGGGCCAACTGCGCTACGGCAACCTGGAACCAAACAACGGGATTATGGCGAAGGGCTTCGACACGGACAATTCGTTCATGCTCGTCGAGGTGGCGGGCGATGCGATGTATTTCCAGACCGTATCTCGGACGGGCGAGACTGTGGATTCCGGAGCGATCGAACGGAACGCGCGGATCCCGGGTCCATCACGGTAGAGATTTCTGGCAGGACTGCGAGCTATGTTGATGCGCGAGAGACCCCGCGTGTGACGGGGAAGAAGGCAGAAATAGCGCTGTGTCTCGTTTCATCCTGAACTCTCGCATGCGATCCGCTGAGGCTTCGTCTTCGAGGTCTGGTGGGGCCACCCGGACTTGAACCGGGAGAGCAGGTTTAGGAAACCTGTGCTTTATCCATTTAAGCGATGGCCCCGGAAATACCGTCAACAGGGCAATTGTACCCTACTCGCCATCGTGGGGCATTGCGCGGGGAATTCTACCGGCTCAGCTGGGGCGCAATGTTTGAGCACCTCGCTTTTGGAACCTCTTAATCTCCCGACTCTTCGGGTGCGGGCCAGCTTTCGCTGTGACAATGTCGTTTGACGCCAGCTGAACCTGTACGAACAAGCGCTCGGGAAAGGGCCGAAGCGCATCACGAAAGGGTGTCGACGGCATCCTCAACGGTCCAAACTGGCGTAGGGGGCTCTGGCGATCGCCGTCCGCAAATCCCATCAGTGCTCGAGGAAAACTTCCACTCCGTAAGCGGGCAAATCCAGGGAAGTCTCCTCGCGACCGGCAAGTAGCGCCCTCATTGCGTGCGGCAAGTTGACGTGCCGCTCCTCGCGCGTGAAATTGATCACCACGAAGATCGTCTTGCCCGCGCCCTCACGCCGCGAAACATAAATGCCGTCTGGCACGGGACCGAATGCCGGCGTGACGCCGCTCTCGCGAACCATCCAGTTCGCCGCTTTGGCCATCAGGCTGCCGTCGAGAATCGCGCCGATGTACGTGATGCGCCCTTTGCCGTATGTATGCGTCAGCACCGCCGGCTGGCCGTCAATCCAGCCGTTCGAAGCGCCGTATCGCAGAAGAACCTGTGTCCCTGGATTCGTCGCGCCCAGTTGCTCTGCCCAGATTGTCGCGTCGCCTTTGCCCCACTCGCCGGAAAGAGGGACGTCTTTCAGCAGCGCATAATACTGCTCGACCCGCCCGCCGAGCGCATCAACCAGGAATCCCGGCTGCCGCTGGGTCAACAAAGCGTTGTACTGGTCCTTCATCCCGGAGCGCGGCCCCAGAACCAGGTTGCCTCCTTGCCGCACGTAATCGAGCAGATGTCGCGCCAGATCTTCGGGCATCACGTTCAGGTCGGGCGCCACAACGAGCTTGTAAGCATCGAGATCAGAATACGGATTCACGACGTCCACTGATTGTGCGAGCTTGCGAAGCGCGCCGTAATAATCGCGCAGGAGTCCGAGCTGGTCGTATTTCACCGTGTGACGCTGGAAGTCGATGGCCCAGCGGCTGTCATACGAATAGAGCAGGGCGACTTGCGAAATGGGAGTTGTCCCGCGAAAATCGTCGCCAATTTTCGCGAAGTCGTTCCCGATTTCCTTCACTTCGCTGTAAAAGGGCACGGGCGTGCCATCGGCTCCGAGGAGCGTGCCGTGATACTCCTCCTGCCCGTTCAGGGCGCTGCGCCACTGCCAATACTCGACGGCGTCCGCGCCGTGTCCCACCGCCTGCCATGCCATCGCGCGCGCCTCGCCACGATTCAGAAAATTGTTGGTCGGCGCCCAATTGACCGCACCCGGCTGCGTTTCCATCACCCAAAAATTCTTGTGCTTGAGACCGCGGTTCAGGTCGTGCGTTAGCCCGTTCATGTCCGGATTGACCTGGCCTTCGCCGACATAGTCGTCCCACGAGGCAAGGTCCAGCCCGCGGCTCACCACATATTGATCGAAGCCCTCGAAGAAACCCATCAGGTTCGTCGTGATGAACTGCCGCTTGTCCGCCAAAGGCCGGATCGCGCCGATCTGATTTTGCTGGTACTCCACCCACGAGTGGCTGATGAAGCGCATCCATTCGAGGCGCAGGCCCGGATTATTCGGACCGTCGCCGAGCGGAATCTCCGACCAGTTGTCGTACGTCTGGCTCCAATACGCCGTTATCCAATGGTCGTTCAGACTCTCGAGAGTCCCGTACTTCGCCTTGAGCCACTGCTGAAAGAGCTGCTTTGTGTAGTCATCGTAGGAGGGCTCCGCATATTCGTTGTCGATCTGCCAGCCAATTACGTTCGGGTTGTGACCGAAGCGCTTGGCCATCTCGCTCGCGACCTGACGACAGAAGTCGAGATAGCGCGGGTTCGTGAAGGAAAACTGCTGCCGATTGCCGTGCTCCGCGCGCCGCCCCTCAGGATCGATGCGCAACGTTTCGGGATATTTTTGCGTCAGCCATGCGGGAGGCGCCGCAGTCGGGGTTCCCAGAACGATCGCGACGTGGTGTTGCGCCGCCATATTGATCGCTCGCTCGAGCCAATCGAAATCGAATTTGCCTTCGGACGGCTCCATTCGGCTCCAGGCAAACTCGCCGACGCGCGCGAACGTGATGTGGGCTGCTTCCATCAGGCGGAGATCTTCCTCCCAGCGCGATTCGGGCCACTGCTCCGGATACCATGCCGCTCCGAGAAGCAAAGCGTTCTGGCGCGCTATCGCACCTTTCTCACTCGTTGCTTGGGCGCCGACAGAAGGCCGGGAATGCGCAGCGAGGTTCGGAAGAGCGCTTGCCAAAGCCACGATTGCCATCCCGACCATTGAAAAGAAAAGGAAAGAGAGGACGCTAAGGCGATCTCGCAGGTTCACGTTTCGGCTCCGCTTCAAACTGAATGAGTCTCGAGGACGCGGCAAGCCTACCATAATCGATGGCTAGGTTCTCCTCGCGCCAATGCGCAGGTGAGCGCCAGCGGTGAAGGAGCGGTATTGCAGACTGACTCGGTCGGCATCAACTCGCCATGTCGACTGATTTTTTTTCACTCGTGGCGAAGCAATCGTCAAGAATCATGGTCTTCCCGCTCGCGTTTCGTGAACTCGGCTACGAGCACGATGCTCGATCACGATCCAGTCCCACCCGATGAGGAGAAAACAGCCAGTAGCGCGAATTGCAGACCGACATTCAAATTCGATTTGGCCAGCGCCGCCGGAACTCTCGGGTATGCGGCAAGCAGGTGAATAGCCGCGCCAGCCAACAGTACGAGGCATCCGGAACGAGACCTCGGGCCGTTTTCTGATTGCGGATTATCGAACCCCCTCTGCCCTATCCTATGTTGCCCTGATCGCCTGCGCCACCAGGAGAATCGCCAGCATGTAAAAGCCGAACATCAGCGCGACAAATCGTTTGGCCCTGGAGTTCGCATTTCGAAATTCTTTCCACGCGAAGATGCCCCACAGCGCGGCTATCATCGGCGCCGATTGCCCGATGGCATATGAAGTGGCGACGCCCGAGTAGCTCGCCGCCACAAGGCTGAAGACGGTGCCTGTGGTCCAGATGAATCCGCCGAGAAGTCCGAGCACGTGCCCGCTCACGGGCGCGCTGAAGAATCCGCCGAAGCTCACGGGCTCACCTGCGAGCGGATTCTGCATGAAGTAGAGATTCCAGATGAAACAGGAAAGCAGCGCTCCAAGCGTCAGAAAAACGACCACGCTATATGGGCTCAGCGCATTTCCGTGAGTCAGCGCTCGCGTCGAAAACGGCGCCCACAGCCCCATCAACACGCCTGAGACGACGCACACAGCGATACTCTTGCGGGACTTCCCTCGGCCGACGCCTAGTTCGCCGTAAGCCTTTCCGTCGAGAACCACGGCCACGAATGCGCAAGTGACGCCCGCCGCAAGCATCGCCAGGTTGCCCTGAGGCTGCTGGACGTAGCTCAGAACCACGCCAACCACAAGCGCGATGCCGATCGATACGGGAAAAGCGGTCGAGAGCCCCGCCATGTCGATACCGGCGACGAGCAGCAAGTTAGCGAGATTGAAAATCGCACCCGCGAGCAGAGCCCAGCCGACGTTTGAGAGGTCCGCGAAATGGACGTTGTACGCGAAGCTTGAAAAATCATGTCCGCTGCTGCCCAGCGTATATGCGTAAACGAGAGAAGCCAGAAAAATGCCGACCGCGTAGTCCCAATAGAAAAGCTCGAAGCGGTAACCCTTTACGCCTTTGAACGTATTGGCCCACGATCCCCAGCAAATCGCGGTAACGATCATCATCGACAGCGCCAGGCCGATGCTGTGTGGGGAGAACATGGACTCTCGTTTAGAGTTGAGTCGCCGCGATTCGCCTTTCTACATCAAAGCAATACTTCGCGCAATTCCCTGCCCAGGAACCGATGGTAAGCCGGTAGCACACCGGAATCGCCTTTCGTGTCGTTGTTTGCAGCCCCATCGGCGCTACGAATCTTTCTGGAGCGAATGGGCAAGGCGCGCCTGCTGGCTGCGCCCTGAGGATTGTGGGCGCGCGCGGGCGGGCAGCCAGACGGCATTTCCCTCGCTCACAGATCTGCTCCTCGGCCGTTTTTCTTGATGAACGCGATCACTTCGTCGCGCTTCGCCATCGCGCGTGCACCCACTTGCGTGCAGCACAGTGCCGCACATGCATTCGCAAAAATTCCGACGGGCTCGAAATCCCAGCCCTGCAGCAGCCCGTAGGAGAGTCCCCCCATGAAGGCGTCGCCCGCCCCTGTCGTGTCGATGACGTCCACTTTGAATGCCGGTACTTGTGCTCGGCGCTCGCGGCTGGCGATCAAGCAGCCTTCCGGCCCCTGTGTGACAGCGACGAGCTTCGGTCCGAGGCCGAGCAGCTTGTCAGCAATCTTGTCCCAATCGGATTCGCCAGTCATTTCTCGCGCAGCCGCTTTGCATGGCTTGAGCACATCCACGAGTTTCAACGCCTCGCAGAGTTCTCCTTGAGTCCCGAGATTCATTTGCGCGAAGAAGCTCGGCGCCACGTCGAGATCGAACATCACGCGCGCGCCCGCCCTGCGGGCGATTTGCATGGCTTCCTTCACCGGCCCAATCGGGAGCTGAGATGCTTCCGTATGAAAATGCTTCGCCTTTTGAATGTGCGGCACGAACCGGCTGCGCACCTGCTGAATCGAGAGTCTCCCGTTGATGTTCGGGAACATATAGATACAACGATCCCCTCGCGCGTCGACCGGAATCCATGTCATCGACGAATATTCGCCCTTGACGACTTCGACGCCCGACAAGTCCATCCCGTCGTCGACGAATGCCTTTTGGATCAGGCGGCCGTTTTCGTCGTCGCCGATCAAGCCAAGCCAGCCGGTACTCGCGCCAAGACGGGCGACTTGGGTTAGATTGTTTCCTGTCACGCCACCAGCGTGAATCTCCATGCGTACCGCATTGATTTTCTCGTCGGGCCCGAGCAATCGCGGCACGATCGCGAAGTAATCCACTCCGCAGCTTCCGATTCCCACAACATCAACATTCTTCGCCACAACATTCCTCACAGTGAATTGTCGACCGGTGCTTATAGTTCGGGCCTTCGGGCGCGTCAAGGGAAAAGCTCGTCGGCTCGTCCGGTTAAGACGGACGGGCGAGCGACTCGATCAATGCCTTTGGAGCAGGCCCGGGCCACAAACACGGCGACACGTGTTAGTATGGCCCCGCTCGGAACGGGAGGCTACTCCCATGTCACGCGTCACGATCGGTCTGTTGCTCGGCAGCCTCACTCTTTTTCCCACTCTTCGATCGGGCTCGGGTCCTCTGCGCCGCGCCGCGGTGCGACCAGCCAATGCAGACGCGCAGCTCGGCGAAGTAAATTTCCAGACCTCATGCTCGGCTCCGGCGCGGCCTGCGATGGACAAGGCGGTTGCCCTGCTGCACTCCTTCCAATATCAGCAGGCGGAAAGCGCGTTCAGCGAAGCGGCCCGGCGCGATCCCCACTGCGCGATGGCGTACTGGGGAAAGGCGATGTCGCTGTATCACCAGTTGTGGGATTTTCCGGACGCCGAGACGCTCGCCAAGGGCCGCGCCGACGTTGCGGAAGCGCAAAAACTCAGCCCAAAAACACAGGCGGAGCGCGACTACATCACGGGCGCGGCGGCATTCTACGCAGGCAAGCCCGGCCTGAGCCACAGCGCGCGAGTGGAAGCGTACGCGCGCGCGATGGGAGCAGTCTACAAGGACTCTCCCGAGGATCCAAACACGGTGGGCTTCTACTCTCTCGCGCTCGTGAACCTCGCGGATTACGATGACGAGCTGGCGAATCGCAAAAAAGCCATCGCAATCCTCCAGCCGATGTTTCAGCAGCACCCGGATAATCCCGGGCTCGCTCATTATATGATTCACGCGACCGATACGCCTGGACTCGCGCGGCAAGGGCTCACGGCAGCCCGGCGGTACGCCAAAATCGCTCCGGATTCTTCGCACGCCCTGCATATGCCCTCGCATATCTTCACACGCCTTGGGCTTTGGCAGGAATCGATCGATTCGAATATCGCCGCCGAGGCTGCTGCGGCCAAAGCGACCGAGGCACACGAAGCCGACGCGGGTTACCAGCTGCACGCTATGGATTTCCTGAATTACGCGTATCTGCAGAGCGGGCAGCAGGCGAAAGCTCGGCAAGTGCTCGCCGATCTGAAAACCGTTCCAGGCGCGAGCGCGGAGGCGATTGCAAATCACGAAGGTTGGTTTGCTTCGCGTAATGCGCTCGAATTGCACCGCTGGAAGGAAGCTGCCGGGCTCCCCCTACCGAACGTGAAGCTGGGCTGGCAGGACAGTACCTACTTTGTGCGGGCGATTGGTGCGGCGCGCAGCGGCGATTCAAAGGCGGCTCGCGCCGAGCTGAAGAAACTCGAGGATGCCGTCGAAGCCCAACGCAGCGAAGCGAAGAAAATGGGCGATGCCGCCGGTTCCGGACCATCGACGGAGCAACAGGAAGCCGAGTCGTGGATCGAATTCGCCGAAGGAAAAACGGAACAAGCATTGAAGACGATGGCGGCTGCTGCCGATCGTGAGGATGCTTCCGGCGTTGACTCGCTGACGATGCCTGCGCGCGAGATGCTCGGCGACTTGCTGCTCGAATCGAAGCGGCCCAGGGAGGCCCTCGAAGCGTACCGCCTGGCGCTTCAGGAATCCCCGAATCGCTTCGATGGTCTTTGGGGAGCCGCGCAAGCGGCTCAATCGGCCGGGGACGCGCATGCAGCAAAAGAATATTACGCGAAGCTCGTCGAAATTTCCGGCGCAGGCGCCGATCGTCCCGAAGTTGGAGAAGCACGCGGCTATCTCGCACGCGAAGCGGGACTGGTGCGGTGAGACATGGTTCGGCTGCTCATAGGTGATCTGCTTTCCTCCACGAATTTGGCCGCTGGTCTTTCGAGAGTTACTTCCCGGTTGTATAATCCGCCCGCCCGTTTCCGGAGGGGGACGCATGGTTCCCGCTGAAGATAAGTCAACCGTCTGGGTTCCTGTGTGTTGCGGCCGCGTCATGCGTTACAACACATTCCGGCAGCCGCGCGGCGGGGCTTATGGCGCCTTGGTCTGCACAAGCTGCAGTAAGAACATTGTTCTTGAGCAGGAGTCCCTCTCATCCATGAGTGCGTACGGCGAGGGATCGATTTTGCTGAACGTCGTGGGTTCGCCGAAACCGCCCGCAGCTCGGCGAACAGGGGTTGATTTGGGGTCCGACGAGCCAACCCTTTAGCTCTGGCATTGCAGAGCGTTGCGCCCATGATTGGCCAAACTGTCCTTCACTACCGCGTCCTGGAAAGACTCGGCGCCGGCGGAATGGGCGTTGTCTACAAGGCTGAGGATACGCGTCTCAACCGCGCCGTCGCCCTGAAGTTCCTGCCCGAGAATCTCGCTCAGGACCCCCAGGTTCTTGAGCGATTTCGCCGGGAGGCCCACGCGGCTTCCGCACTGAACCATCCGAACATCTGCACCATATACGACGTCGGCGAGCAGATCGGACTCCCATTCATAGCGATGGAGTTCATCGACGGCGAGACGTTGCGCCAGTACATCGGCGGCAAGCCTCTCCCGGTCGAACGTGTTTTGGATCTCGCCACGCAGATTGCCGACGCCCTCGACGCCGCCCATACGGAAGGGATCATTCATCGAGACATTAAGCCGGCCAACATCTTCGTAACCAAGCGAGGACAGGCGAAAGTCCTGGATTTTGGGCTGGCAAAGCTCGTGCGCAAAGTGCCTGGCGCGCTCGATGCAAATTCGTCGCAGGCCGTGCCCGACGATCCCGTTTCCATCGTCGGCGTCATCAGTGGCACTCCTTCGTATATGTCGCCCGAGCAAATCCGGGGCGACGACCTGGACACGCGAACCGACCTGTTCGCGTTCGGGCTCCTTCTCTACGAAATGAGCACCGGGCGCCAGGCGTTTCCGGGAAAAGGTGGCGGAGCAATCATAGAGGCCATCCTCACGCGGGCGCCGGCTCCCGCACGCAGCCTGAATCCCGAACTGCCGCCCAAGCTGGAAGAAATCATCAACAGGCTTCTGGAAAAAGACCGCGAGCGGCGATACCAGAGTGCAGCGGCCGTGCTGGAGGATTTGCGCAACCTGAGGCGCGAATTCGAAACGGGCCACACCGCCACCGTGATGATCGCGCAACCCACCATCCGAACGCGCCCCTCCTATGGAAAGCTTGCGATGGCGGGCAGCGCGCTCCTCGTGATTGGACTGGCCCTGGGCGCGTGGCTTTACTCTGCCCGCCGCGCTCACGCGCTCAGCGAAACAGACACGATTGTGCTGGCGGATTTCGCCAACAAGACCGGAGACGCCGTCTTCGACGATACTCTGCAGCAGGGCCTCACCGTTCAGCTCGAACAGTCCCCGTTCTTAAGTCTTGTATCTGGAGCCCGCATTCAACAAACGCTGGAACTCATGGGGAAGGCGGGCGGTGCAAGATTGACGCCCAGTGTCGCGCGCGGGGTGTGCCAGCGCATGGGCAGCAAGGCTTATCTCGCCGGCTCGATCGCCAACATTGGGAACCAATATGTGATCGGCTTGACTGCCGTGAACTGCGCGACGGGCGACTCGCTGGTCGCAGAGCAAGTTCAGGCCGAAGGAAAGGAGAAGGTTCTCGATGCGCTGGGGCGCGCTGCTTCAACGATGCGCGAGAAGCTTGGCGAATCGCTCAGTACTGTCCAGAAGCTCGACACGCCACTCGAGCAAGCCACCACGCCGTCCATCGAAGCTCTTCAGGCCTATAGCCTCGCGAGAAAAACAATGACCCAGAACGCCGACTTCAACGCGGCCATACCTCTATTCCAGCACGCCGTTGCCCTCGACCCGAAGTTTGCGATGGCTTACGCCTCGCTCGGCACCGTTTACCACAATCTGGGCGAGGGCGAACTTTCCGCCGAAAATGGCAGAAAAGCATACGAACTACGCGACAGGGTCAGCGAACGGGAAAAGCTTTACATCGAGTCCCACTATGAGGACTTCGTCGTAGGCGATATCGAAAAAACGATTCAGGTGTATCAGTTGTGGGCGCAAACGTATCCACGCGACTCCGTGCCGCACACGAATATGGGGGTTTGCTATCAGACCCTCGGCGAACACGAAAAAGCACTGGCGGCATTTCGTGAGGCGTTTCAGATGGCGCCCGCCGACGGCCTGAATTATGCGAATCTTGTAACCGCCTACATTGATTTAAACCGGTTCACGGATGCCGAGGCTACCGCGAAGGAGGCCCAGGCGAAGGGCTTCGATTCGTCTGACTTGCGACGCTACGTTTACGAACTCGCCTTCCTGCAGAACGACACCGCTAAGATGGCGCAGTTTCGTGCCGCAGCGGGTCGCAAAGCGGGGGAAGAAGGCATGCTCTTGCATTTTGCAGCGGGCATTGCCGCTTATTCTGGCCAGCTGGCCAAGTCGCGCGAACTTTCGGCGCGAGCAGTCGCGTCCGCCGAACGCGCAGAAGAAAAGGAGCTTGCAGCGAGATTCGAATCAGAGGCCGCCATCTGGGAGGCGGTGTTTGGAAATACAGGGGAAGCGAGACGGCGCGCTGGAAGCGCACTTGCCTTTTCGAATTCCAAGGACGCCGAGAGCATAGCTGCGCTGGCCCTGGCATTTGCCGGGGATTCGGCCCGTGCGGGAGCGCTCGCTTCCGATCTTGCGAAACGCTTCCCTTACGACACGGTCGTCCAGTTCAACTATCTCCCGACGATTCAAGCCCAGATAGAACTTAACCGCCGCGACGCTGCACATGCCGTGGAAGTCCTCGAGCCGGCTCTGCCATACGAGCTAGGCATCCCGGGCACTACAAACTTCGCGACCAACTTGTTTCCGGTCTACCTTCGCGGCCAGGGATATTTGGCCGCGGGTCAAGGCGCTCAAGCGTCCCTTGAATTTCAGAAGGTCCTCGATTCGCGTGGGCTCGTGCTGAACGAACCGATCGGAGCTCTAGCGAATCTCGGCCTTGCCCGGTCCTATGCTCTCCAAGGAGAAACTGCGAAGGCTCGCTCCACGTATGAGAAATTCTTCCAGCTTTGGAAGAATGCGGACCGGGATATTCCTGTTTTGCGGCAGGCCCGGACCGAACTGCAGAAGCTGAACACCACCGAGTCGGCTCGGCCGCAGAAATGACTGGCGAAAACCTCCCGGAGTTCAGGGCGGCATTTCGATTCGGCAGGAACAAATGGAACGTTGAGGTTTGGGTGAACCTCTGTACGAATATATCTGTAAGCCATACATAAAGGAGACGGTGTGCGGAAACACAGCCTGATCGGATTCGGATTTGCGCTTCCACCCATTCTGCTCTCGGCAGCTCTCGCACTTGGTTTTTCTACGAGTCTGGGAGCCCATCAGACCTCCACGGCAAACGGCGAGGTAATGATCGAGCAGAACGTTCCCGTGAAGATGCGCGATGGCGTGATCCTGCGCGCGGACATCTACCGTCCGAAAGCCGATGGAAAATTCCCAGTGCTGCTGGTGCGCACGCCGTACAACAAGACGAACGAGATGCCGTTCGGCGCAAAAGCGGCAGCGCACGGATACGTCGTGGTCGCACAGGACACTCGCGGGCGTTATGCCTCGGAAGGCGAATGGTATCCCTTCAAATATGAGTCTCAGGACGGTTACGACACCGTGGAATGGGCTGCATCGCTTCCTTACTCCGACGGAAAAGTCGGCATGTACGGCGGCTCGTACGTCGGAGCAACGCAGTATCTCGCCGCAATCGCCAATCCTCCTCATCTCGCCGGCATTTTCCCCACGGTGACCGCTTCGAATTACCATGACGGCTGGACCTACCAGGGAGGAGCCTTCGAGCAGTGGTTCAACGAATCATGGACCACAGGCCTCGCCCAGAACACGCTCGAACGACGCGTCGACACAAGCGGTGGCGCGCTCGACGGAACCAGAGTCCTGCCATTGACCTCTTATCCCGTGCTCACTGCCGTCTCTCAAACGGGCCTTGCTCCCTATTTCGGTGACTGGCTCGCCCATCCTGCCTACGACAGCTACTGGAAGCAGTGGTCCATCGAAGCGCATTACGGCGATATTCACGTGCCGGTTTACAGCTCGGGCGCGTGGTACGACATTTTTCTTCGCGGAACTCTCAGAAACTACATGCAGCTGAAGACGGAGGCAGGCTCCGACGTCGCTCGCCACACCCAGCGCCTGATTATCTTTGTCGGAGGCCATGCGGGCGGTTGGGAGAGTCCAAAGGTCGGCGCCGTCGATTTCGGCCCCAGGCTTCCGATTGATCTCGACGCGCTCACACTCCGCTGGTACGACTGGCTCCTGAAGGGCGAAAACAACGGAATGGAGAACGAAAAGCCGGTAAAAATTTTCGTCATGGGCAAAAACGAATGGCGCGACGAAGCCGATTGGCCCCTCGCCCGCGCAGTCAACACGCATTACTACCTTCATTCGTCCGGCACCGCGAATGGCTTGGCTGGCGACGGTACCCTCAACACCACGGAGCCTGCCGCCGAAAAGCACGATCGGTACGTCTACGATCCAGATGATCCTGTCCCGACGATCGGCGGTCCGCTTTGCTGCGGCGCTCTGCCGACCGGAATCGGTCCCGAAGACCAGCGTCCGGCCGAAGATCGCAAGGACGTCCTCGTTTACACAACTCCCGCTTTTACAAGGGATACCGAAGTGACGGGCCCCGTTTTGCTCGATCTCTACATCAGCACGTCCGCGGTCGAGACCGATTTCACTGGCAAGGTTGTGGACGTCTGGCCCAACGGCTTCGCACAAAACCTGACCGAAGGAATTCTCAGGTTGCGCTATCGCAATTCGCAGGAAAAACCGGAGTTGGCTAATCCCGGCGAGGTCTATCACGTCACGCTGGATTTAGTGGGGACCAGCGATGTCTTTCTTCCCGGGCACAGGTTGCGCCTCGAGGTTTCCAGCAGCAACTTCCCGCGCTTCGATCGCAACCTGAATACGGGCGGCGTACAGGCTCTGGGCACCACGATGACGAAAGCCACAAACGTGATCTACCACGATCGCGCGCACCCGTCCGCGCTCATCGTCCCGATCGTGCCCTGATCGAATCCATGGTAGGGGCGCTGCTCGTTGCGCCCCTTTGGCCTCGCGTTGATCCGCACCGGTGTTTTATTTGGCCGGTAGGGAACGGGGTCAGGCGGAGGCAGGCTCTCTAGCGGCGTGTTGCTGATCACTCCGCCTGTCTCACCACCCGCCCAAACCGGTCCTGCACAAACGCGGCGTTTGCTTTCGGCCTCTCTTCGCTTCGATTTTCCAGAGCAGCCTGCGCAACAGACTTAGGCTCAGCCGCGAGTTCCGCCATCCCCTCCGCTATAGCTTCGTGGTAGTTCACAAACGGCGAATATGCGCGGGTGGCGACGCCCGCCTCAACGGCCTGGTTATAGGGCAGGAAGGAAGAAGGAACGAACGTGGCGCCCGACCCCACAATCACCGTTATACGGAGTTCGGTTGCCGGGTTCGATGGAAGGCGCGGAAAAGCGACGCCGGAGAGTCCGCTTGAAGAATTAAGCGACGTCATGGAGTTGATAGCTTGGCCAGACCCTACGCTGGCACCGGTGCCCACAGTTTGTGCTTTCCCTGGAAGAGCGCACAAAACCAGGATACTCAACAGCATAAAAGTCTTCATCGAGTTTGCCTCGCCGTCTGCTTCAAGTGTTATCGGCATGTGCGCAATCGTCATTCCAGGCCGTCTTTTCTGTCAAACTGAACTGCCACAATGACTTAGGTCAGTTCCGCCAAGGCAAGGCTCCCTGCCGATGTGTACTTGGAGGCTGGTTTTGTGCAAGGCAGTATTCAAAATTCCCGGCCCCTCTTTTCGCATGGGCGATGCCCTCGTCTCCCTTTGAACAACCTGGAAAACCACGCTTTACACGCTCGACTCGCCATGCTAGTTTGTCTTCCCGTACCGCCGATCCGACAGCGCCAGGCGGCAGGGCCATTGACTATCGACCCGCCACAGTTTTTGTCTCGCGAGTCCTCAAAACAGCTTTCAGCGGCAGCCCTTTCCCCAATCGGCCCATTTTTGAATGGGCAAACCCGCCCTGCGCGGGAGAATTCAGACGTGACAAATTGACTATGCGAGGATCTGGTGCTCAAACTCCGTAAGGTCGAGTTGCTCGGCTTTAAATCGTTCTGCGAGAAGACGACGATCACGTTCAGCGGCGGCGGTATTACGTGCATCGTCGGCCCCAACGGCTGCGGCAAGTCGAACGTTGTCGATGCGATTTCCTGGGTGCTGGGTGAGCAGAGCCACAAGATGCTCCGAGCCGAGCGTATGTCCGATTGCATTTTTAACGGCACAGCCAAGCGGCCGCCTCTTGGGCTCGCAGAAGTCACCCTAACCCTCATCGATCCCGACCTTGCTGAAGCGGCGGCAAAGGTCCTCGAAGGCCCCTACGTCGTTTCTGACCCGGAGAGTCCCGAACTCGCACGCCCTGTTGCTGCAGGAACCTTCGAGGAAGCCGGGCCTGCCGCCACTGGAGACCTCGGCCAGCCCGAGCCCGAATCTCCGGCGGAAGAATTCGCAGGCAAACGCAAGAAGAAGCGCGCTGCCGACAAGCCCGCGGTCGCACTCAAGCCCGGCGAAGTCGTTGTCGCGCGCCGTCTCTATCGCTCGGGTCAGAGCGAATATCTCATCAACGGCCGCGTCGCGCGCCTTCGCGACGTTCAGGAAATCTTCATGGGTGTCGGACTTGGCCCGGACAGCTACGCCATCATCGAGCAGGGACGCATCGGCCTGATCCTCAATTCGCGGCCCATGGACCGGCGTGCCATCATCGAAGAAGCCGCCGGTATCACGATGTACAAGACCAAGCGCCGCCTCGCGGAGGCCAAGCTCGAAGCCTCGAAAGTTAATCTCTCGCGCGTCAACGACATTCTCGTCGAAGTGGAAAAACAGCTCGGTTCGCTGAAGCGGCAAGCCTCGAAAGCGCGGCGCTACGCTGAGATTCGCGATCAGATGCGAGGGCTTCTCAAGTCCATTCTCGCCAGTCGCGCCGAACACCTTGATATCGAAGCGGCCCGCCTTGAAAACCTGTTGCGAGACATGAGCGCCGTTGAAGAGCGTGAGTCGCGCTCGGTCCATGAACTCGAAACCGAGCAGGAACGCCTCACCGCGCGAACCTACGAACTCGATTCCGAGTTGCGGCAGACGCACAGCCTTCTCGGCCAAAGCGCGCTCGACCTCGATCGCACCGAAAACCGCATCACGTTCAACCGCGAGCAGGCCGCGCAATTCGACTCCGGCGCTTCTCGCATCTCCTTCGAATTGGAACAGGCCGAGCGCCAGGCTGCCGACTTTGTTTCCCGTCTGGACGTCCAGCGCGCAGCGGTAGCCGGCCTTCAGAGCCAGACAGCCGCGCTCGAGACGAGTTTGCGTGCTTCAGCCGAAAGCGCCGCCGCCGGTTCTTCCGAGCAAACGCAGCTCGAACTCCGTATCGAGGAACTTCGCCGCCTCGCCAGCCGGTTGGCTGAGGATTCAGCGCGCGAAGAAGCCGAAGCGCAGCAAGCGGAGGACGTTGCCGCCTCTCATGCGGCCGCCGAGCGGCAACGCGCGGCGGGAATGGCTTCCGTCGAAGGCAATGTCGCGATTCTCGAACAGCAAGCGAGCGCCGCCGAGCTTGCGTTCGGCGCCGCCGAGGCCCGGTCGAAGGAATTGGCCGAGGCCGTGTCGCAAGCTCAAGTGCGACTCGCGGACCTTCGCCGTTCGCACCAGCAGAACTCGCAGCATCTCGAATCCTTGCGCCAGGCGCTCTCCGCCGAACGCGCGCGCCACGCCTCCATCGAGAAGATTCTCAGCGAGCGCGCTTACACCGCGGATGCCGTCCAGAAACTTTTCGAAGCCAATGGACAAGCCGAATCGCGCGGCTTTCGCGCTGTCGGTTTGCTCGCTGACTACGCCGACGTGCGTGAGGAGTATGAAGGCGCCGTCGAACAGTTTCTCCGCGACGAACTCGAGTATGTCGTGGTGGAATCCTTCGACCACGCACGCGCCGGTGTTTCGCTGCTTCGCGACGACATGGGCGGGCGCGCCACCTTTTTCGTCGATTCGCTCAAAACATTGAATCTCCAGCTTCCCGAAGAGGATGAATCGCCGCTTCCCGCGGGCGTCCTTGCACGGCTGGATCGGCTGATAGAGTTTCGCGATCCGCTCGGCCCGGCAGCGAAGGTCTTCCTGCCAAAATTGCGCTCGGCCTACCTTGTCGAGAGCGGCGCGGTAGCGGAGCAAGCCTCGCGCGAGAATCCGCAAACCTGGTATCTCACGCTCGACGGCACCTACTATCACAGCCGCATGGTTTCCGGCGGGCGCCGTAGCGAAGCAGGACCGCTGGTCCTGAAGCGTGAACTCCGCCAGCACGAAGCGGAAACCACCCGCCTCGAGCGAGAGGTGCAGGAGCAGCAAGCCGCACTCGCGAGTCTCGAAGCGTCCATCGCCGGAGCCGAACGGCATCTCACCGCCGCGACCGCGCAGCATCTCGAAGCCGAAAAATCCCTGGTCGCGGCAAAGCACCAGCTTGAGCAGGCGCGCAACGAATTGAGCCGCGTCTCCTCGACCTTGACTGCCGAGCGCGAGGAAATCGCGCGTTTGCACGCGGCCGCGGACGCGAGCCGCCTTCGCGCCGAACAGGCCCGCAAAGAACACGAAGAAGCGCTGCGCTCCCGCGCGGCGGCTGAAACCGAAGCGAGCGAAGCTGTCGCAAAACTGACCAGCTTGCGTGAGGGCTTGACCGCTTTGCAGGAGCGCGTTGCCGCCGGCCGTGCGGAACTCGCCACGATTTCCGAGCGCCTGGCCAGCGCCGAAGCCGAGGAGAGGCGACTTTCATCCGAGATCTCGCACGCAAACGAGCGCGCCGAATCGCTGCGGCAGCAGCGCCTCGCCCTCGAATCGCAGAAAGCCGAGATGGAAGCCTCCTGCGAACAGCTTGCCCAGCAGGCGGAGTCTCTGCGCGTAGAAAAGGCTCGTCTTGAAGAACAAAAGCTCTTGCTCGAAAAGGAATGGGAAGAATCGCGTTCCCGCTCAGGCCACCTCGAGGAAACGCTTCGGGGCAAGCGTCAGTCGCTCGAAGAAGTTCGCGCCGACCGCGGCCAGCGCCAGATCGAAAAGGCCCGCAATGATGCGGACCGCGATTACCTCCGCCAGACCTGCGTCTCGGAATTGAACGCGCAGCCGGAAGAGCTGATGGCGCAGGCGCCACAGCTTCTGATCGGCGAGGAGCTTGTCGCCGCCGAAACGAATTACAACGAAATGAAGGCCCGCGTCGAAGCCATGGGCCCCGTGAACATGATGGCCTTCGAGGAATTTCAGGAATGCGAACAGCGCGAAGGCTTCCTGCGTCGCGAGCGCGACGACCTCGTCCAATCCATCGAAAATACCCAGCTCACGATCAACGAGCTCGACCAGGTCTCGCGTCAGAAATTCGAGGAAGCGTTCAACGCGATCAATTCGCACTTTGCCGTCGCGTTTCAGTCGCTCTTCGGGGGCGGCCACGGCGAGATGCGCCTCACCGAGCCGGACAGCTCAGGCGAATCCGGCATCGACATCGCCGCGCAGCCTCCCGGCAAGCGCCTGCAAAATATCCTGCTTCTCTCGGGCGGAGAGAAAGCGCTTACGGCCCTGGCTCTATTGATCGCCGTCTTCAAATATCAGCCCAGCCCGTTCTGTATCCTCGACGAAGTGGATGCGCCGCTCGACGAAGCCAACGTCGGCCGCTTCAATCGAATGCTCGAGGAAATGGGCGGCGAGACTCAGTTCATCGTCGTCACCCACAATCGCCGCACGATGGAAATGGGTTCCGTGCTCTACGGCGTCACCATGCAGGAGCCGGGCGTTTCCAAGCTCGTTTCCGTCAAGTGGGAGGAAGTCGCTGCGAGCGCGGAGCAAAAGGCCGCCAGCGCCGCCTGACGCTTACCGACTTTCACGCCCCAGGGCGGGAAACTCATCACTTCGCTCAGTTCGCCTGCTTCAGATTCTCTTCGTACCAAGCGAGAATGCGATTCAGGACGTCCAAATTGTGCTTTTCTTCCCGTGGGCCGTGCGGCTCGCGCGGATATTCGACGAGTTCCGCTTTCACTCCGTAATGTTTCAATCCGCGATAGAGCTGCTGGCTCTGTCCGAGTGGATCAGTTGTGTCGGCCTCACCCTGAAGGATCAGCGTCGGCGTCTTCGCGTTCTTCATGAACATGAACGGCGAATGCTCCAGAAATCCCTGCGGCTTTTCGTACGGCTGGCCCCAGAACCATTCGTCATACGCCGGTCCGCGCTCCGTTCCGAATTCGCTGATCAGGTCGGCCATGCCCGCGCCGGAAACAGCCGCCTTGAAGCGCGTCGTCTGCGTGATCGCCCACTCCGCCATGTACCCTCCGTAAGACCAGCCGCCGATGCCGAGCCGGTTGGGGTCCGCGACGCCGCGCGCGATCAGCGAATCGATCCCGGCCATCACGTCCTTATAATCGGCGCCGCCCCAATCCGCGCGATTCATTTCCACGAACTTTTCTCCATAGCCGATCGAGCCGCGAATGTTCGGATAGAAAATCGCGTAGCCGTGCCCGACCAGCATCTGTCCCCACGTCTGCACCGCGTCTGACCAGCGTCCGGTCGGCCCTCCGTGCACCAGCGTGATCAGCGGCAGCTTCGAATGCCCGTCGTAGTTTGCGGGTAGCAGCAGCGCGCCTTCGATTTGCGTGCCATCGAAACTCTTGTAGTGAAAGAATTCAGGCTTGATCAGCTCGACCGAGTCCCAGTTCTTATTCAGATCCGATATGCGAACCGGCCGGGAACCGCCGTCGTCGAGCCAAATCTCTTCAGGCTGAGTTGCGGTCTCACCGGCAAAGGCGAGCGCGGAATTTTTAGCTGCCGAAAAATCGAATGCATGGGGTTCGACAGGCAGCGCCGAAAGCTCCGAGGCTTTGCCTTCCAGCGTGACGCGTTCGAGTTTCGATCGAAATCCATCGGCAACGCCCGCGACGATTGTGCCGTCCGGACGCCACACGTAGCCGAAAATCCCTCGGTCGATGCCCGTGGCTGTGAGGTTCTTCGGCCTTCCGCCGTCGGTCGGCAGAACGTAGATATCGTGCGGCTCAGGCCCGTCTACGCGGCATCCGACGAACGAAATCCATTTCCCGTCCTTCGAAACCTTCAGATTCCCGAAGGGCCCGCGCGGCGCAAAAAGCTCCGTCATCTTCCCGTCGGCCGCCGCAACCGAAAAAATCCGATTCATCTCTTCATCGGATTCGGGATGGTCCGTGGCCGAAACAATGAGGCGGTCGCCTGAAGACATCCACGCAACTTCGTTAACGCGCCAGGGGCGTCCCACAATCTCTCGCGTCTTGTGCGAATCCACGTCCAGCAACCACAGCCCGGCCGGCTTGTCGTCCTTGTCGACCACCAGCGCATCGTCCTTGTCTTTCTCCTTCTTTTCTTCTTCCGCGGTCTTTGGCAGTGGCGCGATGAACGCGATCTGCTTGCCGTCCGGCGACCACTCGAACGACTGGATGCTGCGCTTGCCATCCGTCATCGCGTGGCCTTCGCCGCCGTCCATCGACATGAAATAAATCTGCGTGTCTGTGCCGCGGTCCGAGAGGAAAGCCAGCGTGCGACCGTCGTGCGACCATCTCGGCGAAAATTCGGATTTTTCCGAATATGTGAGCTGGCGTGCCTTCCGTGCCGCCACATCCAGCGCCCAGATGTGCCGCTTGCGGGCCGTATCCTTCAGCGGCCCGGTGACAACGAATGCCACGCGGCTTCCGTCCGGCGAAAAATGCAAATCGGACTCCGACTGCAACGTGATCGCCATCTCTGGTGTGAGAACTTTCTTCGCCGCTTCATCCGCCCGCACCACGTTCGTCCCGGCCAGCATCGCAACCGTCATGATCAGCGCAATGCCGCAAACTTCCGCTATCCGTGCCGCTCGCATCCTGATTTGGCCCCTCATTCGTTCCCCTCTCGTTGTGAACCTGCGCGGCCAACTCTAACGGCGCGGCGGGCTAGCGTCAACGACGGCGACTTTGTCGCCACACAAGTTCCATTGACTTGACGACATGCGCGGCCTAGCATGACGCGCGCGCCAGGGGGGTGAATTTGGAGCCGGAGAATTTCCGGGGAGGCCGTGGAGTCTCGCTCGCATTGGCGCTGACGGCGCTCGTCTTCGTGCTGTCCCTGATATCGACGCGCCCACCCGCCCCCAAGCCAGCCAGCGCGCCGGCAACTCAATTTTCCGCCGAACGCGCGCGCGGAGTTCAGTCCGGTCTCACCGGTGACGGCATTCCTCACCCCATCGGCAGCCATCAGAACGACGTGGTGCGGCAGCGCATCATAAATCAGTTCAAGCAACTGGGCTATGACCCGCAGGTGCAGACCGCGTTCGATTGCGACGAATTTGGCATGTGCGGGACGGTCAAGAACGTCCTGGCGCGTCTCGAAGGGACTGAAGCAGGGGCCGCCGTGCTCGTTGCGGCGCACTACGATTCCGTCCCCGCCGGCCCGGGTGCCTCGGACGACGGCTCGGGGGCCGCAACGGTTCTCGAAATTGCGCGAGCGCTGAAGGCCATGCCTCCGCCGCGTCACCCTGTGATCCTGATGATCGATGACGGCGAAGAAGCGGGCCTGCTGGGCGCGCGAGCCTTCGTTGATTTCGATCCATGGGCCAAGGACGTGCGCGCCGCGGTCAACATCGAGGCGCGCGGCTCTTCGGGACCCAGCCTGATGTTCGAGACGGGAAGCGCCAACGCATGGGCCATCCGCTTGTATGCGCAACACGCGCCGCGGCCCGCGACGAACTCCATCTTCTACACCATTTACAAGATGCTGCCCAACGACACGGATTTCACCGTCTTCAAAGCAGCGGGCTATCAGGGACTGAATTTCGCCTACGTGGGCGGAGTAGTTCACTACCACACGCCTCTCGACAACATTCAGAATGCCAGCCCCGCCAGCCTCCAGCACCAGGGCGATAACGCGCTGCCCTCGGTCGTCGCGCTCGCGGACGCGCCCGATCTGGCCGACCCGACGAAAAGCGAGGCCGTCTATTCCGACGTGTTCGGTCTTTGGATTGCCCGCTGGGCTTCGCGCTGGACCCTGCCGGTGGCGATTGTCGTGCTGCTGCTGATTGCCGGACAGATCCTCTGGCTGATTCACAAAGGACGGTTGACCCCGCCGCAGCTCGTCTGGGGGGTGATCGCCTGGATCGCCGCTGTCCTCGCGAGTGGTGTGATCGCCTTGATTCTCGTGCGCGTTCTCCGGCTCTTTGGCGCTTTGCCCGTGAACTGGGTCGCGCATCCGATCCCGATCCGCGCGGCGATGTGGTGCATCGCACTTTCCGTGGTGATCGTGCATGCCGTCGCGTTCGCAGGCCGCGCCAAGTTTTGGGGACTGTGGGGTGGTGTGTGGGCCGCCATGGCCGTCTTGTCGGTGGTTTGCGGGTGGCTGGCCCCGGGATTCAGCTTTATCCTCCTGGCAAGCTCGACCGTTGCGGCGTTATCGGCGCTGCCGTTCACCATGCGGCGCGAAAAAGGACGAACTGGCGCGCTGCTTCCGGTCATTCTTCCTCTCGTAACGGCTGGAACGGCCGGTTTTGCTGTGGCGCTGATGCTTTACGCCGGGCTTGGCGTTCGATTTCTGCCGATGGTGGCTGTGGTCGCGGCGGTGATTCTCGCGCCGCTGCTTCCGCTTGGCGTGGATCCTCAAAATGCGACGCTTTTGCCGCGGCTGGGCACTCCTGGACTGCCCATTCTGGCGGCGCTGGCCATGTGCTTACTCGCTGCGGTGATGCCCGCGTTTTCCGCGAAGGCGCCCGAACGGCTGAACATCGAATATTGGCTCGACGGAGACTCCGGGCGCGCGGAATGGCTCGCGCTGCCCGATTCCGGGCGGTTGCCGTCTTCGCTCCGTCACGCCGCAAAATTCGAAGAGGATCGGGGGCCGTTTCCGTGGAGCAGGAGAACGGCGTTCGCTGTAAACGCGCCGCGGCTCGATCTGGCGCCGCCCTCGTTCACGATTCAGCAGTCCTACGTTCTGAACGGGAGGCACGCGTACCAGACGCTGTTGCTCTCCGAGCGCGGCGCGCCGGAGGAAACCGTTCTGTTTCCGCCGAATTCCGGAATCGACTCGGTGCGGATGGAGGGCGTCCCCATTCAATCGGAAAGCGAGCGCGAACTCCGGTTTCTGAACGGGTGGACCGCTTACGGCTGCAAAACGATGCCGCCGAACGGCGTTACGTTGAGCTTCACGCTGCCCCGTGGCAACCCCGTGGTTGTCTTCGTGCTCGACAAAACGTTCAAGCTGCCGGACGAAGGAAAATTTCTGCTCCAGGCACGGCCGCTGACGGCGACGCCTTCGCAGGATGGCGACGTCACTTTGGTCAGCCGGCGCGTCGAGCTGATTCCCTAGCTTTGTTTTCCGCCTCACACGGGAACGCGGGCTTTTCGTTTTTCAATCAAAGCGAATCCGTCCGCGAAGGCGAGCGCTTGCACGCTGCGGTTCGATTTGCATGCTTGGCGCTGCTCGTTTGCGTCTGCGCGACGCCGGCAACGGCTCAATTGAAAGGCCAAACCGGGCGCGGACCGTGGGACATCAGCGTTTGGACGGCGGGCGCAACGGGCGAAGAGAACTTGAACTCGTTTACCCAGGCGCAAGTCTGGACCGGCGGAGTTTCCGCCGGGCGGCTCATTACGGGAGAAGTCGGCACGGGCTGGCGGCGATTCGAGCTCGAATATGCTGTGAACCTGGTGCCGTTGTTCACGCAATGGGGCGCGCAAACGATACGGGGCGGCGGTTTCGAGCCGTTTGTGCTGCGCTTTAACTCCTCGCACACTCTTGGCCGTGCGGTGCCCTATCTTGAATTTGGCGGAGGAGCGCTCTTCACGCCGGTGAACGTTCCTCCAGGACGCACGTCCGACTTCAATTTTACTGCGCGAGCCGGAGGCGGATTCTATATCGGTAGAAGGAAGCAAAAATCCTGGGACGTCGGGCTGCGCTGGTATCACTTTTCGAATGGAAATCTGGGAAAGTACAATCCGCAGTTCAACAGCATTCAAGCCAGCATCGCTTATCACTGGTTCAGATGACGCGTTCAGACGCGCGCGGTGACGACGCGGGTCCGTCTGTTTGTTGCGACTGTGTGAATGTGTCGGCTAGAATCGAGTGTTTGCGCTCCGTCCGGATCGCGTGCCGAAATACCTGACATGAACCAAATCATGCTGCACGACACTTTGACCAACCGGCTGGAGCCGCTCGAACCGCTCCATCCCGGGGAAGTGCGCATCTACACCTGCGGGCCAACCGTCTACGACTTTGCGCATATCGGAAACTTTCGCACGTTCGTGTTTCAGGACGTCCTAAGGCGCTTCCTGCGGCAACGCGGCTATCGCGTGATGCAGGTGATGAACCTGACGGACGTGGACGACCGCATCATTCAAAACGCGGCGGCCGCGAAAATCAGCATTCGTGAATACACCGAGAAATACATTCAGGCATTTCTCGAGGATATGGATGCGCTCCATCTCGAGAGGCCGGAAGAGATCGTCCGAGCAACCGATCACATCGACGATATGGTCGCGCTGATCGAACGTCTGAAGGAAAAAGGCGTCACGTATCAGAGCGACGGTTCGATCTATTACAGCATTGCGAAATTCCCGCCCTACGGCCGGCTTTCGAAAATCGACATGGCCGGCATTCAGCCGGGTGCGCGCGTCGACGTCGATCGCTACGAAAAGGCCGATGCCCGGGATTTTGCCTTGTGGAAAGCGCCGAAGCCGGGCGAGCATTTCTGGGATACGCGCATCGGGCCGGGGCGTCCCGGCTGGCACATCGAGTGCTCGACGATGGCCATGAAATATCTCGGCGACACACTCGATATTCACACGGGCGGGATCGATCTGGCGTTTCCCCACCACGAAAACGAAATCGCCCAGAGCGAAGCGGCCACCGGGCACCCGTTCGTGCGCTTGTGGCTGCACGCCGAGCACCTGATCATCAACGGCGAAAAAATGTCGAAATCGCTCGGCAATTTCTTTACCTTACGCGACCTCTTCGCCAAGGGCCAGAAGCCGTCGACGATCCGGTACCTTCTGCTTTCCGTTCCGTACCGGCGGCAGCTCAATTTCACGGAAGATGGTCTGACACAGGCGGCGAATTCGACCGAGCGCATGCGGAACTTCATGACGCGGCTCAAGGGCGCGAATTTCCCGGAGGGCGCGAATCCCGCCCTCCAGAAGCGCACGGAAGAAGCGGAAGCGGCTTTCGACGCGGGACTCGCCGACGATTTGAACACCGCCGTGGCGCTCGCGTCCGTCTTCGATTTGATTCGCGACGCGAACAGCGCCATGGATAAAGGCGAGATGCGGCAGCAGGACACCGTGCGAGTGATTGCGGCGATGGAGAAGTTCGATCAGATTTTGAATCTGCTCTCTGACGACGACGATGAGAAGCTCGCGAAACTCGGCTACGCCCAGAAAACGAGAATGAGCCCGCGGGAAATCGAGGCGTTAATCGAAGAGCGCAATGTCGCGCGGAAGAAGCGGGATTTCAAGCGCGCCGACGAAATCCGCCGGCAGCTTGCGGAGTCTGGTATCATACTGGAAGACACAAAGGACGGCAGCGTCCGCTGGAAATACAAATGAGCCTTTTTTCTCTGGATTTTTCGCCTCATCACCAGCCTTCCCACGATCGCCCCAACCTGTTCGGCGTCGATTAAGTCCCCTTCCAATCAGGGTTGCACCCCCGGAGCGCCACGGCCAGGGTCCGTTCGCGCACGGCTCAAGTCCAATTGGGAGGAACGAAAATGCAAGCCATTGAGATGAAATTGCCGAATCTCGTAACGAAGCTGCCCGGCCCCAAAGCTCGGCAGATCGTGAAGGAAGACAGCGAAATTCTGTCGCCGTCCTACACCCGCGATTATCCGCTGGTGGCCAGGACGGGACGCGGCGCGATGATCGAGGACGTCGACGGAAACACGTTTCTGGATTTTGCCGCTGGGATTGCCGTCGTAGCCACGGGACACTGCCATCCGGAAGTGGTCGCCGCCATCCAGAAGCAGGCAGCGGAACTGATCCACATGTCCGGCACGGATTTTTATTATCCCAGCCTGGTCGAATTGGCTGAGAAGCTCGCCTCCATCGCTCCCGGCAAAGAGCCGAAGCGCGTCTATTTCGGGAATTCCGGCGCGGAAGCGGTCGAAGCGGCGATCAAGCTGGTGAAGTATCACACGAAGCGCGACATGCTCGTCGCGTTTCACGGTGCGTTTCATGGGCGCACGATGGGCGCGCTGTCCCTGACGGCGAGCCGCTCGATTCAGCGCAAGGGATTCGGAACGCTGCTCGCGGGCGTCTTCCACATGCCGTATCCCGACACGTATCGCGGAACGTACGGCGTGCGTCCGGAGCGCGCGTCGGAAGATTGTCTGAGCTATCTCGAAAACGAATTGTTCCGCCGCCGCGTCGATCCCGAAGAAGTGGCCGGAATCTTCATTGAGCCGATTCAGGGCGAGGGCGGCTACTTACCCGCGCCTCCGGAATTCTTGCAGGGCTTGCAGCGCATCTGCCGCAAATACGGAATATTGCTCGTCGCGGACGAGGTGCAATGCGGCATGGGGCGCACGGGCCAATGGTGGGCTTCCGAACATTCGGGAATCGAGCCGGATATTTTGTGCACCGCGAAAGGAATTGCGTCGGGCATGCCCTTGAGCGCGATGATCGCGCGACGCAGCGTGATGAACTGGACGCCTGGCGCGCACGCGTCGACGTTCGGAGGGAATCCCGTTTGCATCGCGGCGTCGCTGGCAACGATCAAGCTGCTCGAAGAAAAATACATGGCCAACGCCGCGCGCATGGGCGAGTTCATCATGAAGAAAACGGCCGACTGGAAAGCGAAGCACAAAATCGTCGGCGACATTCGCGGGCGGGGCCTGATGATCGGAATCGAATTCGTGCGCGATCAGAAAACCAAAGAGAAGGCGCCCGAGTTGCGCAACCGGATCGTCGAGCAGGCTTTTTACAAGGGTCTCCTCGTGCTCGGCTCGGGGGATACGACGCTTCGGCTGTGTCCTCCGCTGCTCGTTGACGAGGAGCAGGCGGAGTTCGCGCTTCGCACGCTGGACGGCTTAATCAGCGAGGTCGAGCGCTCAACGTAGCAACGTTTGGCGGGCGGGTCTCAGACCCGCCCCTACGACGCTCGGTCGGAGGGATGTCGCACAGCCGCCCGTTATCATCGTGGCCGCTCTCTTGACTGCCGATAAATCTCGCTCTGCGCTCTCCGCGCCTCTGCGGTAATATCCCACGGCTGCCAAGGGCGTAAACTCGGCCTTGGTACTGGTCAATTGATGGCTGCGGCCTATTTTCTGCGAGGGGAAGCGAATCGGGTGGACTGGCTCTTTCTCGTCACTCGCCACTGACTTTATGGCGCGAATCTTGGACGTGGGCTGCGGGCCGACGAAATATCCCGGCTCGGTCGGCCTCGACATGAATCCGAATACCGCGGCCGACGTCCTTTGCCATCTGGACAAGGGCGGTCTGCCGTTTCGTGACAATTCCTTCGACTTCGTTCGCGCCGAGCACGTGATCGAGCACGTGGCCGACATCATCGCTACGATGGAAGAATTTCATCGCGTGACGCGCCCGGGCGGAACGATTTTTCTCGCGACGCCGCACTATACGGATTACAGCTCGTTTCGCGACCCGACGCACCGCTGGCACCTGAACACCTATTCGTTTCTTTATTTCTATCCCGGTGGAATGCACGGGCGCGATATGTGGTACACGAAAGTGCGTGTGAAGGAGGTACGGAACTACGTTTCCCTGCTGCGGCTCTGGCGCGCCCTGGGATTCGAGTTTCTGGTGAATCACAGCCGGATGTTCCGGCAATTCTGGGAGCACTATCTGAGCTTCGTCATTCGCGGAAAGCTGATGGAATTCACCTTTGAGGTGATCAAGTAAGCGCATGGCGCTGATCCTCGACATCGGATGCGGGCGGAAGAAATATCCCGGCTCGATCGGTGTCGACATGAGCCCCGCCGGTCAGGCGGACGTCCTCTGCGACTGGACGAAAACACTGCCGTTCGTGGACAGCAGCTTCGACCAGGTGCGGATGATTCACATCATCGAGGAGGTGGACGACATCTTTCGCATGCTCGGCGAAGCACATCGAGTGGCGAAGCCCGGAGCGCGTGTGGTGATCATGACGCCGCATTACACGGATCACGCTTCGTATTGCAGCCCGGCGCACCGCTGGCATCTCTCGAGCTTTTCTCTGTGGTTCTTCAGCGACCAACCCAAGGAATATGACTATTACGCTCCCGCGCAATATCGCGAGCGGAAGGTGCGAGTCGAACTGCTCCGCGTTTGGCGGGCGCTGGGCTTTCAGTTCCTGATCAACCGCTCGCGCGCGCTGCGCAAGTTCTGGGAGCAGTATCTGTCGTTTGTGATTCGCGGGAAAACGGTCGAATGGGAGCTGGAAGTGGTGAAGTAGGCTTGCCTCAACGGAAGTGACGCGATGCTTGCGCGATTGATGTTCGCGTTCGTGAATTTCGGGGCGCGGAAGGGGCTTGCCGACCCGGCTGGCCGCGAGACGACGAAGGAGCGCGCGCGGCGGACGGGCATTCGCGGCGAGACGTACGCTTACTGGTATTTGCGGCGGCACGGGTACGTGCTGCTTGCGCGGAACTATCGCTCACCCGGCATCAAAGGCGAGATCGACATGGTCGGGTACGATGGCGACGTGCTCGCGTTCATCGAGGTGAAGACGCGAGCCGCGGTAAACGAGAATGATGCATCGAGAACCCAGGCAAGGCCGGAAGATGCCGTGAACTGGGACAAACGGCGCAACCTGACGCGCATGGCGCGACAGTTTTTGCGCGCACGGCGAATCGAGTCGGCCGACTGCCGGTTCGACGTGATGGCCATCGAGAACCGCGCGGGCTCGCGGCCGGAAGTCCGCCTGCATAAGGGAGCATTCACAGCGGCGGGGTCCGGGACGTGACTTGGTGAGCTGTCGGAACGCGGGCGAGCGAATTCAGCGGCTTTGTGTTTACGGCCTCCCGCGCTGTTCCGAATCTGGGCCGCGAACTGGCACGGCGTGTTTTACCTTGCTGCCTCAATCCGCGGACGAACTCCACCCGTTGGCACTGCTCATAGTCGCTTGCTAGATGCATCTTTGTGGACTCGGGATTTTCTCAGTGACCTCTGCGGTGATCTGAAACCCACGGTCATCAGCGGTTTCGGATAGGAAGGCCACCGCACCGTGCCAGTTCGCCGAACCAGTTCGCAGCGCTGCTGGAGGTCGCAGAAACAGTAGGAGTGGCGACTGCATCGTCGCCTTGTTATCCGAGTTCGGTAACGAAGGGTGCCCTGCCGGTTCACGCGATCGGGCCGAAACGGTGCGGCAGTCCGCAAGAAATTGTTGTTGCTATCGAACAGTCAACAATAACGTTCTTTCGGGGCGTCCCGCGCTTGTGCTCCATAGTAGAATGGTTGTTTTTCAGGACGAGCCGGTGGCGCGGCTGCGTCCGAGGAGGAAGGTTGCCGGAACTTCGCAAGGACCCCATTACGGGCCGCTGGGTAATCATCTCGACGGATCGTGCCAAGCGTCCCACGGATTTTGCGCGGGAGAGCGTTCAGATCAAGGGCAATCCGAACTGCCCTTTCTGCACCGGCAACGAAGGGAAAACGCCACCGGAAATTCTCGCCTATGGCCGCAACGGAGGCGGTCGTGACACTCCGGGATGGTCTCTGCGCGTGGTCCCGAATAAGTTCCCGGCGCTCGGCATTGAAGGCGGGCTCGACCGCGAAGGCGAAGGCCTGTTCGATCGCATGAACGGAATCGGCGCCCATGAGGTCATCATCGAGACTCCCAATCATCAACTGACCATGGCGACCTTGTCCGACAAGGCCATGGAGGAAGTCCTGTGGGCGTATCGCGACCGCATGCTCGACCTGAAGAACGATCGCCGCTTTCGCTACATCCTCCTCTTCAAGAATCACGGCGAGCCGGCCGGCGCTTCGCTCGAACACACGCATTCGCAACTGATTGCGCTTCCCATCGTTCCCAAGCGCGTTCGCGAGGAAGTGGACAATTCCAAGCGCTACTACGACGAGAAGGAGCGTTGCATCTTCTGCGACATGATCCGGCAGGAGATTGAAACGGGCTCACGCATCATCCAGGAGACCGATTATTTTGTCGCGCTCGCGCCCTACGCACCGCGGTTTCCGTTCGAAGCATGGATTTTGCCGCGCCAGCACAGTTCGAGTTTCGAGAACATGCCGACGCCCTACTACGGCAATCTGGCAAAGCTGCTCCGGGATTTCCTCAGCCGCCTCGATTCCACTCTTGGATTCCCCTCCTACAATCACGTGATCCACACGTCGCCGATCGGTGAAGAAATCAACGATCATTACCACTGGCATATCGAGATCATGCCCAAGCTGACCAAGGTCGCCGGCTTCGAATGGGGCACCGGGTTCTATATCAATCCAACTCCGCCGGAAGAAGCGGCACGGTTCCTGCGCGAAGCCAAGCAGCAATAAACTTTGGGACATCAACGGCCGCTGGCCAACCCGCCGGGCCGTACGTTTTTGCGTCGCGGAGAAGGGCATCGCTGACGTGAGGGCTCCCCCGCGACTCAACTCGCTGACCGGGCGTCAATCTGGAGGCTGGCAGTTTAGACGAGGACTTCGGGGACTTCTATGCGGCCGCCACGGAATGCGGATTGGAACGCGTCGACTACCTTGGGGTCGAAATCCTTGCCCGATCCCTTCACGACGACGTCGCGTGCTTCGAACGGCGTGATGGCTTTGCGGTACGGGCGGTCGCTGACCATCGCATCGTAAGCGTCAGCCACGCTGATGATCCGCGCCTCGAGGGGAATATCTCCACCTTTCGTGGCGTGGTAGCCGGTGCCGTCGAATTTGTCGTGATGACTCAGGATGATGGGGAGAACGCGGCGCAGGGTTCCGCCCACCGGCTTCAGTTTGTCCATTCCCTTGTCGAGATGGGACTGCATCTCGACGATTTCCTCGTCGCTCAATTTCGCGGCCTTGTAGAGAATCTGGCGGCTGACCTCCAGCTTGCCAATGTCGTGCAGCAGCGCCGCGGCGCGAATGTCCTCGACGCGCTCGTCCGAGAGGCGCATCTCCTCGGCGATGCGCGCGGCGTACACCGAAGTGCGGTAGGAATGGTTCTGCGTGTATTTGTCGTTCGAAATCACGCCGCAGAGGATCTGGAGCACGCCATAGTAGGTCTCGCGAAGCTCGGCGAGGCTTTTCTCTTTGTGCTCGTACAGAGTTCCCATGGCATAGGCGGTGATCAGCAGAAAACTGCCCCAGATGGCGATGTCGGACCACGCCATCAACTGCCGCGACGTCACGCTCATGCCGCTCGCCAGGGCCGACGGGTTCATCAAGTTGAGCCAGCAGACGATGAGCACCGAGGCAAGGGCAGTCTGCACGGCGCGGGAGCGGCCAAAGTAGTACGCGGCAAAAAGGGTCGGAAGGTCGTAAAACGAAAGAATGAGTTTCTGGCCGGCGACGAAGAAGTTGATGACTCCCGCGAACACGATGATGGATAAGATCAACAGGAGTTCCTTGTTGATTCTCATCAGGCGGTCGAGCCATCGGTTCTTCATGGAGCCTCAGTATCAGGGAAGCTGGCGAGGTGCCCCCCACAGGGGCCACCTGCCGGTAATCCTAACAGCGCCGAGCGTGACCCACGGCGAAATCCGTCCCAGTGTTGCCGAACGGGTACTGTGCTAAAGCGCAGCATCGACCGCCACTTTCGGCCTTCGGATTCCCGCCCGCGAGTGCTAACTTTGTTGCCGAAGTTTGCGCGCTGAAATGGAGAGGTGAACGGCGATGACCTGGGCGAAGAGGCGGGCGATCGTCATCGGGTTCGTGATTCTGTTCGTGGTCGTGCTTTTCTGGGTGGCCTGGAAGCCGGCCCGGCTGATGTCGAACTCGGTGCTGGTGATCGACGCGGCCGGACCGATCAACGAACAGCGGCCGCTCGATCTCCTGAGCGCGTTGAACGGCAATGCTGCGCCGGTGCTTCAAGACTATCTCGAGGGAATCGACGCGGCTGCCAGGGATCCCCATATCACAGGAATCGTGGTGCGCGTCGCTCCCATCGAAGCGGGCTGGGGAAAGATCGAGGAAATTCGTTCGCACCTGATTGCGTTTCAAAAGAGCGGAAAACCCAGCATCTGCTATCTCGGATACGACGGCGTCGGCAATCCCGAATATTTTCTGGCGACCGGCTGCTCGCAAATCTGGCTGGTGCCTACGGTTCCCGTGGGAATTCACGGGATGATGGCGGAGGCGCTGTTCCTGCGGGGAACCCTCGATAAGCTCAAGATCATTCCGCAGTACTACCACATCGCCGAGTACAAGACCGCCACCAACACGTATACGGAGAAGAAATTCACGCCCGCGCACAAGGAGGAAGTCGAAGGTCTTCTTCACAGCATTTACAACCGCTATGTAGCCCAGACGGCACACGCCAGGAACATCGATCCCGCCAAATTCGAGCAACTCGTCGAACACGGGCCGTTGCAGACAAGCGATGCCGTTGAGAACCACATCGTCGACCGGCTCGCCTATTGGGACCAGGTCCAGGATTATTTCAAGCATGGCCGGAGGAAATGGAACCCGATATCGCTTGCGCGCTACCACAACTTCATGAACATGCCGGGAGGACCGACAATCGCCGTGGTGAACGCGACTGGGCTGATCGTATCGGGGGACTCGCAAAACAGTCCGACGGGCGGCTTCATCATGGGAGGGGACAGCGTCGCCTCCGATCTCCGCGCGGCGCGTGAAAACTCGGCAATCAAGGCGATCGTGTTGCGGATCGATTCGGGAGGCGGCTCGGTGGCCGGCAGCGAGGTGATCCGACGCGAGGTTGAGCTGGCCAACACCGTGAAGCCGGTGATTGTTTCGATGTCCGATGTGGCGGCGTCGGGAGGCTATTGGATCGCCGCGCCGGCCAGAAGGATCGTGGCCGATCCGGACACGATTACGGGCTCGATCGGTGTGCTGATGGGGAAGTTCAATATTTCCGGACTCTACGCGCTGCTGGGAATGAGCACGGACTACGTGGCCACGAGCGACAACGCCACAATCTTTTCCGACCAGCAGAACTTCACGCCTGAACAGCAAGCCTTGATCCAGAAATCGCTCAACGAAACATATGCGGAATTCACGCAGGGCGTCGCGCAGGGCCGGCACATGCCCGTCGCGGCGGTGGACAAGATCGCGAAAGGGCGCGTCTGGTCGGGCGCGCAGGCCAAACAGCTCGGCCTCGTGGATGAGCTTGGCGGCCTGGACCGCGCAATCGAAGTTGCCAAGCAGCTCGCCCACATCCCGGTGAGCGAATCCGTTCACATCGAGCGCTTCCCGCAGGAAAAAACGTTCTGGCAGCTGCTGCTCGAACGCGAGCAAAACCTGAATGAATCCGCCTCAACGTCCATCCAGGCCACTCTGCAGCGCATTTTGGATTCCGCAGGAACGGTTCAGGTGCGCATGCCCTATCAATTGCGCATTCGGTGAAGGCAAGCGGTGTACGGCAAGTGTTGCCGCGAGATTGCGCGAGAGGCGACTCCGGAAGCACTGATTCCAAGTTTCGCGAAAGCTCCTCATTCCGAATCGATGGTGACGATAACGCGGACAGGCGGCGCATTCCCGGTGTTGATCCTGAGATCATGGATACTGGCTTTGATCCTGCTTTTGCTTGTGGCCATTTTTCCCGTGCAAAGCAGAGCGGCGGGCGCTCGGCAGCATGACCGCAAGACCGCACACGCTCCCCATCAATCCGTTGACAAGAGCGACGCCCCGCAGGACGCGTCGAAAGCGGATCATACCCGGATGGCCGGCATGCAAAACGGCAGCGATGTGATGAGCATGCATCCGGAAAACTTCGAGCAGGAAATCGTTCATCACGCCACGGATGGAACCAGCGCGCAGCCAGACTCGACTCCCGCTCCGATGCTCATGACCACCAGAGGCGCGTGGTCACTGATGTTCCATGCGAACGTGTTTCTGGTGGACGAACAGCAGACCAGCTCGCGAGGCGACGACAAATTCTTTTCCACGAATTGGCTGATGCCGATGGCGCAGCGCAGTCTTGGCCCCGGCGTGTTCACCGCGCGGGTCATGTTGAGTCTTGAGCCGGCCACGGTCACGGACCGGCGCTACCCGCTGCTTTTTCAGCAAGGCGAAACAGCGTTTGGCGTTCCCATCGTGGATGGACAGCATCCGCACGATTTCATTATGGAGCTGGCTGCGCTCTACGATCTGAAACTCGGGGAGAAGAGCCTGCTCTCGTTCTATTTTGCTCCGACGGGCGATCCGGCAATCGGGCCCGCGGCCTTTCCGCACCGCGCTTCCGCGTCCGAGAACCCCGTGGCGACGCTCGGACATCATCAGGAAGATTCAACGCACATCGCAAGCGATGTTGCTACGGTTGGCCTCACGTACGGAATGGCCCGAATCGAGGCCTCTGGTTTTCATGGCCGCGAACCGGACGAGTTTCGCTGGGACATCGATTCCGGCAAGATCGATTCGTGGTCGATGCGCCTTACGCTGCAGCCGGGAAAAGACTGGAGCGGACAGTATTCCTACGCGCGCATCACCAGCCCGGAAGCGCTTTCCCCTTCTGAAGATCAGGCGCGCATGACGGCTTCGATCATGTACAACCGCCCGCTGCACGATGGAAATTGGGCTAGCACGATCCTTTGGGGTCGAACGAACTCGTTGCAGGATCACTCGATCTTCAACAGCTACTTGCTGGAGTCCACGTGGCGGTTCCGCACGCGGAACGATGTCTGGACCCGGATCGAGAACGTCACGCGCTCGAATGAGCTGCTGCTCGGAGAACAGCCGCTGCCGTCGAATTTTCAGGAGGAGCCCATCGGCCGCGTACAGGCTTATACATTCGGGTACGACCACGATTTCGATCTAGTGCCGCATCTGGCGTCGGCGCTGGGCGCACAATTTACCGCCTATGGCGTTGCCGACGCGCTGAAAACGATCTACGGGTCCCACCCGTTGGGCGTTGCAATATTCGTGCGTCTGCGGCCGTTTGCGGGAATGGAACGATGACGGTGCAAAAGCGCGAGCGCGCATATTTGGGAACTGGAAACCTGTTAACCGGCTCAATTTGACGGGCGCTGAAGTTGACGCTATGCTTGTCTCAGTCGTGACCGCAATGTTCGCTGCATTTTATTAGCGATTCCTCTCCCGCCCCTTTTTTCCGGGGCGCTGCTCGCACCGAAGTCCATCGAATCCCAGGTGTGCGCTTTCCCGCTTGGAGCAATGTATGGCCGACCTATTCGAAAAACTGAAGCAGATTGAGTCGCGCTACGACGAGATGACGCAGGAACTTTCGTCGCCCGATGTGCACGCAGATTCCGCGCGTTATCAAAAGCTCGCCAAACAACACTCCGAGTTGGGCGGCATCGTCGCGAAATACCGCGAATGGAAAGAAATCGAGAAAGGCCTCGAAGGCGCCAGGCAGTTGCTCACCGAGGCGGACGATCCTGAAATGAAGCAGATGGCTCATGACGAGGAGCGGGCGCTCGAGGCCCGGCGCGAAACAGCCGAGCGCGAACTGAAGGTGCTGCTCCTGCCGACAGACCCGAACGACGAGAAGAACGTCATCCTGGAAATCCGGGCGGGTACGGGCGGTGACGAAGCATCGCTCTTTGCAAACGAGCTGTTCCGCATGTACTCGCGCTATGCGGAATCGCAGGGCTGGCGGGTGGAAGTCCTGGAAAGCTCGCCGTCATCGATCGGCGGATTGAAAGAGATTGTGGCGGCGATTCAGGGAAACAAGGTGTACTCGAAATTGAAATACGAGAGCGGCGTGCATCGCGTGCAGCGCGTCCCGGCGACGGAGCAGCAGGGGCGGATCCACACCTCCGCGGCCACGGTGGCCGTGCTGCCCGAGGCCGACGAGATTGACATCAAAATCGAGGCAAAAGATTTGCGCGTCGATACGTTCTGCTCGTCGGGGCCCGGCGGGCAATCGGTGAACACGACGTATTCCGCGGTACGCATTACGCACATTCCCAGCGGTCTCGTCGTATCGCAGCAGGACGAAAAATCTCAGATCAAGAACCGCGCGAAGGCCATGCGCGTCTTGCGCGCGCGGCTCTACGAAATGGAGCAGGAGAAGCAGCACGCCCAAATCGCTGCCGAGCGCCGCGGGCAGATCAAGACGGGCGACCGTTCGGAAAAAATCCGCACGTACAATTTTCCGCAGAACCGCGTGACCGACCACCGCATCAATTTCACGCTGCACCAGCTCGATCAGGTGATCGACGGAAAGCTCGCGCCGCTGGTGGATGCGCTGGTGACGCATTTCGAGGCTGAGCGGCTCAGGGACGAACTCGACGCCGACGCGGCCTGAGGAGTGATACGGCCGCTTTCGCTTCGGCGAGATGATTTCATCTCGATTTTGTAGGGCGGGTCTCAGACCCGCCCGCATGCGAATTGCTTCGGCCCCTACCTATGCCAGAACCACGCATCGTCGGTCGGCGTGCCTCCGATGTCCGCGACGCCCTGCGGCAGGCAATCGCCCGGCTGCGCGGAGCAAACATTCCGTCGCACACGCTGGCTGCGGAGCTTTTGCTCATGCACACGCTCGGCCGCGATCGTGCGTGGATTTACTCGCACCCGGAATCTGCGATTGCCGCCGATGATCTGGAACGATATTTTGCGCTGATCGCGCGCCGCGCGGCGGGCGAGCCGACGCAATATCTCACCGGAAAGCAGGAATTCTGGGCGCTCGAATTCGAAGTGAATCCGAGCGTCTTCATTCCTCGCCCGGAAACGGAGCATGTGGTTGAAGTCGCGCTCGAACGGCTGCGGTCTGGCAGCGCCTGCGCCGATCTTGGCTCGAAAACAACCGACGGAAAACTTCGTGTTGCCGACGTGGGCACGGGTTCGGGCTGCATCGCTGTCGCGTTAGCGAAGGAATTGCGGAACGCGGAAATCGTCGCGACGGATATTTCGGCGGCGGCGCTGGAGGTTGCTCGGCGCAACGCAGGTCAACACGGCGTCGCTGGCCGAATCCAATTCGTCGCGACGGACCTGCTGGAGTCGTTCCTTCGCGAACCGCGAATCACGGGCCGCCAATCACGAGTCACGAGTCCTGATTCACGCCTTTTCGATTTGATTGTCAGCAACCCGCCGTATGTAGCGCGCGACGAATCTGAGACGCTGGCGCGCGAGGTGCGCGACCACGAGCCTCACGCGGCGCTGTTCGGCGGGCCTAAAGGAACAGAGATTTACGGGCGGCTGATCGAAGAGGCCCGCGAGTTGCTCATTCCCGGCGGCGTTCTTGTTCTCGAACTCGGTTACGACTCCGCGCCGCGCGTGCGTCCGCTATTCGAAAACAATGATTGGACTCGGGTCGAAATCACGAACGACCTCGCAGGGATTCCCCGGGTGATCGCCGCGGAGAAGGTCTGATCACCCTCAAGTCCGCGTGGCTGCCCACAGTGAACGTCTACTCGCAACTGCCTTTGAATAGAAATCCTCGTAAGCCATTGAAAACAAAGCATCGACAATTTTCTACTCGCAACCGAAATCAGTTTTTACGTCTTCGCCACCTCTTCGCCTTTTTGTGCAACCTGAACCCTTCTGATGGGGTTCGTTTTCCTTTCGCCTGGCGCCGTCGCGGAGTATATTCGGGGCGGCATTCGCCACATGCCGAAACTGGCTCATTTCCGGGCGAAGCATGACGCGCCTCCAACGGCCGCGGACTCTTCCGCCTGGATTCTGCACGTCGATATGGACGCGTTTTTCGTTTCGGTGGAGCTTCTGGCGCGTCCTGAGCTGCGCGGAAAGGCAGTGGTGGTTGGGGGGCAGTGCGATCAGCGCGGAGTGGTTACGTCAGCAAGCTATGAGGCGCGGCAATTCGGTGTTCATTCGGCCATGCCACTGCGGACCGCGGGAAAGCTCTGCCCTCATGCAATCTTCCTTGACAGCCACCACGAGCTGTACGGCCAATGGAGCGACCGCGTGGCCACAATCCTCGAGAAGTATTCGCCCGTGGTGGAGATGGCCTCGATCGACGAGGCCTATATCGATCTCACGGGCACGGAGCGCGTCAATGGCCCCGCCCTCGGCGCCGCCGACCGATTGCTGCGCGAGATTACCGCGAGCACAGGACTGCCCTGCTCGGGCGGGCTGGCCGGCGCGCGTCTGGTTGCCAAAGTGGCGAGCGAGCAGGCGAAGCCGCGCGGACTTGTATGGGTGCCTCATGGGAGCGAGGCCGCGTTTCTAGCGCCGCTAGCGGTGCGGAGGATTCCGGGAATTGGCAAAGCCACGGAAGCCGCGCTGAAGAGCGCGGGAATCGAAACCGTAGCCCGGTTGCAGACGATGCCTCTCGAACGGCTCGAAGAAACGTTTGGCCAGTGGGGAACGGCGCTCTACCGGAAGGCGCGCGGGATCGATTCGTACGAATTCTTTGTCGACGCCGAGCCGAAATCGATTTCGCACAACCAGACGTTTGGAGAGGATACGAACGATCGCGGGCGGCTCGAATCGACGCTCAGCCGGCTCTGCCAGAAGGCGACGAAACGGCTGCGCGATGCGGGGCTTCACGCGCGCACGATCACGCTCACCCTGCGCTACAGCGATTTCAAAACGATCACACGAAACGAAACGCTGGCGGAGGCTTCCGACCTGGACACCACCATCCTCACTGTCGTTCGAGGATTATTCGACCGCAATTGGAACGGCAAAGCGATGCTGCGGCTGGTCGGCGTGGCGCTTTCGTCGTTTTCCGGAGGCACGCCGCAGATCGATCTGCTGGATCCTGAACGGCGCGCGAAACTCGAACGGCTTGCCCGAACCACAGACCGGCTGCGAGATAAATTCGGGTTCTCCAAGCTTCAATTTGGGGGATCGCTGGCGGATCGAGACGGGCGTGATTAGGCTGAGGGATTCGGCGCGGAATCGCCAGTACCTGCTTCCGCGGCGGAGATCTTTGGTATCACGCGCAGTACGAAACAGGTGATGTCGTCGTGCTGCCGCGCTTCGCCGACGAAAGTGTTCACCTGCGTCATGACGCGCCTCAACGTGTCGGCCGCACTTTCAGGCGGAGCCGACCGGATGATAGGAAGGAGGCGCTCTTCACCGAATTCCTGCTCCTGTCGATCCACGGCTTCCACCACGCCGTCGGTGAAGATGAAGAGCATATCGCCAACGCCAAGCCGCACGCTCCCTGAGGTCCGCACCTGTTCCTGCTCTGTGGGAAGCGGGACGCCGAACGGCAGACCGCCGGCGGACAGGCGCTCGATCTGGCCAGTGAGGCGCCGGAGAATCGGGCTGTTGTGGCCTGCGTTGATGTAGCGCATTTCGTATGTCTCGGGATCGATCTCGGCGAGAAATGCGGTGGTGAAGCGCAAGCCGCCAAGGCTGTGCGCGCGGGCGTAGCGGTCGAGCCCAGCCGCAATCTCTTCGAGCGATTCCGGCGTGGCTGAGAGCGCGCGCAATCCTGCTTGAAAGGTAGCCATCAGAAGCGCCGCGGGAACGCTTTTGCCCGCGACGTCAGCCACGACGACGAGCAACGAAGGTTTCCCGAAATCGCTCGGCAAGGGGCGCAGGAAGGCGTCGTAATAATCGCCGGCCACCGTGTTCTGGGGGCGTGTGGCGAAAGCGATGTCGAAACCCGGAACGAACGGCGGCTGGGCGGGCACAAGCCATTGCTGGATTTCCCGCGCGATTTCCAGGTCGCGCTTCATGGTCACACGGTCGGCCAGTTCCAGGGCAAGGAGGAGAAATAGAATCAGCGCGCCAATTCCTCCAAGTTGGAAGCTGGCCTGCTGGTGCTGCCCCCATTGGAACTCCGGCTGAACGACCACCAATACAAGCGCGATCAAGAGAAGAACGCGGCGCGCCGGCGATAGCTTCATGAGCATCGCCTGAAACAAGGCCCAGGCTGCGCGGCAGAACCGTTTGAGTTTTCTTCGTTCGCGCTTGATTTCGTCCCAATCGACGTCTTTCGAGTAGAGCCCGTAACTAGCTTTCGCTTCGGCGACGAATTGCCCCCAGAGCTGTTGGATTTCGAGCCCCTCGGTCAGCCGTTGCCAGAAGGAATGGACCTGCTGTTCCGCTTCGCGCCGCCTGTTGCTTCGACTATCACCTGGCGTGGCCATGAGAACGGAATTATATGTCAGTTCTGCAGGCGCGTCTCATCAGCCCAACTTCCAACCACGGCGTTTTGCCGGATTGTTTGGGGGCAGCTGACATCCGAGCGCAATTACAACGGTTCGCGTGTTCCCTTTGGGGCACTCAACTTCCCGCCGCGGCGATTTTCGGCTCATAATCCTGTGATGAGCGCCCACGAGCTTGCGAACTGTGTTTGCCGCACTCTGCGCGAGAACGGCCATCAGGCGTACCTCGTCGGTGGATGCGTGCGCGACCTGGTGCTGGGGCGCGAGCCCGCCGATTACGACGTTGCGACCGATGCGAAGCCGGACGAAGTGCAGCGCCTTTTCCCGAGGAGCCTGCCCGTTGGAGCGCAGTTCGGTGTTGTGGTGGTGACGGAGGATTCGGCGCAGGTGGAAGTTGCGACGTTTCGCTCGGATGTGGGCTACTCGGACGGGCGGCATCCAGATCGCGTCGAATATTCCAAGCGGGCTCAGGACGACGTTCTGCGCCGCGATTTTACGATCAACGCCCTGCTGATGGACCCGGAAACGAATGAGGTACTCGATTTTGTCGGCGGTCGCGAGGATCTGCGCACCGGAATCGTTCGAGCGATCGGGGACGCGGGACAGCGGTTTGAAGAAGACAAGCTGCGCATGATGCGAGCGGTCAGGTTCGCCGCGCGCTTCTGCTACGCGATTGAAGCTTCGACGTTCAGCGCGATCAGGCGCCTGGCGCCGCACATCCGGCAGGTCTCGGCCGAGCGGGTCAGGGATGAGTTGACGAAAATGCTCACGGAAGGCGCGGCGCGGCGAGCTTTCGAACTGCTGGACGAGAGCGGTTTGCTGGTGCAGGTGCTGCCCGAGATCGCTCGCATGAAAAGAGTCGAGCAGCCACCCCAGTTTCATCCCGAAGGCGATGTCTGGGTACACACACTGATGATGATCGAGCATCTGAAAGCCGGATGCTCCCCGACGCTGGCCTGGGGCGTCCTGCTCCACGATGTTGGAAAGCCGCCGACCTTCAAGCCGCCATTGGGTCCGAACGGGCGTATTCGCTTCGACGAGCACGTCGAAGTTGGAACCCGCATGGCCATCGAGATTTGCCGACGATTGCGGTTCTCGAACGAAGACACCGATCAAATCGCCGCGCTGGTCGCCAACCATTTAAGATTCAAAGACGTGCTGCAGATGAAGCCGTCGACTCTGAAACGCTTTGTGCGCCTGCACCGGTTCGAGGAACACCTCGAGCTACACAGGCTCGATTGCACGGCCAGTCACGGACATCTGGAGAACTACGAGTTCGTGCGGCGTTTCCTGGCCGAGACGCCGCCGGAAGAGGTGCATCCGGCCCGAGTGCTGACCGGGGACGACCTCAAGACGATGGGTTTCAAGCCCGGACCCGCATATAAGGAGATTCTTGGTGCCGTGGAGGATGCGCAGCTCAACGGGAAAATCAGGAGCCGCGAGGAAGCCGTGGCCTTCGTGAACGAAGAGTTCGCTTCATTGTTAGGCTAGGTAAACTATCTATGCTTAAGCACTTGCACGAAGGCCCGCGAGGACTCAAGTTGCATTCCAAGCATGAGCGTAGTACACTAAGTATCATTTATATCAAGGCGCGAAGGTTGATGAATCCCTTTCGCTCCCGCGCTGCATCTAAGGGTTATGACGCCCACCGGGCCGTCTATGGATTCTGTGTTTGTGCCGGTTAGGTATTGGGGGGAAAAGTGGCAAAAGAGACTAGAACAATCCCGCAAGAGCTTCCGATTCTTCCGGTGCGCGACACGGTCCTGTTCCCAGGCGCCGTGATGCCGCTGCCGATTGGGCGCGAGAGTTCGCTCGCGCTATTGGAGTCTTTGCAGGGTCCAGAGAAGCTGCTGGGAGTCGTAGCCCAGTTGGATCCTCGCGTGGAGGAGCCGAGCGGAGCCGATATCCACACGGTAGGCACGGTCGCCAAAGTTCACAAGATGGTCCGCATGCCCAATGGGAACGTGGTCGCGTTTCTCGAAGGACTGGATCGAATCCGGGTCCTGGAGGTCGGCGGCCTGAAGCCGTTTGTGCGGGCGCGCGTCGAATTGCAGCCGGACGTTGAAGACCAGCGTGATGCGGAACTGACGGCGCTCCAGCGCAACGTCCAGGAGATATTCCGCGAAGTGGTGGCTCGTTCTCCGCAGCTTTCCGACGACCTGCAGACGGCGGTGATGCATATCGACCAGTCAGGCCGGCTGGCGGACTTCATCGCGGCAAACCTTCCGTCGCTCAACACGATGGTGCGCCAGGAACTGCTTGAAACATTCAATGTGCGGAAGCGGCTGGAGCTGCTGATCAACGAGCTGTCCAAAGAGAAGGAAGTCGTCGAGCTGCGTAACAAGATCAACGAGCAGGTTCAAGAGCAGGTGAGCCAGAGCCAGCGCGAGTTCCTGTTGCGCGAGCAAATGAAAGCGATTCAGAAGGAGCTGGGTGAATCGGACGACGGCCAGGCCGAAGTGGACGAACTTCGGAAGAAGGTCGAGGAGTCCGGAATGTCGGCGGAGGCGAAGAAGGAGTGCGAACGCGAGCTCAAACGGCTCGCCAAGATGACTCCGGCCTCCGCCGAGTACATGGTGTCGCGAACCTACCTCGAGTGGATGACTTCGCTGCCCTGGAGCAAGACTTCAGGCGCGGGCGAGCAGGAAATTGACATCAGCAAGGCGCAGGAAATCCTGGACGAGGACCACTATGACCTCGAAAAGGTGAAAGAGCGCATCCTGGAATACCTGGCGGTGAAGAAGTTGCAGCCGGGGATGAAGGGTCCGATCCTGTGCTTCGTCGGGCCTCCGGGCGTGGGCAAGACGTCTCTCGGCAAGTCGATCGCGCGCGCGATGGGACGCAAATTCGTGCGCATTTCGCTGGGTGGAATGCACGATGAAGCGGAAATCCGCGGGCACCGGCGCACGTATATCGGCGCTCTGCCGGGGCAGGTCATCCAGGGGATCCGCCGAGCCGAAACGCTCGATCCCGTGTTCATGCTGGACGAAGTGGACAAGCTCGGGCGCGACTTCCGTGGCGACCCGGCGGCAGCGTTGATGGAAGTGCTCGATCCGGAGCAGAACGGGACGTTCCGGGATCATTATCTGGACGTGCCGTTCGATCTTTCGAAGGTTCTGTTCGTGGCCACGGCCAACTGGATGGACCCGATCCCGGAGCCGCTGCGCGATCGTATGGAGATTCTCGAGCTTCCGGGGTACACGGAAGAGGAGAAGATCCACATCGCGAAGCGATTCCTGATTCCGCGGCAGGTGAAGGAACACGGACTCGTTTTGGGTGAGCAGGTCGGGTTCACGGACGAATGCCTGCACGACCTCATCCACCACTACACGCGTGAAGCGGGCGTGCGCAACCTGGAACGCGAAATCGCCACACTGATCCGGAAACAGGCGCGGCGAATAGCGGAAGGAAAGACGGAAAAACTGGTGATCACGCCCGATACGGTCCGCGAATCGCTGGGCGTTCCGAGATTTCGTCTCGAAAGGGAAGTCGAGGAACGAGTTCAAAAACCGGGCGTTTCCATCGGCCTGGTCTGGACTCCGGTCGGCGGCGATATCGTCTTCATCGAAGCGAGCAAGATGCGCGGTGGGAAGTCGTTCACGATGACCGGGCATCTGGGCGAGGTGATGCAGGAGTCCATGCGTGCGGCTTTGAGCTGGGTGCGCGCGAATTCCGAGCGATATGGAATCGACCCGGACTTTTTCCGCAAGCAGGACCTGCACATCCACGTTCCCTCGGGGGCCGTTCCGAAGGATGGACCTTCGGCCGGCGTGGCGATGGTGACCGCGCTGGTGAGCCTGCTGAGCGGGCGTCCGGTGCGGCCGCGGGTGGCCATGACGGGCGAGATTTCGCTGTCCGGCGTGGTGCTGCCGGTCGGCGGAATCAAGGAGAAGGTGCTTGGCGCAAAACGTGCGGGAATCCGCGAAGTCATCCTTCCGTCGGAGAATGAAGCAAACGTGAAGGAGGACTTGAAGCCCGAAATGGTGGAGGGAATGCAGATGCACTTCGTGCGCACGGTGGAACAGGCGCTCGAGATCGCGTTGGGCGAGTTCGAAAAGCAAGTGAGGCCCACGCCGAGTGGTCCGATCGGAGGACAGGAGAGGCCGCCGGCCCCCGGTCCGGTGCACTGAGCGATACGATAACCTCAAGCCCTCACCTCTTGAAGAGGTGAGCTACAGCAACTCCAACCGAGGCCCGGAGAAATTTCTCCGGGCCCTTTTGTTTTTCGAATGCGATTCCCTCGGCCTTGTCGAAATGAGACGATTCGCGAACGAAACTTTCCGAGTACGTCGGGCGTATTTCCAGCGAGACCGTTCCATCGTGAGACTGGCCCCCAACCGACGGAGGGCACTTGAACTCGACGCATAACCCAGACAGAGTCGGCAGGTTCCGGTACCTGCTTCTCGGACGTGATCGCGCCGCTCCACACGAGATCACTCGCAGGAGATAAACAGAATGAGCCAGCAAGGTATGACCGGCCGGCCTGCGGGAGTCTCGCCGCGCTCTTTGGCCAGGATCGCCGGCGTCTTTGAAGCCCTCGAGGGCATGACGTCCTCGTTTGGCCAGGTGTTCGTTCTCGGCAGGCTCGTTGTATATGGCGCCGCGGCGACCACGGCTGCCAACATCCTGGCTCACCAGCGGTTGTTCTGGTTGGGGTTCGTATCCTCTGTCGTCGGAGTAGCCTGCCACATCACTTGGGTGGCGCTCTTCTACGTCCTCTTTAAACCTGTAAACAGAAACCTCTCGCTGGTCGCAGCGTTTGTCGGTCTCGTGGTCTGCGCCATGCAAGCTCTCACTGCCTTCCTATACCTCGCTCCCTTGCTCGTTTTGCAGGGCGGCAACTCCGTGAGCGCGTTTACGCCGGTACAGTTGCAGGCTTTAGCGCTCATCTTCTTCAAATTAAATGGTTACGCCTTCGAGATCGACCTGGTGTTTTTCGGATTGTGGTGCGCCCTGGCCGGCTACCTGATTTTCAGGTCGAGCTTCCTGCCTCGAATTCTCGGCGTGCTGCTGGCGATTGATGGTTTGGGGTGGATGATGTATGTGGTACCGCCATTCGCCACCCACCTGTTCCCCTTCATCGCCGCCGCCTCAGCCTTGGCGGAAATACCCCTGCAGCTATGGCTCATCGTGATGGGCGTGAACGCGGAGCGATGGAAGCAGCAGGCGGGCGCGAGGGCGGCCTGAAGCTGTTGGCGCACCTTTCCCGGTTGCGCGGCACGACGGATTCGCGTAGAGGTAGTCTCCTGTAACTGGTTCGCGTTGGGCGTGTCGATCAGTTGGCCGAAGGCCGGTGCCAAGCCCTGCAACGGCAGTGCTCTTTCCGTGGCTTGCGGCGGCAGATCGCCCGGCGAACTTCAGAGACGGGAGACAAGTCCGAATGCCGTTTCGTCCGAGAGAGCTTGTTGTACGCGCGCGCGAGGCAGCAGTCGTCCTGCTAAGGACTCTCGATCGCGACGAAATGGTCCCGAGATTCCTGGACATGTATGCCGCGGAACACCGCAGGCCCGGGCGCGCGGACCATCCCGGGCATTATCGCGAGCAGTTCGAGACGATCCGGCGCGAGGCAATCCTGGCTATGGTCCTACGCATCGAGGCGGCGTTGCCGCGACGCCTGAAGGTGCACGTGCCCGTGCGGAGTCCGCGGAAAAAAGCTCGCGGAAAGCAAAGCCGCCGGACCCAATCGAAGAAGACACACGCCAGCCGCAATGCCTGGGAGTTCGCAATCCCGATCCTCGACCTGTTCCGTGAGGAATTTTTCGTAGCGCTGGGGCAAGCGCTCGAGTGGACTCAGCGGGACGCGGAAGAATTCTGGCGGGACCTGGAGCTGTACGAAAAACTGCGGGCAAGCAACGCGCGACGTTTGGGACGGAGGGCTGGAGCCGTGCCCACGGGACCGTTCGTGGACCGCGTTGCCTTTCTTCTGGACCCGTCCTTGATGGAGCAGGCCCGGCGGGCGACCGGGAAGTTTGAAGCCGAATTGGACACGGCAGCCGATCGCGTACTGCGAACGGCGTTGTCGCGCCGGCGACCGGATTGATGAGCGATGTATTCGAGATGCTTTTTCAGTCTCGGCGGGCGCGGAACCGCGAGGGAGCGGATTCAGTGGTTCAGCTCCGCCGCCGCTCGATCGAGTTTCTGTTCGCAATCGGTTTCTCGGATCACCTGAGTGGGACTCGGATTGAGCACACGCGTGCGCCGTCTCGATACATCGAGAGTTGCGATTCTGCTATTCTCGCGCCGTGATCGCTGTTTTCTACATTCTGATCATTTTGCAGGTTGCGGCGGGAAT
>DATGHM010000183.1:0-4820 GCA_035307985.1 Candidatus Acidiferrales bacterium
GAACCCGTCGGCGAAAACGACGCCGGTGACGGCGGAAGGCACGATCGTCGGAACGTTCCAATACATGGCGCCGGAGCAGATGGAAGGAAAAGAGGCGGACGCACGCAGCGACATTTTTTCGTTTGGCGCGGTGCTGTTCGAGATGGCCACGGGGAAACGCGCGTTCGAAGGGAAGACGACGGCGAGCGTGATTGCGGCGATTCTGGAGCGCGAGCCACCGCCCATTTCGACGATGCAGCCGATGTCGCCACCGGCGCTGGACCGCACGGTGAAAATTTGTTTGGCGAAAGATCCCGATGAGAGATTCCAGTCGGCCCATGACGTGAAGCTGCAACTGGAATGGATACGCGATGCAGGTTCGCAGGCGGGAATTCCCGCGCCGCTCGTTGCGCACCGCAAGAATCGCGAGCGTGTTGCGTGGGCTGGCATGGCTGTGCTTACAATCGTCGCAGCGCTGTTTGCAGTCGGCTACTTTCTGCTTGCCCCAAAGGCCCCATCAGCCGTCATCTCTGAAATTCCTCTGCCGGCGGATGTGAATTTCACGTCCACTGGCAACTTCTCTGATCCGCCCGCGATTTCTCCGGATGGCAAGTGGCTGGCCTTTGCGGGCCCTTATTTTTTTGGCACTGGGATTTCGGGAGGTGCCCCCGAACTCTGGGTCCGACCCCTGGATTCCGCCGAGGCAAGGCCATTGCCAGGAACGAACGGCGCAGTATTTCCCTTCTGGTCGCCAGATAGCCGCTACATAGGATATTTTGCCAACGGCAAATTGAGCCGGATCGACGTCTCTGGCGGACCGCCGGTGGCGCTCGCCGACGCTTTCGACGGCAACGGAGGGACATGGGGCACTGACGGAACGATCCTGTTTGCGCCGGACGCACAGGAAATCATGCGAGTAGCGTTCTCCGGCGGAACACCACAGCTCGTGGTGAAACCGAGTGCTTCCCAGGCAGCGATCAGCTGGCCGCAATTCTTACCGGACGGCAAGCATTTTCTGTTTTATGCCCGCAGTACAATCCCGGAGGACAGTGGCACCTATGCTGCCTCCGTCGAGGGCGGCCAACCGAAGCTGATTCTTCGCGGCAGTTCGGAAGCCGCCTATGCTCCGCAAGGCTATTTGCTCTTTGTCCGCCAGGGCACATTAATGGCTCAGCCATTCGACGCTAGCAGGTTGCGCCTGACCGGCGACGCTGCTCCGCTGCTCGAACACGCCGGGGTCAACGTAGCCCTTCACCGCGGAATCTTTACCGTGTCGGAAAACGGCACTCTTTCCTACGGAGTGGCAAGTTCAGCCGGCATCAATTCGAGGCTTTTGTGGTTTGATCGCAGCGGAAAACAAATTGGAGAAACAGGGACGCCAGCGCAGTACGTTCAGCCGGATCTCTCGCCTAGTGGACGCGAGCTCGCCGTAACCATACTCGATCCAGTTACAGAAATTCCCAGCGTCTGGGTTTACGACCTTGTGCGAGGGGCTAAGACGCGGCTCACTTTTTACACTGGCATCAGCGCGGAGCCCGTCTGGTCGCCGGATGGAAGAGTTATCGCGTTCAATTCGAACCGCGGCGGTAGATTAAATCTCTACGAGAAAGCTGCAGATGGCACTGGAAGCACGATCCCGCTCGTCGTCGATGAGGGCAGAGAGTTCTTCGCTAACTGGTCCTCCGATGGCCGGTATCTGGTGTATCAGCGATCGGCAGGGCGAAGTTCCCGGCTAGAACTTTGGGTCTTGCCGCTCTTTGGAATCCGTAAGCCTTTTCCGCTGCTTCGGGACAAGCAGTTTGCTGTGAGCGATCCGGCACTCTCTCCCGATGGCAGATGGTTGGCATACGTTTCATCTGAATCAGGACGCCCGGAAGTTTACATCGTGCCGTTCCTTCACGGGAGTGGCAAATGGGTCGTTTCTACCGGCGGAGGCGCTTGGCCGCGCTGGCGGCGCGATGGCAAAGAGCTTTTCTATCTGGGGCTGGACCATAAAATCATGTCCGCGGAAATCGCGGAGCAAGGCGCCAGCCTGGCCATTGGCAAGGTCCAGGCGCTATTTCAGGCAAATCCTGCCACACACCTGGGCCGGGTGTACGATGTCTCAGCCGACGGGAAGAAATTTGTAGTCGTATCCCAAGGCGCGCAGACAGCTTCTGAGTCACTGACGCTGGTGACGAACTGGCCTGCCCTGCTGAAGAAGCGATGATGCTGACCACCGGAAGCAAACTCGGGCCGTATGAAATTGCCGGCGCGATAGGCGCGGGCGGGATGGGAGAGGTGTATCGCGCGCGGGATACGCGCCTCGGGCGCGACGTCGCCATTAAGATTTTGCCGCAGCATTTGACGGAGAAGGCCGACGCGCGGCAGAGATTTGAACGCGAAGCGCGCGCCGTTTCTTCGCTGAATCATGCGCACATTTGCACGCTCTACGACATTGGCCAGCAGGACGGCACTGATTTTCTGGTGATGGAGCTTCTCGAAGGCGAGACGCTGGCAAAGCGTTTGGAAAAAGGGCCGCTGCCAACTGCAGAACTGCTGCGCATTGCGATTGAAATCTCCGATGCGCTGGAGAAAGCGCACCGCCAGGGGATTCTGCATCGCGATTTGAAGCCGTCGAACATCATGCTGACGAAGTCAGGCGCGAAGCTGATGGACTTTGGATTAGCGAAAGCGTCGGACGCTGCAGGAACGCCGATGCTGTCGAGTTTGACGCAATCGCTCAACCCATCGGCGAAGACGACGCCGGTGACTGCCGAAGGAACGATTGTGGGAACGTTTCAGTACATGGCGCCGGAGCAGATGGAAGGAAAAGAGGCGGATGCGCGGAGCGATATTTTTTCGTTTGGCGCGGTGCTGTTCGAGATGGCCACGGGGAAGCGCGCGTTCGAGGGAAAAACGACGGCGAGCGTGATTGCGGCGATTCTGGAACGCGAGCCGCCGCCGATTTCGCAATTGCAGCCGATGTCGCCTCCGGCGCTGGATCGCACGGTGAGAATTTGTTTGGCGAAGGACCCCGACGAAAGATTTCAGTCGGCGCACGACGTGAAGCTGCAACTGGAATGGATTCGCGACGCCGGTTCGCAGGCGGGTGTGGCTGCGCCGGTCGTCGCGCACCGCAAAAATCGCGAACGCGTAGCGTGGGCCTCCACTGCGTTGCTGGCGATTGTCGCAGTCGTATCGACCATCGGCTACATCCGCCGCGCGCCGCAGCCCGCGCGCGCCATCGTCTCGGAAATCTCTCCGCCATCCAATACAAACTTTGCTCTGGCCGGGCATTTAGCAGGCTCGCCGGTAATTTCACCCGATGGCGAGCGGCTTGCATTTATAGCTGTTGGATCGGACGGCAAACAGCGTCTGTGGGTCCGACCGCTCGATTCCGCCACGGCGCAGCCGCTCGAGGGCACCGAGGGCGCAACGTTTCCTTTCTGGTCGCCGGATGGCCGCAACCTCGGATTCTTCACAAGCGAAAAACTCAACCGCATCGACGCCTCGGGCGGGCCGCCGCTCGCTGTGGCCAACGCCGCGGTTGGCCGTGGGGGCTCCTGGGGCGCTGACGGCACGATCCTCTTTAGCCCCGACACGATCAGTCCCATTTACCGCGTGTTGGCCTCCGGCGGCACGCCCCAACCCGTGACCAAGCTAAGCGCTCCCCGCGGGATATCTCATCGCTGGCCGCAGTTCCTGCCCGACGGAAAGCATTTCCTCTTCTATAACCACAGTAGGGATCAGCAGAATGAAGGCACCTATGCCGCTTCGCTCGACGGCGGCGCTCCAAAGTTAGTCGTTCGCGGCGATTTTGGCGTCGTTTACACCCAGCCGGGATACCTGCTCTTTGTTCGCGAGGGCACGCTGATGGCGCAACGATTTGACGCCGATCGCCTGCGATTGATCGGAGAAGCAACGCCGCTAGCCGAGCATGTTGCGGCGAATGCGGTCGTCAATCAGGCGATTTTCACTGCTTCAGAAAATGGCGTCTTGGCGTACCAGCTCGGAAACGCGGCCAGCGGCGGCGACGCCCAACTCTTATGGTTTGACCGGGAGGGTAAGCAGATCGGTAAAACGGGGACGACCGCCTATTTCGCCGCCGCGAATCTTTCGCCCGACGGTCGCAAGGTAGCAGCCGAAATTGCCGCTTCCGGCACATCGAGCTTCAACATCTGGGTGTTCGATCTCGCGCGAGGAATTTCGACTCGCCTCACTTTCTCGTCGGGCATTGATGCAGCACCCTGCTGGTCGCCCGACGGAAAGACCATCGCGTTCATGTCGAACCGGAATGGCCAAGATCATCTGTACAAGAAGGCTGCCGACGGCACGGGAGGCACGTCGCCTCTCGTTGTGGATAATGCCCGAGAAGACAACCCCTCATTCTCCTCCGACGGACGCTATCTGATTTTTGAGCGTCGGGCATCGGCGCCGGGTTCTCACGCCGAGATCTGGGCATTGCCCTTGTTTGGAGATCGCAAGGCGTTTCCGGTGGTTCAAAGTCCGCAATTTGGTGTGACCGGGCCTGCCCTTTCTCCGAACGGGAAGTGGCTCGCCTACACGTCACACCTATCAGGGCTGGAAGAGGTTTACATTGTACCGTTCGGCCGCGGAAGTGGTAGGTGGGAGGTCTCGAACGGCGGCGGTTTCTATTCGCGCTGGCGCCACGACGGCAAGGAGCTTTTCTACCTCTCGCCGGATGACGAAATCATGTCCGCGGAAATTGAGGAGCAGGGCGCTGGCCTGACCATCAAGAAGGTCACGTCGCTCTTCCAAACGAATGCAAACGCCTCCACTTTTCATTGGCCCTACGATGTGAGCCCCGACGGAAATAAGTTCGTGGTGCTTGGCCTGGG
>DATGHM010000184.1:0-27999 GCA_035307985.1 Candidatus Acidiferrales bacterium
ACGTCAGGTTCCCTTGCACGCATCGCGAAATGACGGTCACTCGCTGCAGTTCCTTCTGACTCAACGTGAATGTCTCCTGTCTCATGGGGTGACAGTTTCACGTTGCCGTTAAGGGGTGACAGAATTATGGAGCTAAGACAGTCTACTAACGCGGCGCTTTACATCAACAGAGCGGAATGATATGACCTCGTGTTTCTTTTTTCTCGCAAGAAGTAAACAAGACTAGCGACGGGTTCATAACCTTCTCGCAGGAGGACAGGGAATGTCGTCAGAGGCTCGCTTGGAAAACGATCGGAGACCGGGAAGATTCGGGTTGCTGACTGCCATTTTCTGTTTCGTTCTGGCAGGCGCCGCGCCACTTTTTGCGCGCAATCAGGCGGCAGGGCGCGATCCCAAGCAGCCGATCGACCGGGAGTACACCGACAAGATTCAGAAGTACACGACGGAGCCGTACTTCACATCTCCCCTGGTGAATTACCTGCCCGCATCGAAGACGGTTCCAACTCCGAAGGCTGTGCTCGGCGACGTGGCCGGCGCTCCCGGGATCCTGCCCTACTCGAGCGATGTTTATAAGTACATGCGGATGCTGGAGAAGGCCAGCCCGCGCGTGAAGGTCTTCTCCATCGGCCATACGGAAGAGGGCCGCGAAATGATTGCCGTAGCGGTTTCCTCCGAGACGAATCTGGCGCACCTCGACGAGAACCGCGCGCGCTTGGCCAAACTTGCCGATCCGCGAACGATTCACTTGAACGATGATGAGGCCGACCAATTAGTGGACGCTTCGGTGCCCATCTATTACATCACGGGAACGATTCACTCGGTCGAGACCGGCGCGCCGACGGCGCTGATGGAGCTGGCGTACCGGCTGGCGGTTGATGAAAGTCCGTACATTCAGGACATCCGCAATAACATGATCACGTTGATCACGCCAGTCGTCGAAGTGGACGGCCGCGACCGGATGGTGGACATTTACCGCTGGCACCTGGCGCACCCGAAGGAGAACTGGCCGCCGCTTATTTATTGGGGCCACTACGTGGCGCACGACAACAACCGCGATGCCATGGGTATGACGCTAAGGCTGACGCAGAACGTGCTGAATACGTTCGTCGGCTGGAAGGCGCAGGTGCTGCACGATCTACACGAGTCCGTGCCGTACCTCTACGACAACACCGCGGGCGACGGTCCGTTCAATGCGTGGCTCGATCCGATCCTGACGAATGAGTGGGAAATGATCGCGTGGCGGAACGTGGCGGACATGACGGAATTCGGCATGCCGGGTGTCTTCACGCATGGCGATTTCGACACGTGGTCGCCGGGCTATCTGATGTTCATCGCGGCCACGCACAACGGCATCAGCAGGCTCTACGAAACATTTGGCAACGGCGGGGCCGATACGGAAGAGCGCACGCTCCAGCCCGGCGAATATTCGCGCACTTGGTATCGCCAGAATCCGCCGCTGCCGAAGGTCCAGTGGTCGCAGCGCGACAACAACAATTACGAGGAAACGGGGCTGCTTACTTCCCTGCACTACTTCGAGCAGAACAGGAAACTCTTCCTGAAGAACTTCTACTTGAAGGCGAAGCGGTCAGTGCTGAAGCCGACAGAGGAAGGTCCAGCGGCTTACGTTTTCCCGGCGAACGATCCTCGGCCGGGCGCGCAAGCGCACCTTCTCTCGATTCTGAGGATGCAGGCGTGCGAAATTTCGCGCGCGAAAGAGGCATTCTCGGTGACGGTAAAGGTGCCTGCGAAAAAGAAAACCCCCGACGCGAACGCAAAAGACGAAGGGGCTGGCAAGTCGTCCGACGAGTCCGGCACTGAGGTAAAAGAGACTGAAAAAACCATTCAGTTCCCCGCCGGCAGCTATATCGTCCGCATGGATCAGCCGTACTCGCGCATTGCCGACGCGCTGCTCGATCACCAATACTGGAGCCCGGAAGATCCGCAGAAGACGCCCTACGACGATACCGGCTGGACGTTCCCCGAGCTGTTTGACGTGCCCGTGACGCGTGTGACGGACAGGAAAGTGCTCGACGTGCCGATGGAGCTTGTAGCGGAAATCAAGGCCGGGGGCGGGGTAAACGGCAGCGGCGCGGTATTCATCATCAGCAACAACGCGGATACGTCGCTCGCGACGCTCCGATACCAGATGAAGGACGCGTCGATCGACGCAGCGGAAGAGCCGTTCGACGCGGCGGGACAGAAATTCAGTCGCGGCTCGTTCATCATCAAGGACGCGAACGCGACTGACGTGCAGAAGGCCGCCGAACAATTGGGACTCCAAGCTTACGCGGTGGCTTCCGAGCCGTCTGTGAAGACGCATCCGGTGCGCGCCGCACGCGTTGCGCTGATGCACACCTGGTTGAGCACGCAGCAAGAAGGTTGGTGGCGCGAGGCGCTCGACCAGATGCGGATCCCCTACACCTACATCAACACACAGACGGTGGCGCACGAGAACGATTTGCGCTCGAAATACGACGTGATTCTTTTCGCTCCGGTCGGGCACGCCAATCCGACGGCGATCATCGACGGCATGCCGACCGGCTGGGGCAATCCGCTGCCGTGGGAAAACACACCGCAAACCCCGAACATTGGCAAGCTGGACTCGACACCCGACATGCGTCCGGGGCTCGGCTGGGAGGGGGTCGCGCATCTGCAGGAGTTTGTGAGACAGGGCGGAGTGCTCGTCACTACCATGGACACGTCGGATTTTGCGGTGACGCTAGGGTTGACGCCAGGCGTTTCGGTTGCACGCCCGAATCACATGAAGATTATCGGAAGCGTGGTGAAGGCGCGCTTTGTCGATTCCGCGAGTCCGATCGCGTATGGATACGACGGATCGCTTTCGGTTTACTGCGACAACGGCCCCATTTTTGACCTTTCCGACTTGACGTCCGGCCGGCGCTTTCGCCAACTCGGCCCGGAACAAGGGAAGCGTCCGACGGGCCGAGGCACGATTGAGGATCCCGACTTCACGCCGGGGCGCCAGGCGGTTGCCGCTCCAGAGCGGCCGCACGTTGAAACATGGCAGGCGCAGCCGCTCACGGATGAGCAATTGCGGAACGGCATCGACGTGATTCCCCCAGCGAGCCGGCCACGCGTCATCCTTCGTTACGGCGATGCCAAAGAGTTGCTGGTGTCGGGCCTGGTGGAAGGCGGCGACGAGATCGCGAAGCATGCGGCAGTGATCGACGTTCCATCAGGAGAGGGGCACGTCGTGCTGTTCTCGAACAACCCGATTTATCGAGGGGAGACGATCGGAAGCTATCCTCTCGTTCTCAACACAATTTTGAATTTCGATCACTTGAACGCCGGGCGAAAACTCGACGCGAAATAGCCTCTTGGCGGGAAGCAGCGCCCCGGCAGAGAACTCCGCAGATTGATTCGGCCATACTTCGTTCGAGAGCCGGCACCAGCGTGCTCGAAGGCGTCGTCTTGCCTGAATTTTTCCTCGTTTTGATGGAACCGGAGTACAATCCCACGCGCATACGGCGACCCCGGGGCGGATCGCCACAATCAATCGAGAGAATTTCCAACAGGGCTACTTGAGAGGAGTTGGCGCACATGTCTCGCGGACTTGTGAGGTTTTGTGCCATTTTCGCGTTTATAGCTCTCTCCACTGGCGCGCAAACTGTGGATGAGGTGATCGCAAAGAACATTCAGGCGGAAGGCGGGCTGGCGAAGCTTGATTCCGTCCAGACGCTGCGAACGAGCGGGAAAATGATCATCCAGTCGTTTGAAGCGCGCTTTGTCGAAGCGGCCAAGCGCTCGGACAAAGTACGCGAAGAGATGACCATCCAAGGCATGAGCCAGGTGCGTGCGTACGACGGCAAGACAGCATGGCAGATCGACCCGTTCGAGGGGCGCCGCGATCCGGAGCTTCTGTCCGCCGACGATTCGAAAGATCTGCAGATTGACGCGGACATCGACGGGCCGCTCGTGAACTACAAGGAAAAGGGATACAAAGCAGAGTTTGTGGGGCACGACTCCGTCGAGGGAACAGATTGTTACAAGATCAAACTGACGCTCAAGAACGGCGATATTCGCTACTACTATCTGGACACCGATTCATTTCTGGAGTTGAAACTCGAGACGCAGACTTCGATCCGCGGATCGATCCAGGAGAACGAAACGTTTTACGGCGACTATGAGGAAGTGAACGGAATTTATTATCCATTCGCCTTCGAGACGGGACAAAAGGGCGGCACGGACCGCGTGAAGTTCACGGTCGAGAAAGTCGAGCAGAACGTGCCGCTGGACGATTCGCTTTTTTCCATGCCCGCTGTCAAGAAGGCGCCCGGCGCGAATTAGTCGCCGCGCACGTTTTTGATCTTCGCAGGGTATCGCTGACATTTCGAACCGAGGTTCTGTCCAAATGAATAAGAATGCTGGTCGAGTTTCGACGTTTCGGGCTGTCGCGATTCTTGCTGCCACTCTTGCCTCGGCCTTGCCTGCCTGCGCGCAGCAGGTGAAGGTTGATTCCGACACGATCTCGGGGCTGGGGGCGCGGAACATCGGCTCGGCGACGATGAGCGGCCGCGTGGCCGCGGTTACAGCCGTCCGCGAACATGGCCGTCTGACGGTCTACATCGGCGCGGCCGGCGGCGGCGTCTGGAAATCGATGAACGGCGGCACCACGTTCAAGCCGATTTTCGACAAAGAGGGCTCGCAGTCGATCGGCGCCATCGCGATCGATCCGTCGTCTCCGAAAACGATCTGGGTGGGCACTGGTGAATCATGGACGCGCAACAGCGTTTCGATCGGCGACGGAATCTACAAGTCCACGGACGGCGGGGATAGCTGGACCAACATGGGCCTGAAGGATTCCGAACGTATCGCAAAAATCCTGATCGATCCAAAGGACGGCAACACTGTCTATGCTTGCGTTCCGGGCAAGCTCTGGAGCGACAGCGACGATCGCGGCGTCTACAAGACCAACGACGGCGGCAAGTCGTGGACAAAGATTTTGAAAGGCTCGAATGCGTCGACTGGCTGCTCCATGATGTCCATGAACTCACGCGACCCGAAAACGATTTTCGCGGGCATGTGGGATTTTCGGCGCAAGGGCTGGACGTTCCGCTCCGGCGGCGAAAATGCGACGGCGCCCAGCGGCAGCGGCCTCTTTATGAGCGCCGACAGTGGCGCAAGCTGGACCGACCTCGACGAAAAGAGCGCGAAGGGTCTTCCGCCAAAGCCATGGGGACGCATCGCCGTCACGATTGCCCCCTCAAATCCCGATGTTGTCTTCGCCTTGATCGAGTCGCCGAACAGCGCGCTCTATCGCTCCGGCGACGGCGGCAAGACATGGGAGCGCCGAGACGCAAGCCAGATGATGATCTGGCGGCCGTTCTATTTTGCGAACCTGATCGTCGACCCGAAGGACGAGAACAAAATCTATAAGCCGGACGGCGGGCTGATTCTCAGTACCGACGGCGGCAGGAGCTTCGGCGGAATCTCGGGCGGGGCCCACGGGGATTTCCACGACGTATGGATCGACCCCGAGAATACAAATCACGTAATCACGACGGATGATGGCGGCGTGTGGTATTCCTACGACAGCGGCAACAACTGGTGGAAGGCGAACAACCTGCCGATTTCGCAGTTCTATCACGTCAGCGTCGACATGGACGACCCGTATCACGTGTTCGGCGGATTGCAGGACAACAGCGTCTGGATCGGAGATTCCGCGTACCCGGGCGGAATCACGAACAGCCGTTGGACGAACTTGTACGGCGGCGACGGATTCTGGGCCTTCTCCGATCCTACGGACCCGAATTACGCTTACGTCGAATCGCAGGGCGGCGAAATTGCCCGCGTCAACCGCGTCACGATGGCCCTGCGCAGCATCAAGCCTCAGCCGAAATATGGCGAAGGGAAGTTGCGTTTCAATTGGAATACTCCGATCCATATGAGCCCGAACGAGCCCGGCACGATCTACATCGGCGCTCAGTTCCTGTTCCGCTCGCGCGATCACGGGCAAACTTGGGATCGAATCTCGCCAGACCTGACGACGAATGACCCCGAGAAGCAAAAACAGGAGGAGTCGGGCGGCGTGACCGTCGACAACTCCGAGGCCGAGATGCACACCACGATCTATTCGATCAGTGAATCGCCTCGCGACGCGCAGACGATCTGGGCGGGAACCGACGACGGCAATCTCCAAATCACGCGCGACGGCGGGAAGAACTGGACGAACGTTGTGGCCAACGTGCCGGGCCTGCCAAAGGCTTCATGGGTATCGTGGGTCGAGGCGAGCCGGTTCGACCCCGCCACGGCGTATGCCGCATTTGACCGTCATACGTTCGGCGATATGGATCCGCACGTTTTCAAAACCACCGACTACGGCAAGACGTGGACGTCGATCGTTTCTCCGCAAGCTGGAGTGCGCGGCTACGCCCACGTGATCAAGGAAGACCCGGTCAAGCCCAACCTCCTGTTCCTTGGCACGGAGTTTGGCCTGTGGATTTCGCTCGATGGCGGCAACCAGTGGGCGCAGTACAAGGGCAGCGACTTCCCGAACGTTCCGGTGCGCGATGTTGTGGTGCAGCCTCGCGACTCTGACTTGGTGATCGCCACCCATGGGCGCGGAATCTGGATCATCGACGACATCACTCCTCTGCGAAATCTCACTCCGGATGTTCTCGCGAAAGACGCCGTGTTCGTACAAGGCAGGCCGGTCCAGCAGCGGCTGAACGCATTCGGCGGCTGGACCGAAGGCAACGCGTCGTTCAGCGGGACAAATCCGCCCGACGGCGCTCTGATCACGTACTACCAAAAGAAGCGGCACATCTTCGGCCGCATGAAAATTGAAATTTTCGACGACAAAGGCAAATTCATCGACACCGTGCCTGCCAGCAGCCGCCGCGGGCTGACGCGTGTCGTCTGGTCGATGAATCTGAAGGCGCCGCGCGTGCCTCCAGCGGCGACTGCGGCATTCGAGGCCTTGCAAGGGCCCCGAGTTCTGCCCGGCACATATACGGTGAAGATGACGCGAGGCAAGGAGGTCTACACGACTCAGCTCGTCGTGGGCCTGGATCGCCGCGCCAAATTCAACGTAGACGATCGAAAGGAGCAATTCGATGCGGCGATGCGCCTATACGGCTTGCTCACGGATATGACCTTCGACGTCGACCAGATCAATGGCGTGCGAAACGAGTTTGCGGAACGAGCGGCCGGCCTAAAGCCGAATGATCCGCTCCAGAAGCGTCTCGAGGATCTCGCGGGCCGGGCGGATGAAATGTGGAAGAAGATCGTCGCCACGAAAGAGGGCGGCGCGATCACGGGCGAGGAGCGTATCCGCGAGAAGACAACCGGACTGTACGGAGCCATCACGCAGTACGAGGGTCGTCCCGGCGATTACCAGGTGGCGCGAATCGATTCTCTGACGCAGGAACTCCGCGATGTAGCGAAACAGTTCGACGCCTTCACGGCAACCGAACTGCCTAAAATAAATGCCTCGCTGGCGAAGAAGAAACTCAAACCGATTCGCCCAATCACGCGCGCAGAGTGGGATAAAGCGAACAATCCATCGGAGGGCGGCGGTTCCATGACGAGCACCGCCGCCTCTCCTCGATTGCACAGGACTATGCTGGGGCAGACGGCCGCTGGATTCTCATTGCCTCTGCGGTAACGTCGGTATATTTCAATCCTGCGCCAGTGTTGAAGAGGACCACGCGGTCCTGCGGCTTCAGAAATCCGTTCGTCAGCAAGCGATCGTAAGCCGCGGTCGCGGTGGCTCCTTCCGGCGAAAGAAAGATTCCTTCGTTCTGCGCCCAGTCCTTGAGCGATGCGAGGATCTCGGCGTCCGGAATCGCTAGCGCGGTGCCGCCGGAAGCACGAAGAACGTCCAGAATGATGTAGTCGCCGTACGCCTTGGGAACGCGCAGGCCCGACGCAAACGTCGCCGCGTCTTTCCACGCTTCGCTGGTTTGCGCACGCTGTTCGAATGCGCGCGGAATCGGCGCGCAGCCTGCGGCTTGCACCGCGATCATGCGTGGTCTCTTGCCCTTCACCCAACCGAGTTCCTCGAGCTCCCCGAACGCCTTCCACATGCCGATGAGGCCGACTCCCCCGCCTGTCGGATAGAAGACCGCATCCGGATACTCCCAGCCAAGCTGCTCGACCAATTCGTATCCCATCGTTTTCTTGCCTTCCACGCGGAAAGGCTCCTTCAGCGTGGAAACGTCGAACCAGCCTTCCTTCTCCTTTCGCTCCGCCACCATGCGGGCGCAGTCGGAAATCAATCCGTTGACCAGCGTGACCTTTGCGCCGTAGGCTACCGCCTCGACGTAATTGGCGAAGGGCACGTCCCGCGGCACAAAAATGTGCGCCTCGATCCCGGCGGCGGCGCAGTATGCGGCAAGCGCTCCCGCGGCGTTCCCGGCGGACGGGACGGCCAGTTTGCGCAGACCGTAGTGCCGCGCCATGGTGACCGCAAGCGCGAGGCCGCGAGCTTTGAACGAACCGGTCGGGTTGGCGCCTTCTTCCTTGACGTAAAGTTTCGGATGCCGCCGGCTCCGCAACATCGGCGTCCAGCCTTCGCCGAGCGTGACAGGCTGCACGTCGGGAAGCACCGGTCGATAGCGCCACATGCCGAGCCAAGGCGAATGTGACGCGTTTGTCGCCAGGGCATCGCGCGGCGTGGCGCCGCAGGCGGCGGTGAGATCGTAGCGAACGTACAGCGAGCCCGCGCATTTCGGGCATAGCGTTTGTGGACCGTTGGCAGGGATGACGGCGTTGCACCGAGAGCATTCAAAATGATCGATCGTTGGCATGCTTGGGAAAATAACAGACGATCCCAACCGCTACAAGGCGCGCTGGTTCACTCTCCACGCGCGAGGATCTCACTTCGCGCCGGGTGGGGTGATTAGATGAACAGCCCGGCCAAAACGCCGACCAGCTACCACGTCACGGCGATCGGCCTGCTGCTTTTCTTGACCGGCGCGGTGCTCGGCGCCTTCTCCGGCCCGCATTGGTGGATTCTTGCTGTGCGATGGGCGGGGGTTGCCGCTCTCGCGGCGGACGGCTGGCGACGGAAATCGCTGACGTATTGGATTTTCTTCTCGATGCTGCTGGGCGCGGAGATCGGCTTTGACACGCCGCACTTCGCCGGGCATCTCCGGCTGCTCAGCGACATCTTTCTGCGCCTGATCAAGGTCATCATTGCGCCGCTCATTCTGGGCACTCTCATCACGGGAATCGCGGGTCACGGCAACCTGCGGAGCGTCGGGCGGATCGGCTGGAAAAGCCTGTTGTACTTCGAGGCGGTCACCACGATTGCGTTGTTCATCGGCGTCGCCGCCATCGACATCAGTCGTGCGGGAATGGGCTTGGCCGTTGCCGCGCCGGCTCATGCGGCGCAGTCGGTCGCGCCGCTGAACTGGAACGACTTTGTGCTCCACATCTTTCCTGAGAACATCGCGAAATCCATCGCGGAAAACCAGATTTTGCAAGTCGCCGTGTTCGCCATTCTTTTTGGAATCGCGCTCGCGCGCATTTCCGAAGCGAAACGCAAGCCCCTCGCAAACTTCTGCGAATCGCTTACGCAAACGATGTTCGCGTTTACGAACATCGTGATGTATTTCGCGCCGTTCGGCGTGGGCGCGGCGATGGCTTACACCGTCGGGCAGTTGGGTATCAGCGCGCTCTTGCCCTTGCTGAAGCTGCTCATCACCGGCTACGCCGCGCTGATCGTGTTCGTGCTGGGAGTTTTCCTGCCCATCGCACTGATCTCTCGTTTGCCCTTTCGCGGGTTCCTGCGCGCTGTCGCCGAACCCGCGACGATCGCGTTTGCAACAAGCACGTCGGAAGCGGCTTTGCCGCGCGCGATGGAACGCATGGAGGAGTTCGGCGTGCCGCGCCGGATCGTCGCATTCGTCATTCCGGCAGGCTACAGTTTCAATCTCGACGGCTCGACGCTTTACCTCGCGGTCGCCTCGCTCTTCGTGGCTCAAGTGGCGGGCATCCACATGTCCTGGTCTGCGCAACTCTTCATGGTCTTCGCGCTGATGCTCATGAGCAAGGGCATCGCCGGCGTGCCGCGCGCGACTCTGGTGGTGCTGATGGGCGCCGCCGCTACCTTTCGCCTGCCGATCGAGCCGATCTTCATGATCCTCGGAATCGACGCGCTCATGGACATGGGCCGCACGGCCGTAAACGTCACCGGCAATTGCCTCGCGTCCGCCGTGATTGCCCGCTGGGAGGGCGAACTCGCGCCGGCGAAGGAGGAAGTACCGGCCGGCCAGTGAGTCCGCGAGCGCGCGAAATCTCAACAAAATCGTTCGATACCAACTGCGGACAAGGTAAAATCCGCGGGACTTCTGGAGGGTGTTGATGTCGCTGAAGCCATCGTGGAAGGTGTGCTCGCTTGCTTTTTTATCGTTGGTGTCCGCGCTTATATTCGCCTTTGTTGCCGCAGGCCAGACCCTTTCAAAAGATTCGCTGCAGGGAATGAAATGGCGTCTCGTCGGACCGTTTCGCGGCGGCCGCGTTGAAGCGGTAGTGGGCGTTCCCGGCAATCCTTACGTCTATTATTTTGGCGCTGCCGCCGGCGGAGTCTGGAAAACGACGGACGCGGGCGTCAATTGGACGCCGGTTTTCGACCACGAGTCCAGTCCGTCGATCGGCGCGATCGCGATTGCGCCCTCAGATCCCAACGTGATTTACGTCGGCACCGGCGAGCCCTGTTTTCGCGGCGATATCACGTACGGCAATGGAATGTACAAATCGGTTGATACGGGGAAAACCTGGACGCATATCGGCCTCGAAGATTCGCGCCACATCGCGAAGATTCTGATCGATCCCCGCAATCCTGATCTCGTTTACGTTGCCGCGCTCGGGCACGCCTTCGGCCCCAATGAAGAACGCGGCGTTTTTCGCACAACAGATGGCGGCAAGACCTGGCAGAAGGTTTTGTATAAAGACGACAGGAGCGGAGCCGTCGATCTGGAATTCGCCGGCGGGAATTCTCACGTTCTGTACGCCGCGCTCTATCAGGTGATTCGCAAGCCATGGGACATCGTCAGCGGCGGCCCGGGAAGCGGGCTATACAAATCATCTGACGGCGGCTCGACCTGGCAGCAAATCAAAGGACACGGTTTTCCCGACGTGCTCCTCGGACGAATCGGGGTCGCCACTTCCCCGTCCGATCCGCAGCGGGTGTACGCGCTGGTCGAAGCGGCGAAGGACAAGGGCGGGATCTACGTTTCGCACGACCAGGGCGAGACTTGGCAATTTGTAACCGGCGATCACCGGCTCATCCAGCGCGCCTTCTATTACATCCACATCTTTGCCGATCCCAGCGATGCGGACAGAATTTATGTCCAGAATGTCGGATCATACCGCTCGACGGACGCCGGCAAGGCCTGGCAGACGCTGCATCCGCCGCACGGCGACAATCACGCTCTGTGGATCGATCCGGAAAATCCCAAGCGCCTGATAGCCGGCAACGACGGCGGCGCCACGATTTCCGTGGACGGCGCGAATACCTGGTCCCCGGAAGATAACCAGCCGACCGCGCAGTTTTATCACGTGGCCGCGGACGATCAGTATCACTATTACCTTTACGGCGCGCAGCAGGACAATTCCACCGTGGCCATCGCGAGCAGCACGGACCATGGCTACATCGGCCGGCAGGATTGGTATGACGTGGGAGGTGGCGAAAGCGGATATATCGCGCCCGTCCCGCACAATCCCGGAATCGTCTACGCGGGCGGAAACTACGGAATTATCACGCGCTGGAACAAACAGACCCAGGAAGCGCACCTGGTCTCGCCGGCCCCGGTGAACATGGATGGATCAGCGGCCGCGGACCAGAAATACCGTTTTCAGTGGACCGCACCGATTGTGATTTCTCCGTTTGATCCGCACTCGCTTTACATCGCGGCGCAAGTCCTCTTCAAGAGCACCGACGCCGGGCAGACCTGGACCGTGATCAGTCCTGACCTGACGCGCAACGACAAAAGCAAGGAGCAGATGCCTGGCGGTCCGATCACGAAGGACAGCACGAGCGTCGAGTTCTACGACACCATTTTCAGCGTCGCGGAATCGCCCGTGCAACGCGGCCTGATCTGGGCCGGCAGCGACGACGGATTGGTGCACCTTACGCGCGACGGCGGAAAGAATTGGAGCGATGTGACGCCAAAGGATTTGCCGGCGTGGAGCAAGATCAGCATGATCGAAGCATCGCCGTTTGATGCGGGCACGGCTTTTCTCGCCGTGGATTGCCACATGCTCGACGATCTCCAGCCGTACGCCTACAAGACGGCGGATTTCGGCAAGACGTGGACGAAGATCACCGATGGGATTCCCAATGGTTCGTTTGTGCGGGCTGTTCGCCAGGATACCAAGCGGAAAGATCTGCTGTTTGCGGCCACGGAAACGGGCGTATTCGTTTCTTTCGACGGGGGAGCGCGCTGGCAATCACTGCGGTTGAACTTGCCTGTCGTTCCGGTCCACGACCTGATCGTGAAAGGCGACGATCTCGCCATTGCGACCCATGGCCGCTCGTTCTGGGTTCTGGACGACGTTTCGCCGCTTCGTGAACTGAAGGCAGGCGATTTGGACGAGGCCGTACACCTGTTCCCGCCGGCTCCGGCGCATCGCTCGCGCGGCGGCGGATTCTTCCATCCGCGAGGGCCCGTCGGAGCAAATCCGCCGGGCGGAGTGATCATCGACTATTCGCTCAAGTCCGAGCCAAAGGGAGACATTACGCTCGAAATTCTCGACGCCAAGGGGCAGCTCGCCCGAAAGTTTTCGAGCAAAAAGAAAAAGCCGGAGGGCGAGCCTGACTTTTTCGGGATGCGCGGAAATCCTGCCCTCCCGAAGAAGGCCGGCCTCAACCGCTTCGTGTGGGACATGAGATATGAACCGCCCCGCACGGTTCCCGGGGCCGTGTACGACAACGGGCCGCCCGAGGGCATCCTCGCATTGCCCGGAAAATACGTGGCCAGGCTGACCGTGGAAGGAAAACCCTACTCCGCCCCGATCGAGCTGCTCTCCGATCCAAGGGCCAAAATTTCCGAGGCCGACCTTCAAAAGCAATTCACGCTGGCTATGCAGGTGCGAAACCTGACTGATGCGGACCACAAAATCGTGCTTGAGATCCGAGACCTGCGCGGCCAGCTCGATGCTCTGGAGAAGCGGCTGGGAACAGACGATGATTCGAAGGCGGTACGCGCCTCCGCCGAGGCATTGAAGAAGAGAATCTCGGCGATCGAAAATCAGCTCATCGAACCAAAGGCGACCGCCAATGAGGATCAGTTGAACTACGGAAACCTCCTGAGCAGTCAGCTGGCCTACCTGGAAAACAGCCTCGACGATTCCGACGTTGCTGTTCCGCAGGCGGAATACGATCAGGCGCAGGTCTTCCGCGGCCAACTGGAGAAAATCGAAGCAGATTGGCAGACCATCGTCAAAAAGGATCTCGCGGATCTGAATGAGCTGATGCGCAAGAATCATATTGCTGCGATCGGCGTTTCTGCTCCGGCCGACAAGAAAGATTCGGAGAACTAGGTTCGACGCACTGACGTTTTGGGAATCGCGGAGGGCGCTTTTCCGGCGCGCCCTTCGCGATTTGATTCTGTGCGTGTCCTCAGTCAAAATGAGAGTCATCCGCTGAACCACAATTCGGCGGACACGCAGAGGTCTCCCGTCCGATGAGCTTGAGTCTTGCATCCACTGCGCCACCTTCTCTGGATTGGGCGCATCCCCTGGTTCGCGATTGGTTCGCGAGCCGCTTTGGCACTCCGACCGAACCACAGGAGCAAGGCTGGCCGCACATTCTGGCCGGCTCGACGACGCTGATCTGCGCGCCGACAGGTTCGGGCAAGACCCTTGCCGCTTTTCTCGCCTGCATCGATCGTCTCGTCCGGAAGGCCCTTTCCGGCGAACTGCGCGACCAAACGGAAGTTCTCTACATCTCGCCTCTAAAGGCGTTGAGCAACGACATCCGAAGAAACCTGGAAATTCCGCTTTCCGAGATTCTGGCTCTCGCCGGAGAGCGCGGAATTTTGATGCCGGAGATTCGCGCGGCCGTGCGCACGGGTGACACGCTGATGCACGAACGGCGCGCGATGCTGGACCGCCCACCGCATATTCTCGTCACCACGCCGGAGTCCGCGTTCATCCTGCTGACTGCGGCGAAGAGCCGTGAAATCCTGCGCAACGTGAAAACGGTGATCGTCGACGAAATTCACGCTGTGGCGGACGACGCGCGTGGGGCGCATCTGGCACTGTCTCTGGAACGTCTGGACGCTCTTGCGGGTGCGCCGCCCGTTCGCATCGGATTATCCGCCACGCAAAAACCGATCGAACTGATCGCCAAATTCCTGTCCGGCGGCGGCCGTGCCGAACCGGTGATTGTCGAGGTCGAGAACCGGCGGCAACTCGATCTGGCGATCGAAACCCCTCCGAGCGAACTCGGGGCTGTCGCGACGAATGAAATGTGGGACGAGATCTACAAGCGATTGGGCGGGCTTGTGAGTCAACACCGGTCAACGCTGATTTTCGTGAACACTCGGAGGCTTGCCGAGCGTGTGGGGCATCATCTCGCTGAAATACTCGGCGCGGGCGTCGTCGCCTCGCATCACGGCAGCCTGTCCCGCCAACGAAGATTCGCGGTCGAAGCAAAGCTGAAAGCTGGAGAATTGCGCGCCCTCGTGGCCACGGCCTCTCTCGAACTGGGCATTGATATCGGCAGCGTCGATCTCGTCTGCCAGATCGGCTCGCCACGCTCGATTGCGGTAGCGCTCCAAAGAATTGGGCGCGCCGGACATTGGCGCGGCGCGATCCCCAAAGGCCGAATCTTCGCGACCACCCGTGATGAACTGCTCGAATGCGCCGCGCTGGTGTGGGCGATTCGGGAAAGAGAGCTCGATCAGATCAGCGTTCCAGAAGCTCCGCTGGACGTGCTTGCTCAACAGGTCGTCGCCGCATGCGCCGCGGAAGATTGGAACGAAGAAGACCTCCTCGCGCTCGTTCGGCGCGCCTACCCATACCGGAATCTTTCAAAAGAAGACTTCGAGGCCATTACCGGGATTCTGTCCGAAGGGATTGCGGCTCGACGCGGCCGCTACGGCGCATACCTTCATCGTGATCGCGTCAACGGCCGGCTTCACGGGAGACGCGGAAGCCGTCTGGCGGCGATCACCAGTGGCGGAGCGATCCCCGACAATGCCCTTTACAGCGTGGTCGTGGAACCGGAGCACACCACGGTCGGCACGGTCGACGAAGATTTCGCTGTGGAAAGCCTGCGAGGCGACATTTTTCTGCTCGGCAACACGTCGTGGCGAATTCGCAGCGTTCGCGGAGGCGCTGTGCAGGTGGAGGATGCGAAAGGCGCGCCTCCCAACGTGCCGTTCTGGCGCGGCGAAGCGCCCGCGCGGACGATGGAGCTCTCGCAACGCGTTGCCCGCTTGCGAGAAAAAATCGAGTCCTTTTTGCCAATCTCAGCAACAGAAGGACAGGGCGAACGGTCTGCCGCCACTGCCGACGCTCTGACCTGGCTGAAGCGCGAGTGCGGCCTCGATGATGCGGGGGCGGAGCAAGCCTTCGCATACATCCTGGCGGGACGCGCGGTCCTCGGAGCAGTTCCCTCCCAGAAAACGATCATCGCGGAACGGTTTTTCGACGAGGGCGGAGGCATGCAGCTCGTGATTCATGCCCCGTTCGGAGGACGAATCAACAAGGCTTGGGGGCTGGCTCTGCGCAAGCGCTTCTGCCGCTCGTTCAATTTCGAGTTGCAAGCAGCAGCCACCGACAACGGCCTGAATATCTCGTTGAGCGATCAGCACAGCTTTCCGCTGGCCGACGTCTTTCACTTTCTGCAACCCGAGTCCGTTCGGTCTGTATTGGAACAAGCTTCGCTGGCCTCGCCGATCTTCGCTACGCGCTGGCGCTGGGTGGCCGGACGTGCCCTGGCTCTTTTGCGTTTTCAGCACGGCAAGAAAGTTCCGCCGCAGATTCAACGGATGCGGTCCGATGATTTACTGGCCGCTGTTTTTCCGGAAGCTCTTGCCTGCCAGGAGAACATCATCGGCGACATCGCGATTCCCGATCATCCGCTCGTTCGCGAGGCCATGAAAGAAACACTCACGGAAGCGATGGACATCGACGGCCTGACTGACCTCCTGAAGGCGATCGCGGCTGGGCAAATCCGCTGCCTTGCCGTGGATACGCCCGTGCCGTCGCAGTTCGCGCACGAAATCCTGAACGCGAATCCGTATGCTTACCTCGATGATGCTCCGCTGGAAGAGCGGCGCGCCCGAGCCGTCGAAATGCGGCGCGTATTGCCGGAGACTGTCCTCTCGGAAGTCGGGCGGCTGGATCCAGCCGCAATCAAAGAGGTCGTCGTGGGGGCTTGGCCGGATGTTCGGGATGCGGAGGAATTGCACGATTCCCTGCTGACGTTAATCGCTTTCCCGGACCCTGCCCAGAACCTCCCCGTTCGGCTGAATCACATCCGGGAATCCGCTCTTGCCTGGCGCGACTTCTTCGCGGAGCTAAGACGGGCGAACCGCGTTGGCCGGGCGGCCGCCGGAGGCCGCGCGTACTGGGTTGCGGCCGAAAGGTCGAAGAGTTTCGCGGCCATCTTCCCGTCCGCCGAATTCATTTCCGCGCTTCCGCAAGTCGAAACCGATGTTTCGCGCGACGATGCTCTTCGAGCGCTGGTGACTGGATGGCTCTCGCACGTTGGTCCGTGCGCAGCGAAGGAATTGGCGGAGCTCATCGGAATTTCCGAAGCGGAGACGGACAGAATTCTGCTGCGGCTGGAAGGTTCTGGAACGATTCTCCGCGGGCATTTCACGGAGGGTTCGCTGCAGAAAACGGAATGGTGCGATCGCCGGCTTCTCGCGCGAATTCACAGGCTCACCATCGGAAGGCTGCGCAGCGAGATCCAGCCCGTCACGGCCGCTCACTTCATGCGCTGGCTGCTTCGATGGCAGCATGTCGCTCCGGGAACGCAGGGTTTTGGCGAGCGCGGGACGCTCGAAGCCCTCCGGCAGCTTCAGGGTTTTGAAGCGCCTTCAAACGCTTGGGAACGGCACATTTTGCGCGCCCGAATCGCGAATTACGACCCGAAGGTTCTGGATCGCCTGTGCCTGACGGGTGTGGTCGGATGGGGCCGCCTCTCGCCGCATCCGGCTATCATGCGCGCCGGACCCGAGCCCGCACGCCGCGCCACTCCCACGAGCGCCGCTCCGATAACGTTTTTTGTCCGTGAGGATGCAGACTGGATGGGCTCGCAAAATGCGGGCAAAGATGGTGACGCAGCGCCGGGCCTGAGTGCGAACGCGCGCGCGATCCTCGATTTTCTTCGCCAGCGGGGCGCTTCCTTCTTCGTCGACATCGTTCGCGGTACGCGCAAACTGAAGTCGGAAGTAGAAACGGCTCTGTGGGAGCTCGTGGCCGTGGGGAAGATCACCGCCGACGACTTCGACAACCTGCGCGCCCTGATCGATCCGCGAAGGCGCGCCGGCCGCGGTACCGGCCGCATCGCGCGCCCGAGACATAGCGGCGGCCGCTGGTCCCTGCTGCATGCGGACGAAGTTAACGACCGCGCTACAGTTCTCGAATCGGTCTGCTGGATGCTTCTCCGGCGCTACGGCGTGGTGTTTCGCGAGCTGATGGGACGCGAGAGCATCGTTCCGAAGTGGCGGGAAGTCCTGATCGCCCTGCGCCGGCTCGAGGACCGCGGCGAAATTCGCGGCGGGCGCTTCGTCGACGGCTTTCTGGGAGAACAATTCGCACTGCCAGTCGCTCTGGAATCACTGCGCGCGACGCGCAACCAGCTTCCCTCGGACGAAACCGCTGTGATCTCCGCCGCCGATCCTTTGAACCTGACCGGCATTCTGATTTCGGGCGAACGGGTTGCCGCGAATTCGGGAAAGAAGCTTACGCTGCGGGACGGCCTGCTTGTTTCAGCTGAAGAGCGCGGATCACTTGCGGGCCTCGCCGCAGGCGACTGACCGCGGGCGCAACCAATTCACCTTGCCGACGCAAGCCGGAAAACCATGCTCACATATTGCTCGGTTTCGACCGCCCGGCTCGCAAGAAACGTCTCACCATACCGCCAGTCGCGAACCGCGGAAACCGCAGCCGATGAAAGCATTGCGGGACCGCTGAGGACACGAACGCTTCGGACCGTGCCGTCCATACCGACCGTGACTTCGAGCTTCACAACGCCTTCGATTCCTTCGCGAGCTGCCTCGATCGGATAGGCAGGAGAATAACTTGAGACCAGACTTCCGATCTGGAGATTGCCCGGGAGTTGCGAACGCGTCCACTCGAGACTAGGGGGAATCAGAACGGCGCGAAACTGCGATGTCGCCGCTACCGATCCGCTGGGAACCCCCGCTAGAGGCATGCTCGGTGGAACGGGCGAACTCTCATAGCTGGGTACCTCGACTACGGCAACGCCGGATGCCGAAGCCGCGCCGCGCGAGGCGCTTGAAGAACGCGCCGGCGCATACGGAGTTGAACGCGCATATGCGTCCTGCACCGGCTGTGGTCGAATCGCCTGCTGTTGATTCCCAGCGGCTCCGTTGGAGCGGGAGCCCGAAGCCGAGTCGGGTGTGGACGGCTGAGCAGTCTGCGCCCGCCACGTATCGATTGGGCTCTGTCGTTCCGTAGTCGTCCGCGCGGGCCGCTGAACTCGCCCATTACCAGACGATGACGATACTTCTGGATTCCGGCCGGCTTCGCGGGTGTTCACAGAGGAGGCAGGTTGCCCTGCGGTGGAAGCCGAGCCCCCCTGGACAGCAGGAGTGGTCTCGTCAGTGCGATTTCCGTCTGCCGACCGGCTTGTGTCGTTTCCCCGTTGAGACGTGGTCTCGGTCGCTTGGCTTCCGCTCGATTGCGGTGGGCGCGTTCTGTTATGTGGAGGGGCGGAGGTTGACACCTCTTCGCCATTATGACGTCCGCCCGCAGCGTCGCTGGGCTGAGCCCTGACTCCCGCTGGATTCGTGGTGTTCTTGGGAGAGCTTGCTTCTGGAACAGCCGCTTCCGCTTGATTCGCGTTGTTTCTCGGACTGCTTGATGCTGGAGCCGCGGATGGTTGCTCGTTTGTCGACAGGTCTTGTCGAGCATTGGCCGATGTGGACGATGGCCCCTGCGGGGCGGATTGAGCTGGAGTATTCGGCTGCACAGGAGCACCCGAGGAATCAGGGTTTGGGTTCTCCGCTGGCGAATTTGCTTGCGCAGGAGTCGAGCTATTCTGGTCGACGGCCTGCTCGCCGCTCGCGGCTGTGTTCGACTCGTGCGTCAAAGCATCGATTCGCGCCCGGCTGATCAGGCTGGGATCGATTGCCATCAGTCCTGCGAATCCAACCGCCGCAAGTAGCCCGAGCGTCGCCGTGTACGTCCACCAACGCCGTGACTTCTTGAACTCCATTCCGACGCCCGGAGCCATGCGCCCGTTCCACTGCGGCATGGCTGCAGTTCGCTCGAACATCGGGCGTTCCCGGTACCGGCTCTCGCGTCCGGTGTCTCTCGAACCGGCGGCGTCAACTCGCCAGTGCGCGGGCACGCCTCTCTGAAACGAATTCGGAGTTTCAGCTCGATCTGCTGGCCGGCCTCTTTCCGCTGGCAATTCGGGCACGCGAACTTGCTTGTCCTCGTTGGACTCTATATCTGGGTCAATTTCGCTCTGTATATCCGCCGGCGGCTCCGGCGGTGGTGAACTCATCGCGGTGCGGGGACTCGGTCTCTCTGCGTCGAGATATGGCCCTTTGACCGGTGTCGCGTCGGGCGGTCGCTCCGTTCTGTTCTGTTCGGCTGCTGCGGAACTTGCGATCCGGGATTCCTCCGAAGAAATCCACGCTTTGATTGCTCCGCGGCTCTTGTCGGAAAGCCCCGCGAATGCGATCCCGGCCTCTTTTTTGGACCGGATCTGCCAAATGACTTTACCCGACGCCTCGATGAGCGTGTCGGTCTTCGGCAGGCGAAACTGCATTTTCGGCAGGTGGTTGGACGTGAGCATCTGCACGGCCTGCACCGCCATTCCCGTCTCGCTGATATTGAGGATCAAGCCCGCATTTCCGTCCCCTAATTCAACGTATGCGAGCGAATGGACCTTTACGCGCTGGTGCGCACGGCTCTCCGCAGCCCTTGAAGCCCGCTCGCTTTGTGTTTCGCGCGGCATCCTGTTTTCTTCCTGGCGGGACACAACGAAGGATCAGTCTCACCCCATTGTATCGCGTGTTTCCGTCACCTTCAACCACGGGTATCGCCTGCATGTTGCTTCGATGGCAAGATTTATATTCAGGTGGCCTGCTTCGCGTTGCGCAAGCCCGTGCAGCCGGGCAACGACGGAAAATAACAAAAAGCTGGCGCGCGACGATGTGATAGAAGTGGTCCCCCAGGAGACAACCGGATGGCGGATTACGTCGGCGCGATCGATCAAGGCACCACCGGCACAAGATTCATCGTGTTTGACCGCTCGGGTGCTGTCATCTCGGCCGCCCAAAAAGAACATGAACAGATCTATCCCAAACCGGGCTGGGTGGAGCATGACGCCGAAGAGATCTGGCAGCGTACCCGGGAGGTCATCGACGAAGCCATGAGGAAGCGTGACCTGCAGCCCTCGGACCTTGCAGCGATCGGCATCACAAATCAGCGCGAGACCGCTATTGTTTGGAGCCGCAAAACCGGTAAGCCGGTGGCGAACGCGATCGTGTGGCAGGACACGCGCGTGGCGGACTACGTCCGCGAGATGGCAAGGGCGGGCGGGCAGGACCGTTTTCGCCGCAAGACCGGACTCCCACTGACCACTTATTTCAGCGGCCTGAAAATCCGCTGGATTCTCCAACACGTGAAGGGCGTCCGAGAGATGGCCAAGGCGGGAGATGCCCTCTTCGGCAACGTCGACACCTTCCTCGTCTGGCGCCTGACCGGCGGCCCGAACGGCGGCATTCACGTCACCGACGTAACCAACGCTAGCCGCACACAACTGATGAACCTGGAAACTCTCTCGTGGGATACAGAACTCCTCGACGTATTCGGAATCCCGGAGGCGATGCTGCCGGAGATTCGTTCGAGCAGTGAGGCTTACGGAGTCGCGAACGAGCACTCGATAAAGGATGTAGCCATCGCGGGAATCCTCGGAGACCAGCAAGCCGCGTTGGTGGGCCAGACCTGCTTTGAACCCGGGGAGGCCAAGAACACATATGGCACCGGTTGCTTTCTGCTCATGAACACCGGCACTCGAAAAGTTGATTCGAAATCTGGCTTGCTCACCACCATCGGATACCAATTCGGCAGCCAGCCGGCCCACTACGCGCTGGAGGGAAGCATTGCGATTGCCGGCGCTCTGGTCCAATGGGTGCGCGATAACCTCGGCTTGATTGAGAAGAGCTCCGATATCGAATCGCTGGCGCGCACCGTAAACGACAACGGCGGTGTTTATTTTGTGCCTGCATTCTCGGGTTTGTACGCTCCGTACTGGAAGGACAGCGCCCGCGGCGTGATCGCGGGGCTGACGCGTTATGCCAATAAAGGACACATTGCACGCGCCGTCCTCGAGGCTACGGCGTTCCAGACGCGGGACGTGCTCGAAGCCATGGAACAGGATTCGGGGATCAAGCTGGACGTGCTTCGGACGGATGGCGGCATGGTGAACGATGACTTGTTGATGCAGTTTCAGGCCGACATTCTCGACCGGCCGGTCGTTCGTCCGCTCACAAAGGATGCCACCACTGCGCTGGGGTCGGCCTATGCGGCCGGGTTGGCGGTCGGCTACTTCAAGGACCTTAAGGATCTGCGCGCGAACTGGAAGGTTGACCGTACCTGGAACCCGAACCTCGATGGCGGAAAACGCGACGATCTGTACAACCACTGGAAGCGCGCGGTCACGCGTTCCTTCGACTGGGTCGGCTGAGCAAAGAACCGTTTGATGCAGCAGACTTCCGACCAACGGAAGGAGTCTTCATGGCAGCGAGATTTCTCGGCGAGTTCATGGGAACTTTGATCTTGATCCTCCTCGGTGACGGGGTCGTTGCCAACGTTCTGCTGAGACGATCGAAAGCAGAAGGCGCCGGCTGGATGGTCATTGCCAGCGGGTGGGCCTTCGCGGTCATGGCGGGCGTCTTCGTTGCGGTGGCCTGTGGGAGTCCTGACGCGCACATCAACCCGGCCGTGACCCTCGGCTTCGCCGTCGCCACAGGAAGTTTTGCGAAGCTGGCGCCCTATTTTGTAGCTCAGGTTTTGGGTGCGTTCGCCGGAGCAATCCTGGTATGGCTGCACTTCCTGCCGCACTGGAAGGAAACAGAAGATACCAGCCTGAAGCTCGCGTGCTTCTGCACGTCGCCGGCAATCCGCAACCTTGGGGCAAATCTGCTCAGCGAAATCATCGGAACGCTCGTGCTCGTTTTTGTAGTGGGCGCCATCTTCTCCAAAGCAGTGGCGGGCACCGGTTTCGTGTCCGGCATGGGAGCTTACCTGGTTGCGGCACTGGTGTGGGGCATTGGCCTCTCGCTCGGCGGCACCACTGGTTACGCAATCAATCCCGCCCGTGATTTTGGCCCGCGCCTCGCTCACACCCTGCTCCCTGTCGCCGGCAAGGGCAAGTCTGACTGGGGCTACGCCGTGGTACCCATTCTCGGACCGCTCATCGGTGGCGCGCTGGCCGGCGCGCTCCTGCGTGTCATTGGAATATAGGGCCGAGAACTAAAGATTCGTCCGCGCGTAAGCGGCGCCGGAGCCGCCTGCGGGCGACCGATCCCTGGAATCGGACATTTCTACTTTGCGTTGAACCGACATCTCGTGGAGGTGTTGCGAATACGTGACCATGAAATCGACTACTACGAATTTACTACAGTGCAGTGCTTTTCCCTCCTGAACGAGCCTGAAAGCAAGGAGGTTGATGCGGCCCCCGCGACGAACGCCCCTGTACCACGCCCAAGCCGGTCAATTTCGACCGGTAGTGGAATGCTGACCGGATTCTTCCCAAACGATTTGCAACAAGGCGATGAAAGGGCGCTCGGCTGCCAGTTTGTTGCCGTGGTCACTTCACTAGCACTGTCATGCGCATCCAAGGATGGATGCAGCACTGAAAGTGATGTTCGCCCTTTGAAAGACCCGACACTTGGAGCTGGCTGCCTTGAAGGATGCGCGTTCTGGCTACCGCAACGCTCGAAAAACCCTCAGCACACTCGGGAGCCGCGGCTTCTCCATCATTGAGCGGCGGTATGAACCCACCTCCAAAGTTCGCAACTTCCGTGAAAGTGTGGGGCTCGCCGCCCTGGTTCACCGCGATAATCGGGGTTCCTTCGTCCACTGTGAGCGCGTCGGGTTCGAAATCCCAGTTCTTGTCGGGCGTTCCCTTAGCGGCTTCTGCGAGTAAATTAGCAAACGTCGTCGTGGAGCCAAAGGGGGTGTAGCCAAGCGCTACGTTCTTGCAGAAATCCGGCCCCACCGCACCTAGGACATTGAAAGTCGCAGGATCACATTCGTCCAACGCCACAACCTGTGCGGGGGTCGCGTGGCCGCCGTCGTGTTCCATCATTCCGGCAAAAAGAAGACAACAAGCCGCTAAACTGATTTTCATTATTGTATTCGTCATGGTTTTCCTCTCCTTAGCCAATCCGCCCGTTGGATTCGGCGACGGATGGCATGTGCGCTAGCTCGCGAGCACAAAGTGACGGCCGCTCTGGTTTACATAAGTGGTCCGAAGTGCCCCTCGCAATGGCCGTATCTCAAATTTGCGGCCAGAGCGTCAATGCAGGAGGGGTGAAATATGGGTGAGCTTGAGGTGAGGGCCCAAACAACAGATTCAACAATTTTTAACTTGTATAGGTGTGGTCTGCTAGGGCACTATCCTCGCATCATTCCCCGCGGAACCGGACCGGCCATGAGATCGTCCAGCCCCATTTTCCGTTTTGGCCCCTACGAACTCCGACCCCACGTGCGCGAGCTGTATAAGCACGGAATCAGGCTGAAGATACGTCCTCAGCCGCTGCAGATGCTGCACAGGCTGGTTAGCCATCCAGGTGACGTGGTCACGCGTGACCAACTACGGCAGCAACTCTGGTCTGCGGACACCTTCGTCGATTTCGAGCACAGCCTGAACACCGCAATGAAGGAACTCCGCAGTGTTCTAGGTGATGTCGTGGCTGAGCCTCGCTACATCGAGACGCTGCCTCGACTGGGTTACCGCTTTATCGCCTCCGTCCATGCTGGTCAAATCCCTCCCGGTGCAGTCACCGCGACGCACAAGCCACCTGTGGGACCTGAACCGGCGCAACCGCTGGCGGCGGTCAACGGAGGAGCGACTGTGTCTGCTACGGCCGGATTGCCGGCCTTGCCGCAGCCTGCCCAAGCGGGCCAAAGCGCAGCAATCGCAGCCGCTCCTGCCCAGCGGATGCACCGGCGGCCTCCTGTTGTAATGCTGCTGGCGGGCATAGGGGCCGTGCTTGCAATTTTTGCATCCGGTTGGGTTGCGATCCACGTTCGCAACACTGGAAGCTCGACGCATCCGGGCATCAAGTCGCTCGTGGTCCTGCCACTCAAGAACCTTTCTGGCGACCCCGCTCAGGAATACCTTGCCGACGGAATGACCGAAGCTTTGGTATCTCGCCTCTCCGGCATTCATAATCTTCGGGTGATTTCCCGAACTTCATCTATGCGCCTCAAGAATTCCGATCTCTCGCTTCCTGAGATCGCAAAGATGTTGCAAGTGGATGCTGTGGTCGAGGGTTCCGTCATTCGCCAAGGCAATCGCATCCGCGTCACAGCTCAGCTGATTCGTGGCTCAAGCGATCAGCGCTTCTGGTCAGAAGTTTATGATCGCGAACTCCCCGACGTGCTTGCCTTACAGAGCGACGTAGCCCAAGCCATCGCGCGCAAAATTGAGGTCACTTTGACGGGGAAGGAGCGTGAGAGGCTTGCCGCAGCCCACGCGATCGCTCCTGAGGTTTACGAAAGCTATTTGAAAGGGCATTTTGAGTTATATAACGCAAACAGCAAGGCGGGTTTCGAACGGAGTATCGCGTATTTTGCGGAGGCAATTAAAAAAGATCCCAGCTTCGCACCGGCCTATGTCGGGCTTGGAAATGCGTATATCCAGCTTGGTACGGTTTTGGTTGGAGCTCCTCCTGAAAAAGAACGTGCGAAAGCAGTAAGCGCCGCACGTATAGCGTTGGAACTCGATCCGGATTTAGCCGAAGCACACGTTCTGCTCGCGGATGCTTACGAGGGGCAGTGGCGCTGGGCGGAAGCGGAAGCTGAATACCGGCGCGCTATTGAGCTGAACCCGAATAATGCGGATGCTCACGCGGGTCTTGCCTTTTCGTTCCTCTCTCATGGGCGCACAGAAGAGGCTCTAACATGGGCGCGGCGTGGCCGCGAACTCGACCCGGTTTCAGTTCATGGCACTGATGTGGGCTGGATTCTATCCTGCTCTCGACGTTACGACGACGCGATTCGCGAGTACCAGAACGTGCTGGCGCTCAAACCAGACGCACTGGGATCCCTTTGGAAACTTGGAATAACGCTTACCCTTAAAGGTCAACCGGAACAAGCTATTCCCCTACTGGAGAAGGCTATTTCCGTTTCTGCTCGACGCCCCGCCGTTGTCGCTGTGTTGATCGTTGCGGATGCGCATGCTGGTCGACGCTCAGATGCTCGGCGACTCCTGGCGGAACTGAAAAGAAGAAAACACTCAGGCTATGTTCCTGCAGACGCGTTCGTAATCGCATACATTGGGCTCGGTGATAACGAGCAGGCTTTCGCCTGGCTGGAGCAGGCCTATAAGGAACGCTCTGATCTTCTGCAACTAGTAAAGGTGCACCCGCTGCTTGACCCGCTGCGTGGCGACCCGCGTTTTGCAGATCTGCTCCACCGCGTCGGTCTTGGCTGACGCTTCGCCGGTTGGGGGCGACTTGCCGAAGGGAACTACTTTTATTTCTCAACTCAGAAGTTAGCTGCAGAGCAGGGCTAGTTTCACAACAGCACCTCCTATACTGCGACCAGTACAAAGGTCAAGAAAACCGTTCGCGTGGGCCGTAAAACCCAGGGTGGATGATTTCTGCTTGACAACTGCCGCGTTTGACGCCGCAACATGGGGCAGCGGAGAGGGAATCCTACTACAGGAGATCTAAACGCGCGCTCCCACTCATCCACTTTTCCTACGGCCGCACCTGCAAAACTGCGGCCTTGCCCTTTAGCTGTTTGAGAGCGCCTGCTGTGCTTTGTGCTCTTCGGCCGAGTCCTGGTCCGCTCCGCGCGGCTTCGCCCATGAAGCGCAACTGAGACTACTACGAATTTACTACAGTGCACGACTCTGACGCGTTTCGCCAGGTCGGAAGCAAGAACTTGTACTCTCGGCTAGCTGATTGATTCCAAAGAAACTGGCGGAGAGGGGGGGATTCGAACCCCCGGTACCGGTTTTAGCCAGTACAACGGTTTAGCAAACCGCCGCCTTAAGCCTCTCGGCCACCTCTCCGGCGTGAAGGACAACTATATGAGCGTGTTTGCTGCGTCAGTATAGCACCAAGCCCGCGCGATTCGCCCCTCGCAGAGACTCCATACCGTCTTCGGCTGCGAGCCGCGACACTCGCTCTGTTCTCCTCGGCAGTGAACGGAAATCGCCGACGGCCTTGATACGGAGTCGTAGTTCAGTCGCTCAATGGAGGGGCGTTATTCGGACTCGGCGGCGCGGCCCACTACAACCAGCCCCATCTTCACGGGCGTCGCAAGCGGAGCCGGGAAGTAGACGACCCATAGATCGGTGTCCTCCTGCTGGTGCGCGATTGCCGGAAGAGTTGCAGGTGCGCTGTCTGCGGGGACGAGACTCCACACTGAAGGATGCCCGGTACCCGAAGCTTTGCGGCTCAGCTTGAGCAGATCGTCGGTCGGGATCGTTGCGTCCGAAGTATCGAGTGCAGCAGGCACCGCAAGCAGAAAATCACGGTACGGCGAGACGCCCTGGTGGTTCCCATTAACCGGTTCCAGCATGAAACGCAAGGTGTAGACGCCTGCCTTGATCGGCTGACCGCGATAGTCCCCACCCTGCGCATCGAATTTGATCGCCCCAACCAGAGCCCCCTGAGGAATCTGCCCGAAGTTCACACCCAGACTCGTATCCGGACTCGGCGCCGCCGGAATCGATTTGCGCAGCCATATCTCACAAAACGGTCCACTGGCTCCTGTAACTTGCATCGCATTCGCGGAGAGATCGCCGCGCACGCTCACCGCCAATTCCTGTGGCGCGGGCGCAGCGGGAGACTCGAGCTTGTACTGGGCGGAAGCGGCGTTCGCGAAAACCGCCGCAACGGCAAGAGCGGAGAGCAGTTTCACGCTGGAAAACGACAATTTCATGCTTTCCTCCCGGGTAGACGCAGGTATGTTGCTGGGGATGAATTGAGTCGCCAGGTTTCCGGCGAAACCTCAGATCGAAGCAGCGGACGTTACACCGGAAAAGTGCTCACACCCTATTCGGCAAACATACCGACGAAAGAGCCGCGCCGGCCGGAGTCTTGCCAGGTCACGCCGAGACCGTCGCCCGTATAGCTGCTTGCAGCCGCCACCACCGGCATCGAGTGCTCGAGATGCGCCGCGAGAGGCGGGTAATAGACTTCTTCGTTGTGGCAAACCGTGTCCGTGGATCTCAGCGTCCGCGTCGCGAGCTTAACGAGGCTGCCCACCTGCACCACCGTGTAACCGTGCTGCTCGATGGAAAACGAGATCGGTTGCGATTGCACGGATACGACCTGGTCCAGCAGTCCCGAAGCTTGGGCCTGCGCGAAATGCACCAGCGCCGCGCGCTGCGCTTCGTTGGCGCGGGCATCAACCAGGAAGACCGCCTTCGCCGGGAGTGGGTTCGCGTACGGATCGCCAAGCGTTCCGCTGGCGTGCACCACCGCCACTACGCTCAGATCCGCCAGGGGTACGCCGGACCATGCGCCGTTGCGCACGTGCCAGGCCAACACGGCGTTGTCTCCCGCCAGATTCATCTCTGAGTTTGCGAAGCAGGGACCCGTATATACGTCTGCGTTGCGGAATTCGGCG
>DATGHM010000185.1:0-6987 GCA_035307985.1 Candidatus Acidiferrales bacterium
GAAAATCTCCGTCAGATGGTCGATGTGCTTCGTCAGAAACTCGGCTCCGGCGTGGTGGTGCTGGCAAGCGCCGAAGACGGCAAGGTCGCCCTCATCAGCGGAATCACGAAGGACCTGATCCCCAGGCTGCACGCCGGGAAAATTGTCCAGGAACTCGCCAAGATGGTGGGCGGTTCCGGCGGCGGCCGCCCTGATCTCGCCGAGGCTGGCGGAAAGGATACGGCGGGAATCGAGCAGGCGTTGAGCAGCGTTTACCCGATGATCGAAAGGATGTTGTAGACGCCGCCCAGGAGCGGCGGTCAGTCTTCGTCGGCCGGGTGCTGGCCGTGTGGGCCCAGCTCGATCAACGCCGCGAGCGTGCGTCGCGTGCGATCGACGTTCTCCTGGCCTACGCGATTGATCAGTTCCTCATCGATTTTTTTTCCTGCGGCCGCCTGCGTTGCCGCGGCGTCTCGCCCGCGCTCAGTCAGGGTGATGCTTAGTTTGCGCCGGTCGCTGGGATCCTCCGTGCGCTGCAAATAGCCGCGTGCCACCAGAGTGTCGACGAGCTGGCTGGCCGACTGTTTGGAGATCCGCAGCTCTTCGATGAGTTGCCCAAGCGGAAGGGCGCCCGTCTCCAGGGTCAGCCCTCCGATTACGTAGAGTCCGTTTTTCGGAATATCGTCATATCCGGCCTCGGCCAGTGCCCGGCGCATCGCCGCGCCGTAGGTGGTGCGCGCGTGACGGAGCAGCGCAGGAATCGGGATGTATTCGAACCAGAGTTCCGTTGTCGTCATGTACGGGAAGATATCATCCATAATGTTGACAGTCAATATGTCGGACTATTAGTGGAATCCCCGAACAGGAGCCTCGAAAACGCGCCCCAAGAGTCCCGCGCCACCAGTCCGTGCCACGGGGGCACTGCCAGATTGCGGCGGATGGCAAAAAGGACACAACTGTCCGGTCGTACTGTTTACCCCGTTCTCTCCGGCTCACTATAATTCAATCGCGCCAGAAGTCTACCTGCGGCACACAGGTCTGCCCGCTGCAGGCGGGTCTGCCCTGGCACTACTTCCGTAGGGCGACGGTATGTTTCTGGTGCTTTAGGAGGTTCCGCGGCCTTACCTCGAGGCCGGGGACTGAAATGTGTTCGGTTCGTTCAGGAAGTAGGGTTTAAGGCCGCATTCAGGGCCTTAACCCGAACGTTTCTGCCTTCCCAAGGCCAATGAGCAAGGACTCCATCAACGGTTCAGAGGTTCCCAGAGGTTCGCGCGAAGGAATTGTGCGAAGGCGGCTCGGCTGTCTACGAACCTTTCCGCGATCTGGGGGAATCCCTGTGCTGGCAAGTGTTGTACTCTTGCTGGGGGTGGTGTGGGGCGCACTAGCGATACCCACGCACGCTCAGATTGCATCCTATGTGGACGGGCAGGGCAAGCTCGTCTACACGAACGAGGATTCGTCGCCGCGGCACAGCGATAGCGGGAGTTCTGCTGTGCACCCGGCATCGACATCCGCTTCACGGGTCGCGCCACCGGCGCATCTCGCGCATATCGTGGACGAGGCAGCGCAGCGGCACGATCTGGACCCCGCGCTGGTGGATGCTGTGATCAGCACGGAGTCGGGATGGAATCCTCATGCGATCTCCAACAAGGGAGCGATGGGTTTAATGCAGTTGATTCCCGGGACGGCAGAACGTTTTGGCGTCGGCAATCCTTTCGACCCCGCCGAGAACATCGACGGCGGGACCGCGTACCTGAAAACGTTGCTCGATCGGTACAACGGCGACTTGACGAGATCACTTGCGGCATATAATGCAGGTGAACGGGCCGTCGATCGCAGCGGCGGCGTCCCCCCATTTTGGGAGACGCGTCAGTACGTGCGAAAGGTAAAGAACGCATACTTCCGGCCTGGCTCAGGTCGTAACCCGGCGTCGGTATGGACTCCGCCTCGGAATCCAATCCGCCGGGAAACCGATTCACAGGGCCGGGCTGTTTTTACGAACGAATGAAACACTGGACTTCGACTTCGTTTCGCTTCAGACGCGAAACCACTTCAGGGCTTGCGCTCGCAAACTCTGTCCTGCTCCTCGCTGCGCTGTTCCTTTGCCTGCCGGGCCGCGCTCGCGCGGACCAGGAATCGGCGCCGCGCACGCAATTCGAGCGCGCCGTGCGCATGCGAACGATGCTGGAAGGGCTTCTGCCGCGGGACCGCGGGGTGGCCGATTACAAGAAGACGATTGACGCGTACCACAAGGTCTATTTGATTTCGGCGCAGGCGCCGGAGGTGACGCCTTCCCTGATCGCGGAGGCCGAGCTGTACCGCGAGATGGGGCGCCTCTTCGATCGGAAGTATTTCGAGTCGTCGATCAATATGTACAAGTTCCTGGTCGCGCAGTATCCGGGCACGCGGTATCGCGGCGAAACTCTCTTTGCAATCGCGCAAGTCGAGAAGGACGACCAGAAAAACCTCGACGCGGCCGAAGCAACCTTCCGGGAATTTCTGAAGCGTTATCCGAAAAACAACCGGTCGGGCGACGCGCGCCAGGCGCTCGCGCAGATTGCGGCCGCTCGCGCGGCAACGCAACAACCCGCGCAGGTTGCGAAGGACGATAACGGTCCCGCGGCGGAAGAAGCGGGTCCTGCGAAGTCCGTGAGTAAAAGGAGGCCTTCGCCTGCGGTGCAGAACGCCCTCCAGATTTCCGCCACCGAATTCGCGGATCTGGGCCCCCTGGTGCAGCCCCGAGATCCGCAAGGGAACTGGGCCGCCGTCGAATATGTGGAGGCGAAGAACGTCGGCGATCACTCCCGCATTATCGTCCGGCTGAATGACGCGGTGACGTTCGATTCGGCGCACTTGCACGCGCCGGACCGCATTTATTTCGACCTGCACAAGACGCGAGTGGGGCCGAAGATTCGAGGCAAGGCGATCGACTTACCGAGCGGCCTGCTGACATCCGTGCGCGTCGGGCAGAACCAGCCGAACGTGGTGCGCATCGTGTTGAACGCCGACGGGGCCAAGAGCTATTCGGCCGGGCTGGTCGGAAAGCCATATCGGCTGGTGATCGATCTGCGGGGCGCCGAGGCGGCGCCTGAGCCGGCTTCCAACGCAGCGGCGGATGCGCCGGCCCAACCCGCGACGCAGAAAGCGGACGAAGTCGTGGCCGTCGAAACCTCCACTTCGGCAGTGAGCAGCCTCAAGAAAGCCGAGGCGCGATTGGCGGCCAGCGCGAGCGCCAAGGTGAAGCCGCCGCCGCTGCCACAGCCAACGCGCGACGGCGAGCGCTCGCTGACGCGCGTTCTCGGCTTGAAAATCAATCGCATCGTGATCGACGCGGGCCACGGCGGGCATGACACGGGCACGATCGGTCCGCATGGCCTGATGGAGAAGGACGTGTGTCTGGATGTGGCGTTGCGCCTGGGCCACATCATCGAGGAAAAACTTCCCGGCGCACAGGTGATCTATACGCGCAAGGACGACACGTTCATTCCGCTCGAACAGCGCACGGCCATCGCGAACGAGGCGAAGGCCGACCTCTTCATTTCGATTCACGCGAACTCGAGCCGCGATCGCTACGCGCGAGGCGTGGAGACTTACTACTTGAACTTCGCCGCGTCGCCTGAAGCGATGGAAACGGCGACTCGCGAAAACGCGTACTCGCAGGAGTCGATGCACGACCTCCAAGACCTGATCAAGAAGATCGCGCGCAACGACAAAATCGAGGAGTCGAAAGAACTGGCGACGGACATTCAGGATTCGCTTTCGCACCGGCTGGAGCTGATCAGTTCGAGCGAACACGACCGTGGAGTGAAGCGCGCGCCTTTCATCGTGCTGATCGGGGCGAACATGCCATCGGTGCTCGCTGAAATTTCCTTTCTCAGCAATCCGAACGACGAGCGCCTGCTGCGGAAACCGGTTCAGCGCGAGCGCATCGCCATGGGCCTCTATCGCGGCGTAGCCGCGTACCTCACCAACATCAACAGCCTGTCGCTCAACAAGCAGAGGTTCGCCACTGACGATCATTCGGGCACAAGCGCTGCCGTGTCGCCCACTGCAGGCGCTCCTGGGTCCCGCGAGTAGGCGCCGAACACTCTTTTCGAGGAACCGCCGCAACGACCCGCTTTTCCCCCTCTAAATAAACCGCCCCCTGTTTTTTTTCGCGCGTCCGAACACCGGAAATGTGACGCGCTGCGACACTTCGAATTACGACCTGTGGTAGTAGCTCGCCGCGTCGGGTACTCTTCTTCGGCTCGCAAGAATGACATTCCTATTCTGTTCAGGCGGCGGCATTGTGAAGAGACGGCATCTCAGCGTCATGCTGATCGGAATCGTCATGTTCGCCGCGCTTTGTCAGGCGCAGAATTTTCGGGGCAGCCTTGCGGGTACGGTGGAAGATGCGAGCGGGGCGCGAATCCCGTTCGCGAAGATCACGGTTCATTCGGCCGAGTTCCCCTTCGAGCGCGACGCGACGAGCAACAAGGACGGCGCGTTCCGCGTGGACGACCTGCTTCCCGGCGCATACGTTGTGACCGTGAGCGCGACCGGTTTTTCCAAGGCAAGTTCGGACGTGACGGTCCAGGTCAGCTCGGTTCGGCAAATCAAAGTCAGCCTGCAACCGGCGGGCGTGCAGCAACAAGTGCGCGTGCAAGGCCAGGCGTCGTCGATCACGACGCAGCCGATGGATATCACGAATACCGTGAACCAGGGCGTGGTGACCGCACAGGATCTGAGAACCATCCCGCTGGCGAGCAGAAGTTTTGCAAACATTGCGTACCTGGTTCCGGGAACAGAGCCGGTTGAGCCGTCCGATCCCACGAAGGCGCGCATCACCGCAGTGTCGTTTGGCGGAAGCTCCGGCTTGAACGACAAGCTGACCGTCGACGGCGCCGACAATTCGGACGATTACGTCGGCGGATTCCTGCAGAATTTCTCGCCCGATGCAATCCAGGAATTCGCGGTGAGCACGTCGATGGAAAGCGCGAGCACGGGAGGCACGACGGGCGGCTCGGTGGTCATCACGACGAAGCGCGGCACGAACGACTTTCACGGCGGCGCGGGTGTCTACGTGCGGGCGTCCGCGCTGAACGCGCGGTTTCCCATCGACAACCCCGCGCCCGATCCCAAACAACCGTTCAGCCGGCAGAATTATGAGGGCACGCTGGGAGGGCCGATCCAGAAGGGGAAGCTCTGGTTTTTTTCCTCGCTCGAATACGTTCACGAGAACGCCAGCATCGCGTACAGTCCATCGAGTGTGGTGGAATTCAACGCGCTGGATGCGCTCGCTTCGCAGGGATTCTTGCCTGGCGTGAGCTCAATCGATGTCCCGCAAACCGCGCCGGTGCCGTTCCGAGACATCCTTGGTTCGCTGCGTCTGGATTGGTCGCAGTCGAGCCGCTCGCAGTGGTTCGTTCGCGGCTCGGTGGATCAGTACACGACCAGGAACGATTTGGTCCAGCAGGCTACTTTGGCTTCCACTGGGGCGAGTTCTTATTCGAAGTATCTGAACCTCGCGGTGAGCAACCAGTTTACGTTCAGTCCCACATGGGAGGGCTCGTTCGTTTTTGGCGCGAGCGGACTCCATCACACCGAATCGCGCAATTCGGATCTGGGCTATGCGCTGGCGTTTCCGTTCAGCGCGACGTTCAGCACGATTTCGGGCTTCGAAACGTTCGGCGACAATCAGTTCGCCACGCCGATCACGGCGTTTCCGGTGGCGCGCAATCAGGAGAAATATCAATTTCGCTACGTCGTGAGCCATGTCTCCGGCTCGCATGCGCCCCGCTTCGGCGTCGATTTCATTCACGAGCCGGTGCTGAGCGGCGCGCTCTCCGGCACGGCGGAGACTTTGATTTCCTACCCGAACGATCCCAGTTTTTACGCCGCCGATCCGTCGCAATTCTATTTCAGTTCGGAATGCGCCACGGCGCCTTCGGCCAGCTCCGGGATCACGTGTGACTTCGCGCCCGCGGGAGACGGCTCGTTTTCGCAGAACGTGCAACGCCTCGGCCTCTTTGCCGAAGATTCCTGGCGCGCCACGCCGCGCCTCACGGTGAACTACGGATTGCGGTACGACACCACCTTCGGGCTTCTCACGGCATCGGGGCGCAGCCAGCTCGACAATCCCGCGTACCTCACGCTGAAGGCTTTGCAGATTCCGCTGATCAGCGGTAAAGCGAGCGACTATCATGCGGCCGTTGCGCCGCGGCTCGGCGTGGCATATGCGCTCGGCGCCTCGTCGAATACGGTGGTCCGCGCGGGGATCGGCCTCTATTACAACGATCTGGCGCAGAACGGTTGGGTGAACGCGTTCCAGTCGGTGAACGCGGCGCCCGGCCCGTGTGTGAATGCGGGAGATCCGGGGTGCATTCCCGGAGCGGCGTCGGGCGGAGCGGGGGCGATTATTGCTCCAAATTACAAGACGCCGTACGCGCTGCAAACGACCGCGGGTATCGAGCACGCGTTCAACGCAAACTGGACTCTCAGCGCCCAGTGGACGCACGAGCAAGGCGTGCACGCCTATCGCGCTTACAATTACACCGCAGGCTACACACTCTTTTCTCCGCTGATTCCGGCGTCCGATCCGAACTATCGGGCCGACCAGCAAGCCATCGTGCCCGACGTCACCGTGTATCGCACCGACAACCGCTCGCGATATGACGGGCTGCTCGTGCACCTGCAGGGGAACGTGTCGCGGCGACTGAATCTTACGGTGAATTACACGCTGTCGAGCGCGGACACCTGGGGCTGCGTGGTAGGTGAGCTTTTTGACTACGTCAATGGTGTATGCAATCCGCTGAACGCGTTTGGGCCGGGGGACTACGGGCCTTCGGGAGAAGATGTGCGGCACCGGCTGGTGTTCGCGGCGATCGTCCACGCGCCTTTCGGCCTCGAACTGAGCACGCTCTCGCAGTTCGAGAGCGCGCGCCCGTTTACGATCGGCACGCCAGTGGATGTGAACGGAACAGGCGATCCGACCAACGACCGCGCCGTGGTCAACGGTGTACAAACAAC
>DATGHM010000186.1:0-3362 GCA_035307985.1 Candidatus Acidiferrales bacterium
GCGCGGACCGCTTTCCGTGCGCGAAACGGTGGACGTTGCGCTCCCTGTGGCGCGCGGGCTGGCCGAAGCGCATTCACACAGCGTGGTTCACCGCGACATCAAGCCCTCGAATATCATCCTCACAAAACAAGGCGTCCAGAAAATCATCGACTTCGGCCTCGCGCGCCTGGTCAGCGCGAACGCGGGAACGCAGACGCTCGGCCTCACGACGGGAACCATCGGCTACATGTCGCCGGAACAGACGCTAGGACGCCCGGTGAACGCAAGTACCGATGTGTGGGCCATGGGCGTGATCCTGATCGAGATGCTGAACGGCGCGAACCCGTTTCAGCGGGAAAACGCGTCGGCGATTCTGTTCGCCATCGTCAACGAACCTCCGGCAGCGCCCGCGAGCGCGCCTCCCGAGTTGCAGAAAATCATCTATCGCGCGCTGTCGAAAGACCCCGCGGGGCGCTATGCGGACTGTGGGGAGATGGCCGAGGATCTCGAAACGTTTCGTTCGACGATCATTTCCGCGGCGGCGATGCAACCGGTGGATGGCTCCGCGCCCACGGCGACGCTGCGTCCCGGCGAAGTGCAGAAGTATCTCGAACGCGCGTCCGCGAGCGCCTGGGCGGGCGCCGCGGCACCGCCAAAGAAAATATCGCGCTGGTGGCTCTCCCTTGCTGCGTTGCCGTTGCTGGCCCTGCTGGCGTTTGCAGTTCCGTCGGTGCGCTCGCGAATCAACGGGGCCCTCTTCGGCACGACGGAAAGGCACATCGCCGTGCTGCCGTTCGACAACATCGGGAACAATCCCGGCAACGCGCCGTTGGCAGAAGGTTTGATGGACAGTCTCACCAGCATCCTTTCGAACCTCGACGTGGGGAATCAATCCTTGTGGGTGGTGCCTTCGAGCGTCGTGCGCGCCCGCAAGGTGACCGATCCTTCGGCTGCGCTGCGTGAACTGGGCGCCACGCTCGTCGTTGAAGGGAGCATCGAGCACGAAGGGCGCGACATTCGCCTAACCGTGAATCTGATCAACGCCAAGACGCTGCGGCAAATCGGCTCCGCGCAACTGGAGGACCCTGCAGGCGATCTGGCCACGTTGCAGAACGAAGCTGTGTCGCGGCTCTCGAAGCTGATGGGCATTTCCGTTACGGCGGACATGCTGAAGAATACGGGCGGGAAGGCGAATCCCGCTGCTTACCAGTCGTATCTCACGGCGCTCGGCTACATCCAGCGTTATGACAAGCCCGGCAATCTGGATGCGGCCATCGCCGCGCTTAACGATGCGGTGAAGACCGATCCGAGCTTTGCAGTCGGCTACGCGGAACTGGCTGACGCCTACCGCCGCAAGTTCGCCGTGGATCCCAATCAGAAGTGGATTGATGAAGCGACAGCAAATTGCCAAAAGGCCGCCCAACTCGATCCGAATCTTCCCGCGGTTTACATCACGCTCGCGCGCACGCACGCGATGGTGGCGCACTACGACCTTGCACTCGAGGAGTTTCAGCGCGCGCTTCGTCTTGATCCCCATAATTCGGACGCTTTGGAGGGATTGGCCGGCACGTACGAGCGAATGGGAAGGATTGCCGAGGCGGAGGCGACGTTCAAGAAAGCCGTAGCACTCCGTCCGGACTATTGGGACGGCTACAATTCGCTCGGCCTGTTTTACGATCGCCAGCGTCGTTACCCGGAAGCAATCGCTGAGCTGCAGCGCGTCATTGAACTGACTCCCGATAACGCGCAGGGGTACAGCAATCTCGCTTCGGTGTATCTCGACATGGGCGATCCGAAGGCCATCCCTCAAGCGGAGCAAGCGCTGAGAAAATCCATCGAGCTGAGTCCTTCGTATGCCGCCTATGCGAATCTCGGAATTCTGTATTACCAGCAAAAGCGATATACGGACTCCGCTGCCGCCACCGAAAAGGCCTTGCAGCTAAACGACAAGAACTACCTGGTCTGGGACAACCTGGCCATCGCTTACCAGTGGCTGAAGGAAAAAAGCAAGGCTGAGTCGGCCAGGACGAGAGAAATTGCCTTGCTTGAGGAAGAGGCCAAGACGCATCAGCAGGATCCAATGGTGCAATCCAGTTTGGCGATCGGCTATGCGGAAAGGGGGCAGCGGGAGCAGGTACTGATTCACGTGGAATCGGCGCTGGCCCTGGCGCCGACCGACGCCACAATCCTCGTCAATGCAGGTGAGACGTACGAAGATCTGGGCGACCGCCCGAAGGCCCTCCGGTATATCGAGCAGGGCTGGAAGAAAGGTTATCCACTCGCTCAACTGCAGAATAATCCCGACGTGCAGGAGTTGCTGCGAGACCCGAATTTTCGGCCAACCGAAAAGAAGTAAGCATTTCAAAAAGGAGAAACGACATGGCAGAAGCTGGAAAAGCAAGAGTAGCCGACGCACAAACGGTGAGAATCGAAATCACCGCACAGTATACCTGCGTTCCTAAACATGGAGAGGTCGACAACGACGGCGACGTGTATTTCGACGTTGCCCAGGCTTTGTCCAACGGATGCCTGATACACACATCGCCAGCTCAAGCGTTTGAGGACGAGGCGTCCGACGGTTACATAACCCTCGACGCCGGATCGAACGGCCCATACGTTCCGATCGTGGAGAACGCGACGATCACCTACTGCGCCTGCGCCGTTGGTGGGACATGTGAACCAGCAGGGCTGCAGGACGATGGCGGCAATACGATCAAGGTCGGGAACCCGCCGGAACCAGGGCATCAAAAGTAAAGTCGCCGCCAGAGGCAGAGGCGGGTGCCCAGTAAATTTGCGAGCGCCCGCCCCCCGCCCCTTGCCGATGGAGTGCTTCTTCCCGTGCCAGTCAACGGAGATCCGCGAAGGGCAACAGCCTGGGGGTAAAAAATAGAAGGCCCGCGCGGGACGTCGTAAAGGGGAAAATGGCGTTGCGCGGGCCCTAAGAGAGTAATTGTGTTTCTGAGGGGATTGTATCCAAACGGACGCGTTTTGCAAGCTGGAAATTCGGGGTTCAAGAGATAAAATGTTCCTTCGATTCTAAAGCTAATCCGGCGTCGCGGATTCTCGCGCCTGCCGAATCAGCAGGTCTTCGAAAAGGAAATCAAGGGGTCGCCGGGGCCCGCTTTGCGAGTACCAGCGGTACGTTTCACGGAGTCCATTCGCGAATGACGTCAATTTGAGGCCCAGAACGCGTTGTGCGCGCTCAACCTTCTCCGTAATCGGCGGGAGGTCATAGTACTCGGCAAAATAGAGCGGGTCGCCAAAGACATTCCCGCCGTTTTGCTCGATCATTTCGCGCCTCACGTTCACGATCGAGGCCTGCCTGGCCATCGCCGAAGCAAACGCGACAACCGCCTCCGCCTGGGTTAAGGCCTTTTCATCGG
>DATGHM010000187.1:0-9799 GCA_035307985.1 Candidatus Acidiferrales bacterium
TGGGTGACGCTCTACATCAACGGCATCCGCTACCTCGAAAAATCTCCGCTCATGTATTGGACTGTCGCGGCAAGCTACAAACTTTTCGGCGTCGCCGAGTGGCAGACGCGCCTTCCGCTCGCCCTGGGCGTCCTCGCCCTCGCGTTCGCCGTCTTCATCTTCGGCCGTCGGTACTTCGGGGTGGAAGCCGGCTTCTATGCGGCGCTGATCGTCGTCACCGCGCCCGGCATTTTTCTTTACACGCGCTTCCTGATCCCCGACGTCTTCGTCGCTTTATTTCTCACTCTCGGCCTCTACTGGTTTCTCATCGCTTACGAGCAGGACCAGCCCTCGCGATGGCTCTGCTGGGGCGTGGCCGTCACGATGGCGCTCAACGTCCTGACCAAAAGCCTCATCGGCATCGTGTTTCCGCTCGCCATTATCGGCGTTTTCCTGCTGCTCACCGGAACGCTCCGAAAAATCCTCAAGTTTCATCTCTTCTCGAGCCTCCTGGTTTTTCTCGCCGTCGCGGTGCCCTGGCACGTCCTCGCGGCGATTCGCAGCCCGGCGCAACCCACCGGCCCTGAGAAAGGCTTTTTGTGGTTCTACTTCATCAACGAGCAGTTTTTGCGCTACCTGAACGAGCGCTTCCCCCGCGATTACGACAAAGTGCCTCTGCTCGTCTTCTGGGGGCTTCTCTTCGCGTGGGTGGTTCCCTGGGCCGTCTACCTCGTTCCGGCGTTGCGCGAGTTTCCGATTCGCTTCCGAACCTGGCGCGAAGGCCTTGACCGTCGCGCGCGCGCGAATCTCTTCTGCGCGGTCTGGGCGCTCGTGATCATGCTCTTCTTCAGCTTCTCAACCCGTCAGGAATACTATTCGCTGCCCGCAATTCCCGCTCTCGCGCTGCTGATCGGCGGCTGGCTCCAGCGCGAGCGCGAATCCGCCGCCGACAGCCGCGACCGGCGCGACGGCCGCATCGCCTCGGCCGTCTTGTTGGCCATCGGTTTCGTCGGATTTGCCGCCGCGATGGTCCTTCTGGCCAAGACGCACCCGTTCCCGGCTGGCACGGACATCGGCTCCGTCCTCGTCCCGCACCCCGGCAGTTACAAGCTTTCGCTCGGCCACATGGGCGACCTCACGCTCGAGTCCTTCGGTTTGTTTCGTACACCGCTTCTGCTCGTCGGATTGGGTCTGCTGGCGGGAACCGGCCTGAACTGGATTTTCCGCCGCCGTGGCCGGCCATTTGCCGGAAACCTCGCGCTCACCGGGATGATGATCGTGCTGCTCTTTTGCGTGCACCGCGGACTCGTGATTTTCTCGCCGGAGCTCTCCTCGAAGCGCGTCGCCCTGGAAATTCAGAAGGCCTGGCAGCCCGGCGATACGATCGTCATCAACGGCAAGTACGAATGGGGCTCAACTCTGAACTACTACACCGGGATCGAGTTGCACATGCTCAACGGGCGCGACGGAAACCTTTGGTTCGGTTCTTACTTCCCGGGCGCACCCGAAGTTTTCGAGAATAACGCCTCATTTGAACGCCTCTGGAACGGCCCCCACCGCGTGTTTCTCTTCACCGAGGACTTCCTCGCGAAAAAGGCTCTCGCCGACATCGACCAGAGCAAGGTCTTCGTCTTCGCCCGCCAAGGCGGCAAAGTCGTCCTCTCCAACCGACCGTAACAAGCTGGGCGGTGCGAAATCGGGATCAAACGATAACGCACTGGATTGCTTTCTTGATTTGCCGCCTCCATTGGCGCGCCGAATGTTGTTTTGCGAACTGGCAGGGCAACAGCGTCTTGCTAATCTTCGCTGGACAACCGCAGAAACCGCCCATCTTTCTTATCTCTGCGCACTCTGCGCCTCTGCCGTAAACGCTCCCGCAAAGGTCGCCACGTTCGCCACAGTATTTTTTCGATTGAATCGCCCACGAGAGGTTCCGGTATTTCACCGCAGTTAGGAACGCAGCCGCGCCTCGCCAATTCGCGGCGGCAAATTCGAAGGGCCAAGCGAGGATGCAAAACCAAAAGCAGCTCGGTTCGCAGAGAGGACGTCAATACGGTGCGTACAAAGCAAAACGGGGAGCCTGGCAGCTCCCCGTTTTAGCACTTTCTCTGGACCGGGACTAAAGCTTCTAGACGCTTCGTCCGCGGCAGCGCACCGCAAAAGCGGTGTGTTTAAGCTTTTTTCCAGTCTAGGCCCGGTGGATTCATCCTTCCTCCGTGGTCTAGCTACTTCAACTCCCTTGTACGTCCGCGTGCCGCCCAATGCAATAGGAAATTTCCTGTATTCCAAACTGGGATCGGGTCACCACGAAATCTCGAAGGACGTTCTCTTCGCCATTGCTTCGCCTATCTTCTCCCCGATGACCCTGGGAAACTCGCCTGTCTTACTCTTCCCGCATGAGCGTGGACGGATCGGCGGCTAGCGCCCGCCGGACTGGAATCGCAGACCCGGCAATGCCCAGCAGCGCCATGGTCAGCACCGCGCCGCACACGACCACGGGATCCCGCGGATTCGCCTGATACACAATCCGCCCCAGCAACCGGCCGGCGAAAAAGCCCGACAGCAGGCCCACCGCTGATCCCACGCCGAGCAGCGACATGGGCCGCCCCACTGCCGCACTGATCACATGCACCTTGCGCGCGCCTAAAGCCACGCGGATGCCCAGCTCCTTCATCCGTCGGCTCACGCTGTACGCCGCCATGCCGAAGATGCCCGTCACCGCCAGCATCGCTGCCAGCAGGCCCATCACGCCTAGCGCCACTGTCGCCGCCCGGGCTGGGAACAGCACATCTCGCAGCGCATCGGGCCAGCTCTGCAGCGTGATTGGCACATTCGGCTCGATGCCGCTCAGTGTGCGTTGCAGTGCCGCCGCCATCTCGTTCGGCGCCCGCCGCGACCGCACCACCAAAACCGCGTCGCTTTCCTCGCTTTGCGACAACGGCAGATACACCGCCGCCTGCGGCGACTCCGCCAGGTCGTGGTACTTGCCGTTCTCTACCACCCCAACCACTTCCGTCACCTTGCCCCAGACAACGAACCGCTCTCCGACCGCGGGCGTTTCTCCCCACATCTTCCGCGCGAAAGTCTCGTTCACGATGGCCACATCCGGTGTCTCTGCGGTGTCCTGCCATGAGACGTCCCGGCCGCTCAGTAGCCGTGTGCTGGCAGCTTGCAGGTATCCCGGCGACATCAGAAACACGAACGTCGCCAGCGCATAATTATCCATCCGGAACTCCACCGTTCCTGGCCGGTAAATCGGAATGTCGCGTATCCAGCCGTTCATCGGAGTGGGTTTCACCGCCCCGGCCGCCGTCACGCCGGGAATGCTCCGCGCCGCCTCGATCATTTCTTTCTCTTTCGCGAGCGCCACGGCGCCTGCCTGTCCCCCCTGGCTCAGGTCCATCCCGGCCAGCATCGCCCCCTGCGGCTGGAAGCCGATCGGCGCGTGCAGCGCGCGCACCATGCCGCGTACCGCCACCAGCGACGCCGTCACCAGCAGCGTGCAGATCGCAATCTGCGCGCCCAACAGCAGGTCCCGCAGGGCAAACCGGTGCAGAAGCATCGAATCCACCGTTCCGCCCTTCATCGCCTGCAACGGACTGCTCCGCCACGCCTGTCGCGCCGGAACTATTCCAAACAGCAGCGCGCTTCCCAGCGTCAATGCCAGACCTGCCAGGTACAAGCGGACGTCCGTGCCCGCCGCTAGATGGCCCAGGGCCGGATACCACCGGTTCAGGACGCCAAGCAGCAGGTCCGCGCTCACCAGCCCCGCCGCCCCGCCCATCAGCGATACCACCAGCGCCTCGGTCAGCAGTTGCCGTACTAGCCGCCGCCGGCTCGACCCGAGGGCCACGCGGAGCGCCAGTTCCCGGCCGCGATCTGCCGTGCGCGCCGCAAACAGACTGGCCAGGTTCGCGCATGCCGCCGCCAGTACCAGCAGCCCCAGCACGGTCACGCCGTAAAGGAATCCGCGAATCACGTCGCCGTCGTCGCCCCAGAGCCCCGGGTGGATCAGCCGCACCGACAGTCCCTGATCGGTCTCTGGATATTCCTTCGCCAGTTCCGCCACAATCGTATTCAGATTTTCCGTGGCGTGCTGCGGCGTCACGCCCCGCTTGAGGCGCCCAATCACCGTCACGCGAGATGTCCGGCTATGCAGGTAATCCGATCCCTCCACCTGCTCCTCGTTGGCCATGGGGATCCAGTACTCCGGCCACACAAACCGCTCCGCGCCGTAGAACTCCGCCGGTGCCACGCCGACTACTGTAAACGGATGCTTGTTGAGGTCCACGGTCGTCCCAATTACGCTCCGATCGCCATGAAACGCGCTTCGCCAAAGAGCATCGCTCAACACCACATACGGCGCTGAACCCGGGCCGCGCTCCTCCGCCTCGTGGAAGAACCGCCCCGCCTCCGGCTGCACCCCCAATAGATCGAAATAATTTCCGGTCACCTCATCGCCCGAGACATTCATCGCCGCGTTATGCCAGCGCAGTCCCGCGTCGGAATATCCGTAAATCGCCGCCATCCCCCTGAAGGTTGAGTTCCGCCGCCGAAGATCCTCAAACGCGGGATACGACGTGGTCAGTAGCCGTCCGCTCGCCCACACCTTTGGGCGAATCTGATACAGGCTCCCTGGGTCGCTCACATCCAGCGGGCGCAGCACGACCGCGTTCAGCACTCCGAAGACGACGACGTTTGCCCCAATCCCCAGCATCAGGGTGAGTAACGCAACCAGCGTGAACGCGGGAGACTTCCGAAGCACTCGAAGCGCAAAACGAACATTCAGCAGCAGGTTCTCCAGGAATGGCAGGCCCTTTTTGGCGTGGTAATGTTGCGTCAGACCGCCCAAGGCAGGCTACTTGAGGAAGAGCGCTTCGCGTATCTGATCGCGACCGACGAACGTCTTCGACGTGCGGAACTCGCTGAATATGTCGAGGATTTCCCGGTTCTGAAACACGCGCGCATGCACGGCCAGGGTCGGCGCGGGCATCGTCTCGATTGTCTGGTTGTCTAGAATTCGATACCGATGGAATCGTTCCGGCGGCCGGCTGTGAAAAAGAGACAGCACCGCTCCTCCCGGAGTCAGCATCCGGTAAATCCGCTCCATCGCGCGCGGCAGCAATTCTCCGTCTAAGTAATCGAAGAGGTCCCACGCAAGAACGCCGCAGTAGCTGTTCTCTGGGTAGTCGAGCGAGCTGTCTAGAAATTTCTGGACGAGTAGAGCCTGCGAGGTTCGCTCATCTTGCCCGACAGCCGCCCGCCGCAGCCGCTCTTCTTCCGTGCTTAGAAATTCCTTCCAGGATCGCAGCAGGTCTTCCGTCGTAATCCGATAGCCGCGTTCTATGAAGAAGTTGAGGGTGGATTGCGACGCATTGCCGAGGTCCAGAATGCGGCCGCGCTCAACGTCGCTGATCATCCACAGAAACTCCTTCAGTCCATTCGAGGTGCGGGCATTCCGGTTGCTCGCGGCGGCAGGCACGGCGGGACCCGGCTTCGGCCTGCTCGTGGCAGGTGCAGTTGCCGAATGCGCCTTGGCGGTCCAGTTCATCGGCCGCTACTCCTCGCTCGCCGCTGCCGATGCGGCGCGAGCGGCCGCCACCGGCTTCGCTTGATCAGTTTTGGCTTGGGCATCGCCTGGGCGAACCATCTCCACATTTCCGCGAAGTCTCGCGCCATCATCGATCCCGATGCGCGGCGTCAGAATGCTCCCCTCCACGTGGCCCGACGAGCCCAGTCGAACGCTCTCGGTCGCTTTCAGATTCCCCTGGACGCGGCCATGGATCACGATCTCACGCGCATCGATATCCGCGTTCACCTTGCCAGTCGCGCCCACCGTGACCCGGCCGTTCGTGATCCGAATCTTGCCCTGCGTCTCGCCTTCCACAGTCAGATCGGAGGTGCCGGTGATGTCGCCCTTGATCCTCAACCCGGCGCTGATCGTCGACGCCTCTCCGGATCGAACCGGTTGCGGGGCCGGTGCCGGGGTTGCTGGCGCGGCCTTCGCCTGCGTCTGAGTCGGTGTGGTCTGCGCCGGGGCTTGCGCCGTCGCTGCCAGTGCCGCCGGAGCCTGCGGCGAGGCGGTTTGCGGCGGGACAGCTTGCGGCGTCTCCTTCGGTTTGTCGGCTACGGGACCCGGCGCGGGCGCGTTCGAGGCCGGTGAAGCGGGTTTGGCCTCTGTCGTTTTACGCCACATGGATTCCTCCCCCAGAAAATGTCGGACACTCCCAAGATGGCCTGCGCCGGGCTGGCAGGCCTCCTGTCGCGCTTCAAGCGCGCGTACATCGTCAGGAACTATAGTACAGACCCCAGATGGAGTAAACCCAAGTATCTTCGCCACATGTTTGCCGATCCGACACTATGGGCGGCAGCCCTTCTCCCAGTCTTGAGGCCGTGCCTGCCCTGGATTTAGCAGCTTGCTGAAAAACGCCTTGTCTTCAGGAGGGCGGGGTTTTAACCCCGCCGTAAGCGGGCGTTTTATATCAAGGGTTTTAACCCCTGAAGCTGCCGTTCGACTTTTTCAGCGTCCCGTTAGCTTCCATAGCAGGCAAACCTGCGAGGCTTAGGCACCCGGTCGGTCCCTCCTAAAAGCCGTCACTCCGTGGTCTGCACGGACCTGTGCCGCAACTCCCACGCCGCCGCAACGAACCCCACCACCTCATGAAAGAAAATCTTCTCGCCCTGCCTGCTTTGCCACCAGTCGTCCGGATTGAACTGCGAGTCGGGGGCTGCCACCACGTGAAGTTCGGTTCCGGACGGAAGCAGGCGTGAGCAAATGTACCCGGCTCTCCGGGTGTGGTAACTCGACGTGACCAGCAGGACGTGCTTCCAGCCACGCTCCGCCAGCAGTTGCGAAAGCGCCGTGCATTCTTCGCGCGTGTTTCGCGCGCGGTTCGGAAACCGCACGATGGCGCTTGCCGGCGCTCCTCGGTTCGTCAAGTCGTGCTGTTCGAGGTCCGCAATGCTGATGTACGGGCGCAAGTAGCGCCCGCTGGCAACCACACGGGGCGCCCAACCTGCCTTCAGAAGCTCGGCCGCGCGCGTGGCCCGGTCTCCGTTGTAATTATCGTCGCCCAGCATGACGATGGCGTCCGAAGCTCGCGGAGAATCGTCGAGGACCAGTACCCGCCCGGCCACTCGCATCAACGGGTGCCGCGCCAGGTAAAGAGCGCACAAAAATACGGCAAAACAGCACAGCAGCAGAAACTTGAAGATGATTCCGCCGCGTTGCTCCTTCCCGGCTGTCATCCCGCCTTCGTCATACAATCAAACCCAGCCGCGTTCCTTGCGGGTGGTCGTAAGGGCTCTGCTTTTCGCTCTTCGATTCCGCGCGACCCATTTTCATTTCCCCGGATCGATCTGACGCAGCCGCTCCGCCGCATCTTCCGGCAACAGACCGTTGAAGTAGATCTCCTTGATGCTGTAGGACTTGCTGCGCTGTTCCACGATGGGAAGGATTTCGATGTGCCAGTGGTAATCGCCCGCAATCGTGCGCCAGTATTCGCTCAGTTCGCCCTTGGTTTGCAGCGTGTTCGGCGCGGTGTGCAGCACCATGTGATACGTAGTGCTCACCTTGGCCAGCCGCCGCAGCGCCCGTCTCAAGAGGCTCGCCAGATGATGGCGGTTCTCCCCCGGCAAAGGCGCTTCGAACTGGTGGTTGTGCGTGCGCGGCATCAGCCACATCTCGAACGGCACGCGCGAGGCATAGGGACAGAACGCGTAGTAATCGCCAACGTTATCCACGATGCGCTTCGCTTGCCGGATCTCCTGCCGCATGATGTCGCAGAAAACGCAGCGCTCGCGTTCCTTGTACCACAATCGGGCCGAGCGCAGTTCGTACAACACCCGCCTGGGCACGAAGGTCGTGGCCGTGAGTTGCGCGTGCGCGTGCGTCCATTCCTCGCCGGCCTGCTCGCCCCGGTTCTTGAATATGGTCACGTACTTGAACCGCGAATCCTGCTTCAGGTCCACGATCCGTTGCGCGTACGCTTCCAGCACGATCTCGATCTCCTCTTCGCTCATGTCCGCCATCCCGCGTTCGTGGTCGGGCGTTTCGACGATGATCTCGTGCGCGCCCGTCCCAGCCATGCGGTCGTAAATTCCTTCGGCGCTCCGCGTCGGCTCTCCCTCGATCCGGTACAGCGGCCGGAAATGCGGAAACACGCGCACCTGCCGCGGCCCTTCGCGCGGCAATGTCAGCACCTCGTGAATCTCGATCCGGTTCTCAGGACACAGTGGGCACGCGTTCTGCGGAATCCCGTCCGTTTCGGGATGTCCCACCACCACCCAGCTGCGCGTGATCGGATCTTTGCGAAGTTCCATTCCTCTCCTTCCACACCACCGGGATAAACATCCGCCTGAAAAAGAGATGTATCTTAACCGAAGTCGCCGCGCCATGGCACTGCTGCTGTTGGAAGGATTTCTAAATGTTCGGACTGGCGGGGCGTTCTCTCTGGCAGCGTCTCTTTGGGTGGACCGTCTCGGGAGCCTCGACGATCAATGGCAACCGCTGACTCGCTCGGCTATCGCGTGTAGTGCGTCGGCGTGGGCCCTACTTCGAGGCGGTGACGATCCCAGATGGCCCCTTCGCGGCTGTAGCTGGCCATCTCGAAATCCTGCGTCAATTCCAGACAATCGGTCGGGCACGCATCCTCGCAGAGCCCGCAGAACATGCAGCGCGACGTGTCGTAGGTAAAGGTGGTGAAGACCTTTCGCCGCGTGGCTTCGTCGCGATGCCATCCCACGACGATCAGGTTCTCCGGGCAGATCAGCGCACAAAGATTGCACGCGATGCACAGGGACTCGCCCGTTTCCGGGTTGATGTTCAGCCTCGGCGCGCCGCGGTAGCGCTCCGCGACCATCGGCCTCTCCAGCGGATATTGCTCCGTATAAACATTCTTCGGGGCCTGATAGCGGAAGGTGAGCCACATCCCCTTCAGCAGGTCCACCAGCATGACGCGGCGCAGCAGTTCTCGCATGGAAAGGCCAGTGTGACTTCGCGCTACGGGGTTGTCAAGGCGCCCCAACCCAAGTTGTCTTGGCCTGGCCTAAGCGGCGCTCTCTTCGTTTGACTCGCACACACCGCATGGCCTAACATGCGCCCGCCGTCAACAGACCCCTGATTCGGCCAACGGAAATCGACCTGGGAGCGCGCGGATGAGCGAATGGAAATACCTGCAACGGGATGTCTCCGAGCAACTGACGCAACTTCATTTCTTTTCGATGAACAAGCGCCACGCGGGCGGCGACGTCACGTTTCGCATCACCGTAAAGGAATTCGCAGCTCCTCCTCCGGGACAGCGCCTGCGCTTTTTCGCCGAAGCGGACAAGCCGGTCAATCAGAAGACGGCTGCCTTCATCCCCTGCGGCTGGGGCGATTCGGTTCTTGTGGCGCTGGGCGATTGCGTGCGCCTCATTCGAGAATTTCCGTACGAGGAGTAACGGCATGGCCACTAAAATCGTCACTCTGCAAGTCGCGCGACGGGAGCACAGTCCCTCGATAACCGTGTTCGAACTGACCGGCAGCATTCATGCCGGCCCCGACTGCCAGCGCCTGCAGCAGGAGTTCGAGACGCTCACGCCCGGAAACGAGAAGCGATTCATCCTCGACCTTTCCGGCGTCACCCACGTCGACAGCGCGGCCATCGGCACCATCGTCATGTGTTTTTCCCGAGTGAAGAAATCCGGTGGAATGCTCTGTCTCGCGGGCGCCAAGGGAATGGTCGCGGGCACCCTGAAGTTGACCCAGGTCGACAAAGCCATCAAAATCTACCCAACCGCTGCCGACGCGGCAGCCGCTCTCCAATAATTCCCTTTCCTC
>DATGHM010000188.1:0-5648 GCA_035307985.1 Candidatus Acidiferrales bacterium
CCACCGGTCGCGCACTTACTTGGCGTACGCGCCGCTCACGTTGGGCCAGGTTCGGGAACATGGACCATGCCCGCTGGCGGCATGTTTGAAACCGAAGGAGGCACCCTCGATACAGCGCCGCTGCAAGAGACGGCTCTGTCAGAGGTTGCGATGACAACACTCCCGCAAGGCATGGATGCCAATCCCGTGACGCTCGCGGTTAATTACTTTCGACCGGCGCGGCCGGAGCCCGGTAACCTCTTGGCGCGCGCCCGAGTCATCAACGCTAGCCGATTCTTCGTGTTCAGCGAGGTCGAGATTGAGGACCCGCAGGGCCGCCTGATTGCACATGCGTCCAGTCATTTGGAGCTTCGGCAAATCGAAGCGCCGCCACCTCCGGCTCCTGCCGAGATGCGTCCCATCGAGGAGCCGCGCTATGCGACACCCCATCCCTATCTTCGCCAGCATGCCGGGGCGATGCCTCGCCTAGCCATGTGGCAAGAGAATGATGGGAATAGCGTCATGCGGATGTTCGCGGACGGCACCTTCAAGGCGCCATATCAGCATCTGCTGCCGGTCGAGTTCGTAATCGTGAACGAAGGGCACGTCGTCATCACGCTTCCGAGCAGCGAATGGCTCTGTCGGTACTCTCGTTCAGTAGCGCTCGGCAGCATTGCCTCGCTCGCAAGTCGGGCCAATGCCAGCCTGACAATACCTCGCCGTGGCCAGTCATTTGTCGGGATTGATTTCACCACCCGGTTTTATCGCCCTGTGCCGGCTGACGGCAGACCGTTACGCGCTGAGGCTCGCGCCGAACTACGTGATAGGAGGTTCGTCGTTCTGGACGTCCGTGTCCACGATGCCGACGGTCAGCTCGTGTCTTCGGCGCATGGCCTTGGGGTCGTCGTCGAGAATGCCAAACGTCAAAGGCGGTCGCTCCCGGAGGCTAAGCGTATTTTGGCAACGCTGCTCTTTACTGATGTCGTCGGGTCGACCGAACATGCCGAGCGACTGGGTGATGCTCGTTGGCGAGCTTTGCTCGATGAACATTATGCTACGATCCGCAAGGAACTCGGGCGTCACGATGGTCTTGAAGTCCAGACGATAGGCGACGGTTTCCTGATCCGGTTCGATGCCCCGATGCGAGCCCTCGAGTGCGCCCGGGCGATACTCGCAAGTGTCCAGCGGCTAGGCATCACAATCCGGGCCGGAGTTCATACCGGAGAATGCGACCTGCAGAGCGGGAACATTAGTGGGATGACGGTCCACATCGCTGCCCGCATTCAAGCCCACGCCTCCCCTGGCGAGATTCTCGTCTCGAGTATGGTCAAGGACCTCGGTGTAGGCTCCAGAATGCGTTTCGAAGAGCGCGGCACACACACCCTCAAGGGCGTTCCCGGAGAGTGGAAGCTTTATGCGCTTGTAACATGACAGCGGACCTAATTGCGTCAGGTGCGCAATGACATCCGGTCTCTCTTCTGCTCCGGGTCATTAGCTTCGATTTTGGCGTGGTGGTCACATGTCCGCTTACTGGACGATCTCAGACATCGGCACAGTGAGCTATCCCGATCTCCCGCTAAGACAACTATATGTACGAGAGCCCCGGTTTCGCTTGGGTCCTCCTGAGGGCCGGGGTGGTCAACGGGTCGCGCCCGCTCGCCCGGTATCGCCAGCGCTGGCATTTTTTTCGAGGGCCACGAACGGAGACGACGATCAAAATTTCAAGGCAACATGCCCTGGTCGACGAGCTTCATACGAGGATTGGATGCCAACCAATTTTTGATGCACTCTTCCCGCGTAGCCCCGGTCGCCACTACGCAGCGAACCTTCCGGCCTGCGCGTTGAGCAGTTACAATCTGAGAAACCCAAGAACGGTCATCAGTCATTGGGCCTTCGACTGAAAAAGTATTAGCGGTATCGTCCCTCAAGATTAGAAAGAATGGTTTTTGAACCATCGGAGCTGTCCTTGCCAAAACTCACCAACGAGACATTAGCTGGAAACTGTTGCTTCTAGTAACCGCGCCATGGAAACCTTCCCCTAATTAATCTGGCCGAAAAATTCGAGGTTGACCGCTCAACCATGGTCCGCGCGATGCGCGGCGTGCCGCCTGACGAGGTCGCTCGCGGCAACCGGCCAAAATGGAAGGTCGCGAGAAAACGGCTGGCGCTCCCTAGCGGAATCGAACCGCTCTCTCCACCGTGAAAGGGTGGCGTCCTAACCGATAGACGAAGGGAGCGAAGGCTTGCTCGCTTCGCTTCGGCCGAACTGGCCGGGGCGTTGCGGCTTCGCTTGGACTCAAAGACAAATTCTTTCGGCAGATCAATGCGTTAAGGCCGCACTGGCGCCGTTCCGTCCCGACCGTGGCGATGCGGTCGGGCTGGCGGCGGGCGAACGTATAGTGGCGTTTGCGCACTCCGGCAAGCCGCCCGGGCGAGCGATTGCAACGGTTTTTAAAGTCCCCATCGGCTAGGGAAGAGCGGGACAATTTTTCGCCAGGAGGCCGCAAATGGCCGTGACCAAAAAGCGCGAAGCGCGCAAGTCGGTGCAGCAGCAGGGGTGGGTCACCCTCGAAGGCGGTTTTGCCGCGCGTCCGTGCGTGGTGCACGACATGTCATCGAGCGGTGCGAAGATCACAGTTGCCGATTCTAGCGCGCTGACCGGCAGAGTGCGGCTCGCATTTTCGCGCGACGCCGGCCGGGGACGGAATTGCAAAGTGGTGTGGCGCCGCGGCAAATCGTTGGGCGTCAAGTTCGTCAGGTGACGGTCCGCGATCTTCGCGTCTCATAGCATGATGGCTTTTAGTCGAATCGGCTGACGCACGAGTTTCCTCACCTCGCCCCGCTTGCGGGGAGAGGTCGGCGCTCTCCCGGCGATGCTCGGCATCGCCCGGAGAGCGCCGGGTGAGGGGGACTCTCCACGAGTCGAATTTGCCGATAGAGCCCCTCACCCCAACCCTCTCCCCGCGAAAGGGCGGGGAGAGGGAGAAGCAAAAGCAAAAGCTCTCACGACATCGGCGGTGCGACAACTTCCACAAAACCCGGCCGGCTGGCGAATTGGGCGTACCAGCGCTCCAGATTTGCAAAACTCGGCTTGCTGATGCCCTCGAGGCCAAACCAACGCCGCGCATAGGTGCCGAGCGCGATATCGGCCAACGTGAAATCATCGCCTTCGATGTAGCGTCGCTTGGCGAGGTAGGCATCGACAATGCGCCATTGCGCGGCTGCGGCGTCGGCATCCCGCTGGATCGCCGCCATGTCGCGCTGCGCTGGCGGCGTCCTCACCAGCGCCCAGAACAGTGGACGATCGACCGGCTGTAAGGTCGAGAGCGTCCAGTCGAGCCAACGGTCCACGCCCGCGCGCACTTTTGCGTCGTGCGGATAGAGCGGCGATTGCGGGCGGTAGGCGCGCACGAGGTAGCGCATGATCGAGTTGGATTCCCACAACACGAAATCGCCGTCCACGAGCGTCGGCACGCGCGCGTTGGGATTCATCGCGAGATAATCAGCCTCGTGATTGCGGCCGAACGCCATGCCGGCGTCGATTCGCTCATAGGTAAGGTCGAGCTCGCGCAGGCACCAAAGCACCTTCTGAACATTGACCGAATTGGCTCGACCCCAGATCGTGATCTGGCCTTGCGTGCTGCTTGACACGATTTCTTGCTCCCGACGTCTGATGAGTGGGGTGTACCTTAATTCTCGAAAAAGATCAGGCCTCGCCGCCGGCGAAGCCTGATTTGCACTCAATGTTGATCGTCTCGATTTCGATTCGCCGCCGCGCGCCTTCGCCCTACCAATGACCGGTGTTGGGCATCGAGGCCCACGGCTCAGCCGGCGGCTTCGCCTCGCCCTTTTGCAGGAGTTCGATCGAATGCAGATCGGGCGAGCGGACGAAGGCCATCATCCCGTCGCGCGGCGGCCGGTTGATGGTGACGCCGAGTTTCATCAGGCGATCGCAAGTCGCATAGATGTCGTCAACCTCGTAGGCGAGGTGGCCGAAATAGCGATCCTCGCCATATTTCTCTTCGTCCCAATTGTAGGTGAGTTCGACCAGCGGCGCGCCACGGTTTTTGGGCAACGACTTGAGCAGCCCTTCGTCCTCGGGAGCACACAGGAACACCAGCGTGAATTTTGCCTTGTCGTTGTCGATGCGCCGGACTTCCTTCAACCCGAGTGCATCCTGGTAGAATTTGAGCGCGGTATCGAGATTGCGAACGCGCAGCATGGTGTGGAGGTATCGCACGTTTTTCTTGCTCCCTGGAACTGTGATGCGGCTTCTTCCCGGGAACTCCATAGCAGCAAATTGGCAGCGAGGGCAGGGGCCAAGCCGAATGAAGCCGAATGAAGCCGAATGAAGCCGCATGAGCGCAATCAGCATGAAATTTAAAAATGCCGTCACAGCATTCGTTCGCGCAAGTTGAGGCGGTGCGCTCCACACGGTTCCTGTGTGACTCGCCCGTTCCATCGCGTTCCCTCTAGCATGCCCGGATGGAACAGTCCCTGGCAGGTTTTTGCAGTGTTTGCGCGCCGCTCGCCGAGTGCCGGCGTATTCACAATTTTGAGAAAAGATCGGAACGATCGCCGGACGCTGATGTCTGCCCTCATATTCTTGTAATGGAGAAAATGCGATGTCCAAACTCGGTATTCTCGGAGTAACGGCTCTGTCGCTGTCGTTGGCGGTTGCAACTCCGGCCCTGGCGGCAGAAATGCGTGGCGGCGGTGGCATGCATGCCGGCGGCGGGAATTTCGGCGGCGTGCGTGGTGGTGCGGCGTTCAGTGGCGCGCGAGCGAACTTCAGCGGCGCGCAGGCGAGCGTCGGCCGAACCAATTTCGCCGGACGCGGCGGACAAGTTGCTTCCCAAGGACAAGTTGCCCAAGGCGGATTCCGTCAAGATGGCTTCCGCGATCGCGACCGTGGCTTCGGTGCCGGCGCAGGCTTTCTCGCAGGCGCAGCGGCGGGCGCCGCGTTGGGCTACGACTATGGCTATCCCTATCCCTACTATTATGGTGACGACTACGCCTACGATGACGGCGACTACTTTGCTCCCGGACCCGTCGTCGTGGAGCCCGGACCCGCTGTCGTCGTGGGCGAGAACGCCGTGCCCGACCCTTCCTATTGTGCGCAGCGCTATCGGTCCTACGATCCGGCGAGCGGGACCTATCTTGGCTTTGACGGGCTGAGGCATCCCTGCCCGTAATCGAAGCGGTGCGCATGAGTGAGAGGATATGAGTAAGGGAGCGGCTCAAGCGAGCCGCCCTTTTTTGCGCGCTAGATCATGATGCGATTGCCAAACATGTTCATCGTCGTCCCTGCGATCGTCGTCCCTGCGCACGCAGGGACGACCTGGCAATCTTTTCCTCGTCGCCCCTGCGAAAAGCAGGGGCCCATACGCCGCGGCCACTCGGTTCTAGCGCCGCGGCCAGACGCCTTCTTTCGACAACTGACCTCGGTGGTTATGGGTCCCTGCGTGCGCAGGGACGACAACGGCCATTTCCGATTTTCCGAATTTAACTTGACCGCGGGGTAGAAACAGTAGTATTGAGTCGCGGTCCCGTCCTTCTCGAGGGGCGTTTCGCGATCGTCAAAGACGTAGGGCGGGATGCGGTGGACGCTTTGGCGCTTTTGACGAATGGCGCATAAGGCGGACGGCGAAGTCGTGTGGTCTTGATGC
>DATGHM010000189.1:0-9239 GCA_035307985.1 Candidatus Acidiferrales bacterium
CGCGCTGACCGAAAACGAGCCGGCCGACTCGCCGAAGATCGTCACTTCGCGCGGATCGCCGCCAAACGCGGCGATGTTCTTCTGTACCCACTGGAGCGCCGCCACCTGGTCCAACAGGCCATAATCGCCGCAAGTGTGGTCCGGCGACTCCTTTGCAAGTCCGGGATAGGCGAAGAATCCGAAAAGGCCGAGCCGGTAATTCATGCTGACCACCACGACACCCTTCTTCGCCAGCATCGTGCCGTCCTGGCGCGGCTCGGACGAGGAACCGGCCGCGAATCCGCCGCCATAGATCCAAACCATCACGGGAAGATGCGCGTTCGCGTCCCTCGCCGGAGTCCACACATTCAGGTAGAGGCAGTCCTCGCTGGGACCGTCGTCGCGGAAATTCATGTCGCCGAAAATGTTGCCCTGCATGCAGCGTGCGCCAAAGTTCGTCGCTTGCCGCACGCCTTTCCCTGCGTGAACGGGCTGCGGAGCTTTCCAGCGCAGATTGCCCACAGGCGGCGCAGCGTATGGAATGCCTTCGAAGATGCGGACCTTGCCGTCCGGGCTCGTCCGGCCCGCGACGGCGCCGGACGAAGTGCTAACAACATCGGCCGCCCGGGCCGCCATGCCAAGCAACAACGCGAACATCAACGTCGCGATCTGACGCCATCCATGATTGCGAGCCATGAGTCCTCCGGAAGATTCATGCTGAGATCGAGTCCTTATCGAGCGGAGCCGTCAAAAACGGACCGAGTCTAGCCGTCTCCGCCGGGAGTGTCGATAGTCGATTGCAGGAATCCGCTCCTTACATCTTTCCCCAAAAAGCGAAGGTGACGGCCCCGACCAGGAACAGAAACGCGACGCCCTGGTTCCACTTCAGCTTTTCGCCGAAGTACAGCCACGCGAAGACGCCGAAGACCACCAGCGTGATCACCTCCTGAATCACCTTCAACTGCACGACCGTGAATTCGCCGTAGCCGATCCGGTTCGCGGGCACCTGAAAGCAATACTCGAAGAAGGCGATCAGCCAGCTCACAATAATTACCAGCGGAAGGGGCGACTGCCGGTACTTCAAGTGTCCGTACCATGCAATCGTCATGAACGTATTCGAGCAAATCAGAAGCAGTATCGTTTTCATGGAGCTCCGTATCCGTAAGGATCAAGCATAGCGATCGAGCGCGCCGCCTTTTCTCGATTTTCCGGCCGTCTCTGCGGCGGACTCGCGTGTCGTTTCGGATAATACGATGATTCCGGACCGGGGCGGATCACTTTGAAACTCCCGAAGCGTGTGGTACGGTTTCAATTTGCGGGACTGCTCGAGGCGAGCAGTGAGACTTTCTCCGGGGGTACAACAATTTCAGTACTGGCACTGCTTCTTTTCGCCAGCCCGCTCACCCTTCTCGAGCAAACGAGCTGGGTGGCGCGCGCTGTTCTTGTGTTGCTTCTAATTCTCTCCATCTTTTCCTGGGCAATCATCCTTCAAAAGTCCGCCCAGATGGGCGGGGTCAACGCGGGCACGAAGCGGTTTCTCCAGATGTTCCGTTCGGGCGCTTTGCCCGACCCTCGGACGCTTCGCGCGGGCGCGGGATCAAACCCGCTGGTCACCGTCTACGAAGCCGGCTATCGCGAGCTGGAGGCGCAGATGGGCTCGCTGAACCCGCGGGGCGGAGGAACAGCGACAGCCGTGCGCACCGTGAAGAGTGCGAACGCAGTGGGCGTGGAAATGCAAATAGCCGCAGCCGAAGAGGTTCGCCGCCTGGAAAAAGGCATGTCCTGGCTGGCGACGACCGGCTCGGTTTCACCGTTCATCGGATTGTTCGGCACGGTATGGGGCGTGATGGACGCCTTTGCCGGGCTCGGCGACGCGGGACAGGCAAGCCTTCGCGCCGTCGCTCCCGGGATTTCCGAAGCGCTGATCACGACGGCGGCCGGCTTGTTCGCGGCGATTCCGGCCGTGATCGCATACAACCACTACCTGCACGGGATCAAGGCGCTGGCTGCGCGACTGGACAACTTCGCCGCGGAATTCGTCGCCCGGATCGAAACGCTGTACAACTCTTAGCCCAGCCCGCAATTCGATATGCCACATATTCAACGCGAAACCGGAACGGCCCTATCCGAGATCAATATGGTGCCGTTCATCGACGTGGTGCTGGTGCTGCTGATCATTTTCATGATCACGGCGCCGATTCTGCAGTCGGGCATCGACGTGAACGTTCCAAAAACCAAGACGGTGAAGGAACTGACGGAAGTGCGGATGGTGGTCACCATCAACCGCGCACAGCAGGTCTACTTGAACGACAAGCCGATCAACATTCACGACCTGGGACCGGCGATTGTGAAGCAATCGCGCGACGCGCAGCGCCGCGCGGTGTACATCCGCTGCGACGAAGGCGTGCCGTTCGGAACCTGGGCCACGGTGGTTGACGCCTTGCGCCAGTCGGGCATCCAAAATATCAGCGTTGTCACACAACCGCTTTCCGAAGGCTCGAAATAGCAAAGGCTCGGAAGAGACCGGATTTCGCATCGGGCCGCAACAATCGACCGGCGCTTTGAGGAAAACGAACTTAAAGAAAAATGTCATCGGTTGCCGCACAACAACCTATTCCCAGCCTCAAAGGGCCGCTGACATACTCGGTTCTTCTCCACGCCGTCCTGGGGGGGTTGCTGATCTATTCGGGTTTCGCGCATCGTGGAGAAAGCTGGGGCGGACCGGGCGGCGCCGCGGAGGTTGGGCTGGTGGGTAGCGTCCCGGCCATCCCGCTCCCCCGCCCGGATGTGGTGACTCCCAGTCGAGTGGTGGACAATTCCAAAGGGCTCTACAAGACGGAGCCGCCGCCGGAAATCAAAACTCCTCCGCCGGACGCGGTCCCCATTCAAAAATTCCATCTGAAGCCGCCTCCGTCTCCCAAACAAAAATCGGAAGCGCTCGAGCATCCGACGCTACCTCCGAAAAACGTGCACAAATCGAAGCTACTCGAAAATCCCACGCCGCCTCCCCAGAACGCCGTTCCCTATGGCGGCGGGGGCGCCCCGAACATTCCGTACAGCTCGTTCGCCATGGGCGCGGGACAAACAACGGCGGGAGGGCTCAGCTTTGGCAGTTCAGGGGCCAGTGGGGATTTCTCCTCGCGGTTTTCCTGGTATGTGCAGGCGGTGCAACGGCGCGTCAGCAGCAACTGGCTCCAATCGACGGTCGATCCGAGCGTGAGCGTGGCCCCGCGAGTCGTGGTCACCTTCGACATCCTGCGCAACGGGACGGCCACCAACATCCAAGTTACGCGCTCGAGCGGCAATTATTCCGTCGACAGTTCGGCGGTCCGGGCCATTCGCAATTCGAGTCCCTTTGATTCACTCCCAGCGGGATATTCCGGGTCGAGCGTGAGCGTCGATTTCTGGTTTGACTTTCACCGATGATCAAATTTAACGATGAACTCCCAATCCCCAATTCGTTCATTTCCCAAAGAAGGTCTCTCTCATGATTAGGAAAACTGTGGTAGCTTCAGCGATTCTGCTCGTTCTGTGCCTGGTGGGGGCGCGTCCCGCGGCGGCGCAAGCCTGGTTCACCACAGGCACCGGACTCGGCGTTTCCAAGGCCAAGGTCGCCGTGCCCGACATGGCCGTGCGCTCGGCGGCCGCGCAACCTCTCGAGAAGACCTTCCACGATGTTCTGTGGTCCGATCTGGAGTATTCCGGCATTCTCGACCTGGTGAGCACGAGTTTCTATCCGAAGGAAATCCCCAGCCAGCCGAGCGAACTGCGCGCGCCGGACTGGTCGAGCGCGCCCGCCAGCGCCTATATGGTGGCGTACGGGAATCTGAACACGGATGCGTCGGGGCTCGCCGCTTCGGGGTATCTCTCGGACGTGAGCAATCCGTCTGCGCCCATTGCGCTGCAGAAGATCTATCGTGGCGCCGTGACGGAGGCTGACGCGCGCCGCCTGGCGCACCAGTTCGCGGACGACATCATTTCCCGTCTTGGCGGGGGAGCTTCGGGGATTGCCGAGACGCAAATCGCCTATGTCAGCGCGAGGGGCCGCGACAAGGAAATCTGGGCGATGGATTACGACGGCGCGAATGCACATCAGTTGACGCACCTGGGTTCCGTTTCGCTCACGCCCCGCTGGTCGCCCGATGCCTCGCGCATCGCGTTCACCTGCTTCGTTACCAATCGCGACGGCGTCTTGTCGCCTCAGATTTGCATTTATTCCACGGTTTCCAGCCGGCTGATTCATTTTCCGCACTTTCGCGGCACGAACGGCTCTCCGGCATGGTCGCCTGATGGCCAGCAGCTCGCTTTCATGTCCAGCCAGAACGGCGACCCGGAGATTTATACGGTCGACGCGGACGGCACTCACCTGCACCGCATCACATTCGCCGCCGGTGTGAACACGTCGCCCGCCTGGAATCCGAAAACGGGCAAGCAGATCGTTTTCGTGAGCGACCGCGGCGGCGACGGCGCTCCCGTGCTTTACCAGATGAATTCCGACGGCACGGATGTCACGCGCATCAACCTGCCCGACATGGGTTACGTCATCGACCCCGCATGGTCACCGAATGGACAACTGATCGCATTCAGTTGGCGACGGCCGACGGGCAATTACGATATTTATGTCATGGACGTGGTCAGCCATCAGCTTGTCGAGCTTACGAGGGACGAAGGACGCAACGAACGTCCGAGTTGGGCGCCGGACGGGCGTCACCTTGTTTTCGAATCAACCCGCACCGGCAGCCGCGAGATCTGGTCCATGCTGGCCGATGGGAGCCAACCGCGCCAGCTCACGTTCAAGGGCGAGAACGAGTCGCCGAACTGGTCGCCGCGATGAACCGCGGCATCGCCGAATGAAAGCGATTCATTCGAAGCCGGACGGTATTCGGCGGAAGACCGCGCGGAGTGTCAAAGGTTCTGGGGGATCCAAGAGTTCTTTCCTCCGCTTTGTTGTGGTGCACCCGCGGCGGGGCGGAATTTTATAAGGTTCGTTCGTTTCGCCGGCCCATGGGCGAGGCGGCGATTGGGTTGTTTGCACTCGTGTTCGTATCGAAAAACTATTTCAGGCCTGCCTGCTGAAGCCCTCGCGGGCACGCCAAAAGGGAGGAAATGAATGCAGTCCAGTTCCGTTCGAAAGGTGATGTTGATCCTTGGCTTCGCGGCGTTGGCGTTCGCCGGGGGCTGCAAAAAGAAAGTCGCCACGGCACCGCCGGCCGCAGCGCCAGCTCCGCCAGCGGCCGAGCCGACGGTCACGCTGAACGCTTCACCCACGTCGGTGAATAGCGGCCAGACCGCAACGTTGTCATGGTCGTCGACGAACGCGACCGACCTCGATATTCAGCCGGGAGTCGGCAAGGTGGCGCCCGAAGGCTCGACGCCAGTGACGCCGACACAGTCCACCACCTACACGATCACGGCGTCAGGTCCCGGCGGCAGCGCCACGGCGACCGCGCACGTGGACATCAATGCCGCGGCGCCGGCCGAGCAGCCGGCTCCGAACGCGAGCGAGGCGGAACTCTTCAGCCAGAACGTCCGCGATGCGTTCTTCGACCTGGACAAATCGGAGCTGCGTCCCGATGCGCGCGACGCGCTGACCAAGGACGCGGAGTTCCTGCGTTCCTATCCCGATATACGCATCTCGATCGAAGGCCATTGCGACGAGCGCGGCTCAACCGAATATAACCTCGGTCTCGGCGAGCGCCGCGCCGACGCGGCGAAGAACTATCTCGTTTCGCTCGGAATTGCCGCGGCTCGCGTCGACACCGTGAGCTGGGGCAAAGAGCGGCCGTTCTGCATGGAGCACAATGAAGCGTGCTGGCAGCAGAATCGCCGGGCGCACCTGGTAATGGCGAAGTAGCAGGGTTCCGTTGCATTGACACGCATATCCTTTGCGCCGGTACGTTGAAGAAATTCCAACGCGCGGAGCGGCTGCCACGAGAACCGGCGCCGCCCGCGCGCCTCTTTTTGGCTGAATGGCTTTGAAATCCCAGACCCACACGGGCACGACAGGCGGGTGCAAGGCGGCGCTGCCGTGTCATAATGTTTCCATGAGCGTATTTACAGGGTGCGGGCGCCGGACATCCCGGTATCGCTTCTTTGCGTTCGGGCACCCACATTTCGAGTAAGGAGGAACCCGGTGCGTACAAAATGGATAGTGCTTGGGTTTGTCGCCGTTTTACTGGGCGCTCTCGGCGGCGCTCTGATTTCGCCTCAGCCGGCCAGCGCGGTGAGCAAGGAGATTGTCCAGCTGCAGGAGCAGGTCTCGCAGCTCTTGCAGGGCCAGCAAGACCTTCGCAGCGCCCTGGACTCCGACAGCGCCTCCATCAGGACCTTGGTCCAGCAGCAGTCCGATGCCGTCAATCACCTGAATGCGACGATGGCATCGCTCCAGCAAGCGATGCAGCAGGTGCAGGCCAACGGCAACTCCCAGATTGGCACCGTCGCTCAACAGACGCAGGGGCTCTCGGACAATCTTCAGGACGTGCAGGCTCGCGTCGGCAAGCTGCAGCAGCAGTTGACCGACATGCAGAACACGCTGCAAAGCATCGACAGCAAGGTTTCCAACGCCGCCCCCCAGAATGGCGCAGCTCCCGTCAATCCTGGAACGAGCGGGAATCCGGGTCCCGGTCCCGGGCCCAGCACCCAGAACGACGGCGCCCCGGCCCCGAACAACGGCAATGCTGCCTCGCCTGCCGGAATGGCTCCGATTTCCGCTGACACGCTCTACCAGAACGGATTGCGCGACTACAACACCGGCAACTATGACCTGGCGCATCAGGAGTTCGCCGATTACATCCGGAACTTTCCGAGTAACGACCTCGCTTCCAACGCCCAGTTCTATCTCGGCGAGATTCTGTACGCGCAGAAGGACTATAAGGACGCCATCAACGCCTACGATGCGGTCCTCACGAATTATCCGAACAGTTTCAAGCTGTCGGATTCGTTGCTGAAGAAGGCCATGGCCGAGGAAGAGCTGCACATGAAGGTCTCGGCCGCTCGCGATTATCGCGCTGTGGTGCGCCGTTTCCCCGGATCGAGCGCGTCGCGTCGCGCCCAAGTCAAACTTCGCGAGATGAAGTAGCCGCGGTTACCGGCTCGACACAGCAGAAGGCGCCGCCGGCCTGGCGCACGGGTTAAAAGGCAATTCGGACCATCTCTGGCCCTCTCACCTCTGTTCCTCTTTCCGCACTGCGCGAGTTCGGCTATACTCCCGGCTTATGGTTAACAAAGTGATTCTCGTCGGCCGACTCGGCCGCGATCCCGAAACCCGCTACACATCGAGCGGCCAGGCCGTGTGCAATTTCACGATGGCCACCGACGAATCGTTCAAGAGCCGCAGCGGAGAGAAGCAGCAGCGCACCGAATGGCATCGCATCGTGATGTGGGGCAAGCTTGCCGAAATCGCCCAGCAGTACCTCAAGAAGGGACAACTCGTTTACATCGAGGGACGATTGCAAACGCGCCAGTGGGACGACAAGCGCGACGGCTCGAAAAAAACGACCACCGAAATCGTCGCCAACTCCATGAAGATGCTCGGAGGCCGCGGCGAAGGTGCCGCAGCAGGAGCGAGTGCAGGTGGTGGGACCATGGCTGGCGCATCCGGTGGCGGCTCAGGACGCCACGACGAATTCGAGCCCGCGCCAGCACCTGACGAATCTCAAGCTCCGAGCCCAGAAATTTCCGACGAAGACATCCCCTTTTAACCGGCTCTTAAGACTGCGTCTCGGCGAGCCGGTCGGCCTACCCGCTCGGGCCCGCCATTTTGCGACAATTTAAGCTCGTTTAACCGCGCAACGGGAGCAAAACGTTTGCTGCAGTTGCGGAGTAATTCTATGGCTTTGGCTGCTTTCACCCGCGACGGTTGGATTCGGCAGGAAATTCGGACATGCAGGGTTGACGGGTGACGTTCGGACACTGCTTTGCGGTAGCGGTACGGAATCAGTGCTGGGCTTGGTCTTTCTTGCGCTGCTGGTCGATCCGCTGCATGAAGGCGTCGAATTTTGGCAATTGTTCCGGCGTCAGGACGGCGCGGATGCGGGCGCGTGCCTGCTGGCGGATCTGCTCGTGCTGCGCGTCGAGCGGCTGATAGAGCGCTCTCACCTGGACGCGTGTATTATCGATGATGTCCCCGATTTTGCCCTGCTGGTCGGGAGTGAGCTGAAGCTCGCGGGTGAAATCGTTCACGATTCGCGCTCGCCAGGGTTGTCCCGGGTGCCTGGCAACCTCCTGCCGGCCGCCCCATACACGCTGGCCCCAAAGGTGGTTCCCCACTCCTCCGACGAGCGCGCCAAGCAGGAACACCACGAACACCAATACGGCGGCTTCGCGCCGGGTTCTGGGATTAGTGTTTTCCATGTTCGGTTTCCGCCACCATTACCAGCACCTCGTCCCGATTGAGCGGCACGCGGTCGGCATCTGTGGTGAACAAATCCCGGACGTCAGCCTGCTGCACGGACGCCACGGTTGCCTCGGGCAACTGGTTAGGCTGTTTCACGACGTCGTAGGCAGCCATGACGGCCAGCGCGATCGTAGCCGTTGCAACGAACCGCCAGGCCAGCGCAACGAACGGCTGCCAGAACCCTCGTGCTTCCTCGGAGGCCACGATCTCCATGCGGATTCGCGCCATCGAGGTGCGCGCGAACGCGGGTCCGGGATCGGGCGTGGGATCCATGACGTGCAGCAACCGAAGGCCGGCCCGGGCATCCTCCAGGGCTGCATTGCAGCCGGTGCATCTTTTCAAATGTTCCGCCACCTGCTTCGCGTCCGCGCCGGAGAGCTGCCCGCTGAGGTAGTCCTCCAGCTTCGCCTCATATCCCGTACACGCCTGCCTAACCGCTTCCATACGAGCCCTTCCTTTCCCCCGCCCCCAGGGAATTGCGCGCCAAAACACTTGAACCCATCCGTTTGCGGTAATGCTCCATGATTCGGCCCCGCGCGCGGAAGAGCCTGACTTTCACCGTATTCACGTTCAGGTCGAGAATGTCCGCAAGCTCCTCGACCGAAAATCCTTCAACTTCCTTGAGCAGAAGCAGTTGCCGGTCCTGCTCAGGCAGTTTCTCGAGCATCCGTTCCAAAAGCTCTCTTACCTCGGCCCCGGTGCTGGGAGATTCCGGCGGGCGGCCCTGCGAAACGATGCCGTCGAGCCGCGACACCTGCTCTTCGGAAAGGTCCGACTCATAGACCAGGGGCCGGACCTTCTTCTTTCGGAGGTAATCCCAGCATTCGTTCACGGAAATCTTGTAGAGCCAGGTCGAAAACGCGGA